>JACZVL010000097.1 GCA_022572685.1 Pseudomonadota bacterium
GCTCGATACCGACCAGCAGATCCTGGTGCGCGAGCGGGTCCGCTACCACGGCGAGCCGCTGGCGCTGATCGCCGCCGAGACGCTTCACCTCGCCGAACAGGCCGCCGAGCTGATCGAGGTCGAGCTGGAGCCGCTGCCCGGCGTCTACGACCCCGAGGACGCACTCAAGCCCGGCGCGCCCCTGGTCCAGGGCACGGACAACGTGGTCTCGACCTGCAAGATCCGCAAGGGCGACCCGGAGGCCGGCTTCGCCGCCGCCGATCTGGTGGTCGAGAACACCTTCCGCACCCAGTTCGTCGAGCACGCCTTCCTCGAGCCCGAGGTCGGCCTGGCCTGGGTCGACGAGAACGAGGTCATCAACATCCGGGTCTCGACCCAGGTGATCGAGCACTTCCGCTTCATCGCCGATGCCCTCGGCGTGCCCCACAACCAGGTGCGCATCCTGGGCGCCATGGTCGGCGGCGGTTTCGGCGGCAAGGAGGACGTGACCGTCGAGATCTATCTGGCCCTGCTCGCCCAGGCGACCGGCCGGCCGGTGCGCCTCGCCTACAGCCGCGAGGATTCCTTCTTCGGCCACGGCAAGCGCCATCCCTTCGTGATCCGCCACAAGACCGGGGTCACCAAGGACGGCAAGATCACCGCGCTCCAGGTCGACATCACCGCCGACGCCGGCGCCTATGTGTTCCTCAGCCCTTACGTGCTGCTCTACGGCACGGTCGCGGCACCCGGGCCCTACCGGGTCGACAACCTGCGCGTCGACGCCCGCGCGGTCGCCACCAACAACATGTATACCAGCGCGTTCCGCGGTTTCGGCGCGGCCCAGGCCTGCGTCGCCCACGAGCAGCAGATGGACGAGATCGCCAAGGCGCTGGGCATGGACCGCCTGGAGTTGAGGCGGCGCAATTTCCTCTCCACCGGCGACCCGCTGGCGACCGGCACTCCGATCGAAAGCGCGGTCTGGTCCGACGACTGCATGACCCAGGCCTGGGCGGCGCTGGGCGAACCGACGCCGGACGACGGGCCGGTGAAGACCGGCCGCGGCGTCGCCGCCTATCAGCAGAGCTACGGCCGCATCACCTGGCTGCACGACACTTCCGAGGCCTGGGTCGGGGTCGAGATGGACGGCACCGTGGTGGTGCGCTCGGGGGTCACCGACATCGGCGCCGGCCAGGTCTCGGCGTTGGCGCAGATCGCGGCCGAGCTGCTCGGCGTCGCCCTCGACCAGGTCAAGATCTACCACAGCGATTCGGCGACCACGCCGCTGGCCGGCACCACGACGGCGACCCGCGCGCTCTACATGAGCGGCAACGCCGCGCGCCTGGCCGCGGAAGCGGTGCGCGGCCGCCTGGTCGCCCGCGCGGCGCAGGAATTCGGCGTCGAGGCGGGCGCGGTCGATCTCGCCGAATCCCGCGCCTTCGTGATCGATGCGCCGGACCGGTCGATGACGCTCGAGGACCTGGTCGCCCTCTGTGCCGCCGAGGGCATCCACCGCTCGGAACTGGCCATGTTCCGCGCCCCCTTTACCGACGAGATCGACCCCGAAACCGGCCAGGGCCGGGTCCATCCCGACTACGTCTTCGGCGCCCACGCCATCGAGGTCGCGGTCGACACCGAGACCGGCGAGGTCACGGTGCTGAAGAGTATCGGCGCCCACGACGTCGGCCAGGCGATCAACCCGGCCGCGGTGGCCGGCCAGATCGAGGGCGGCGCCGCCCAGGGCCAGGGCTTCGCGCTCAGCGAGGCCATGATCTACCGGGAAGGCCAACTGATGACGCCGTCGTTCAGCGAGTACCTGATCCCGACCGCCATGGACATGCCCAAAGTGCAGTCGATCATCCTGGAATCGCGCAGCGGGCTCGGCCCGTTCGGCGCCAAGGGCATCGGCGAGCCGGCGCTGACCCCGGTCGCACCCGCGATCGCGAATGCGGTCGCCGACGCCATCGGCACCCGCGTGTTCGAGCTGCCGATCACCCCGGAGCGGGTGGTCGCGGCGATCGAGAGAGCCGAATCATGAGGGCCGCGCTGGTACGCGCCCCCGGCGCGATCGAATGCGTCGAGGCGCCGGAGCCGGCGCCGGCGCCCGGTCAGGTCCTGGTCAAGACCATCTGCGCCGCGCTCTGCGGCAGCGATCTGCACCACGTCTTCCTGCCGCTTCAGGACGACAGCTTCCCCTGCCCCCATGGCTACCCGGGCCACGAGGGCGTCGGCGAGGTGGTCGAGAGCCGGGCCGAGGGCTTCGCGCCCGGGCAGGCGGTGCTGACCGTGCCCGACATGGGCCACGCCGGCGGCTTCGCCGACTATCAGGTGCTGGGGCCGGAGTTCCTGCTGCCGCTCGATACTACCATGGCGGGCCAGGGAGTGTCCGAGCAGTTGGTCCTGGCCCAGCCGCTCGGCACCGTGATCTTCGCGCTCAAGCGGTTCATGCCGGCCGAGGTTCCGGAGACCGCGGTGGTCCTGGGCCAGGGCAGCATCGGCCTGTTCTTCACCTGGATGCTGCGGCACCGGGGCGTGGGGCGGGTCATCGCCACCGAGCCGCTCGCCAACCGCCGCGCGTTGTCGAAGCGCTACGGCGCCGAGGTGGTGCTCGACCCTAACGCCGACAATGTGGTCGATGCGGTCCAGGACCTGACCGGGGGCCGGGGCGCGGCCCTGGTGATCGAGGCCGCCGGCCAGGACGAGACCCGGCGCCAGGCGGTCGAGATGGTGAGCCTCGACGGCCGGCTCGGCCTGTTCGGCCTGCCGGTCAAGGACGACATGGCGGACTTCCCGTTCAACACTTTTTTCCGCAAGCGGGCCGAGATGATGTCCCACTACGGCGCCCAGAACGAGCCGGGGCACGCCTCGTTCCGCGAGGCCCTGGATCTGGTGACCGGCGGCCGCATCGAGGTGGCGCCGCTGATCAGCCACCGCCTGCCGCTCGATGCGATCGACAAGACCTTCGAGATCGCCCGCGGACGCCTTGAGGACGTGGTCAAGGCGGTGGTCACCTTCGACTGAGGCGGGAAGGCGGGCGGCGCCGCCCCCTGTTTCATCCAACAAATCGCGATCTTCCACAGCTTGCTGTCTTGACGCCTGGGCGCCATGGCTCGATGCTGGAACGAACCAGGAACATTATCCTGATGTCCGCAGCCTCGAAGCCATGGAGACCCCCGACCATGACAGCACCCAGACTCGCAACCACGCGCCCGGCGGCGCTGACCGGCCGGGTCGGCCAAGGCGGAGACAACCGAATCCACGACGTGGCCCTGGTTCAGGCCCTGCTCGGCATGCGGCGCGACAAGCGCAGCCGGCCCTACTTGCGCGGCGACCACGTGACCGGCAAGTACGACCGGGCGACCGCCGAGGCGCTCCAGCGCACCCGCATGGACCAGCGCGACATGAATATCAAACAGCCCCTCAACCGGATCGGGCCGATGCTCAACCGCCTGGCCCAGGGCCAGGCATTGGCCGTGCTCGAAGGTACGGCCATCCCTTACAAGCTCGGGACCCTGGCCGAGCCGGGCGCCATCGAGGGCGCGATCGCGGGCCTTCTGAGCGCCGAGCGCAAGGTGGCGCTCAAAGAAGTGATGAAGGCCTTCATCCAGGACTGGGGCATCGCCCTCGACGTCGAGATCAAGAAAGCGCCAGGCAACGGCTACGTTTTGGCCGCCCACTTCACGCCGCGCAACCTCTGGGTCCATAACGGCCGGGCCCTGTCCAGTGTTCCGCACAACACGCAGCTCCGCGCGCGCGCCAGGGTGCTCTACGAAGCCGTCGCCACCGACCTCGAGGCGCGCTGCGCCGAAACCTTCGGTATCAAGAACCCGGCGGATGTGAAGATTCAACAAGGCCTCAAAGGCGACCTCGCCTGCGTCGTACGGACCGAATTGGAGGGCGTGGAGGCATTTACGCAACTCCTCCTGGCGGAAGGCCGAAAGCGCGGTTTCAAGCTCGCGGTGCGTTTCTTCGAACACTACTTGGGAGCGAGCGGAAGCTCTATCGAAGTCGGCCGGGACGAAGCCTTGGAGTTCGACCTGATCCGCAACGCTGTTCAGGAGAACAACGAGCGATTCAAGGAGCGGAACTTTATCTCCCCCGAACAAAGTACGCCCGGATATCTCGCTGTCAAGGAAATCGCCAAGAACGCGGCAGCCCGGGTTACCCATTTCGAGGATCACTGGAAGAAAGACATCAGTTTTTCCATTGCGGACTGGATCATATTGGAACTTTCAGGCGATACGGAGTCAGCTTCGATTGCGTTCGGTCCTGGCGCCAGCAGTGTGACCTCGACCGGCGATTTCCTATTGCGGCGCCAGGGGGATCAGGTGTTGGTAACAGGTACGATCACGCACCTTTGGACCGACCCAGGATATAATTTCGACCGAGGCAAATCTTTTGATAGGGAGGCTCGGATTCTGGAAAGACAGGGCAAGGCGAGGCCGTTTCAATGGAAAGCTGAGTGGCGCGATGCAGTCGTAGGATTGTTAGAAATCGAAAACGCATTCGGCCCCGATGCCACGCGCCGATGGATCGACTTCGAAATTAGTCCCGCTTCATGATCGATGCGGTCATCTGGTTAAAGGAAGAATTTGCAGCATGAACCCGACATTCTCATCATTCAGCGCGCTAGCCGCCCAGATAGCGCAAAGAAAAAGCAACCAGTGAAACAGCATCCTCTCTTTTGACCTCGCGTTTTGATGCCGAAATATCGCCCAGACCATTAGTCCCAACAACAAGGGCGTATCGAAATGCTTGAAAGCCCACACCATGGGAAACTGCTCGTGAATCTCTTCGACATTCCCAATGGGATTGTCGCTGGAGAGAATTCCTTCCAAATGGAGTCGGGCAGGGTGGTAGGCAAGCAGCAGGCCGAGGGCGCCGATCGAGCGTTTGGGGAACCCATGCTGGTCGGCGCCGGGTAGGGACCAGACAAGAAAAATGATGCCCAGAATGAGTAACGCCAATGACGAAAAGAAAAAAGCCCAGATTATATTCGCAGTTTCCAACTGCGCGCCAAACAACAAAAAAAATAGTAATAACTCTCCCCACCCGGTCCGAATCATTGCGATTGGTGACAGGGTGAGTCCAAAAACAAGATGCCAGATCGAGATCGGTTCTTTGATCTTGGCGAATATCGGGCGCAGGCGTTCGACAATCATTCGCGATCCTCGTTCGGGGTATTGTGTTCGCGCGCCCATCGAACGCGCCAATGCCTCACAATCTCCACGCGCATTATGGAGAAAGCAAGACAAAGCCGTTCCCATGGAAAGCCGAATGGCGCGATGCGGTCGAAGGTCTCCTGCAAATCGAGAACGCCTTCCGGCCCGACGCGACTCGCCGTTGGATCAGCTTCGAGATGAGACCTGGCTCTTGAGTATTTCAGCTAGTCGGCTCTGGTAGATCCACAAGTAGCGATACACCGACGCCAAAATCATAGAAAGCGCCCATCGCCCAGAGAGCACAAACAAACAACAGCCAGTGGAACCAAATCTTCTCTGCCGGTCGTGCTGTTCGGCGGCGAAGGATGGTCCAGACGACGAGCCCCAAGAGCGCTGGCGTATCCAGGTGCTTGAAAGCCCAGACGATGGGAAACTGCTCGTGAATGCGCGCGACAAGAGCTTGGGTTTCAGCGACGTAAAGCCGTCCCTCGAGATAGAACCGAAAGGGATGGTAAGCGATGAGTAAGAACAAGACACCGATCGACCGCTTCGGTAGACCCGCGCGGCTCGCGCCCGGCAGGGACCAGGCAAGAAAGAGCGGGATCAGGGGTAAGGAAAACAATGACAGCCAAAACATGGACGCCATTGCCAAAGCGGCGCTGTGCGGCAAACGGAACAGTAAGGCTACCACCATTAAATCCGCGACTCCGGTTCGAAACCACGGGACCGGAATCAGGGCGAAGGCAAGAACGACGTGGCCTAGGAGTAGCGGTCGCAGCTCCTCGGAGAATATCGGGCGCAGGCGTTGTCGAATCATCTCGTGTCGCTCGGTTTAGGAACCGCTTTCTCGACGCTCATCGAAGCGTCAGGTCACACAGCCATACCGAGCATTGTGGGGAAAGCAAGGCGCGGTCCTTCACGGGGGTCGGCACTCGGCCCAGGAGTTCCCGCTAGACCTCCAGCGCCATGCCGTCGTGGCCGGGGTCGGCGCCGCCTTGCCACTTGCCATCGACGATGCCGATGGCGTGGACGCCGGCGAAGTGGTAGCCGCGGTAGCTGCGCCGCACCTGATAGCCCCGCGCCTCGAGCTCGTCGGTGACGAAACGCGGGATGCGGTTGACCACGTCGATGACCTCGCTGGTGGTGCAGAAGCGGGGTGCTGCCACCGCCTCGCCCGCGGTCATGCCGAAGTCGATCACGTTCAGAATGGTCTGCAGGATGCCCATGGTGATGAAAGTGCCGCCCGGCGCGCCGAGCACCAGGCGCGGGGTCTCGCCCTCGAACACGATGGTCGGCGCCATGGCGGTGAAGCGCGCCTTGCCCGGCGCGATCGAACCGGTCCGCCCGGGCCGCGGGTCGAACACCGACATGCAGCCGTTGTACATGAAGCCCAGGCCCTCGGTGATGGCGCCCGAGGGCATGCCGAGGGAGTGGGTCATGGAAACCAGGTTGCCGTGTTCGTCGGCGGCCGAGACCTGGGTGGTGTTCTTGGATTCGATAGCGGGGGATTCGATAGCGGGGGACTCGCTATCCGCGCCCAAACGCGGCACCCGGGCGATCTCGCCACGCCGGATCGCCGCCGCCTGCCCGGCCGCATGGTCGCGCGACAGCAGGCGCTCCAACGGCACCTCGACGAACCTGGGATCGCCGACGTGGCGGTCCTTGTCCACGGTCGCCCGCTTCATGACCTCGGAGACGATGCGGATGTAGTCCGGCGAGTTGTGGCCCAGTGCCTTAAGGTCGAAATGCTCGAGCATCTGCAGCATCTCGATCACCATGATCCCGCCGCCGGGCGGCGGGTTGCTGGCGATGCGGTAGCCGCGATATTCGCCCCACAGGGGCTCGGTGTCCTCGGGCCGGGTGTTGCGGATGTCCTCGACGGTCAGCAGGCCGCCGTTGCACGCCATGTCGGCGGCCATCTGCTCGGCGATCTCGCCTTGGTAGAAGACCTCGATGCCGTCCGCGATGCGCCTGAGCGTGCGCGCCATGTCCGGGTTCTTGAGGATCGACCCGAGCGCGCGCAGCTCGCCCGCCTGGTCGAAATAGATGCGCCGGCCCGAGGGCGTCAGGCGCAGGCGCTCGATAGGATCGGCCAGGCCGAATTTCTCCGCCCGGGTCCAGAAGTCGTGGACGTGGGGCCGGATCATGAAGCCCTCTTCGGCCAGCGCGATGGCGGGTTCCAGGACCTGCTTCCAGTCGAGGGTGCCGTGGCGGGTCAGCGCCTGGTGGAAGGCTCCGAGGCTGCCGGGCGTGGTGACCGCCTGGTAGCCCAGGTCGTTGACCCGGCCGCGCAGCTTGAAGCCGAAGCCGTCCTCGGCCTCCCACTCCACCAGATCGGCCCACATCTCGGGCCGGGCCGCCGCCGGGGCGCGGCCGTGGAAATCGATGCAGCCGTGCACCCCCGCGCCCGGCAGGTAGAGCTGGAGGGAACCGAAGCCGGCGATGCCGCACATCTGCGGATCGACCACGGTCTGCACCAGGGCGCAGGCGATCGCCGCGTCGACCGCGTTGCCGCCGCGTTTCAGCGCCAGCGCCCCGGCCTCGACCGCCTCGGGCTGCGGCGCGCAGACCATGCCGTGAGTCATGAAACTTGCCTCCCCGTTGTACTCATACCAAGGAGCGTTGATAATGACTCATAGAGACGGCTTCCCAAGGCTTTCGGGCAGCGTCGCCCGCGGCTCGCGATGCCCCGCATCGCCACGCCACGCGCTCCTTGCCGAAAGCCTTGGGAAGCCGCCGTTCCGGTCGCGTGGGCGAACCGCCGGAGTGCGTCGGGAGGCCTTGCCGATGTCCCACATCGCCTGCGGCCCCCCTCCTGCCCGGCGGATCGCCCACGCGATCTCTAAGGGTCATTATCAGCGCTCCTTGGTATCAGGTCCCGGCGCCTCTTGGATCGCCGCGGCCCGACCCTATACTGCGGGTTCGGGAGGAGAAAAGGGCAGGGAAAAATCCTATGACTCGAATCAACGTGATCTTCCACAGCGTCACCGGGCACACCGCCAAGCTGGCCGCCGCCATCGCCGAAGGGATCGAGAGCCTGGACGGCTGCACCGCGGCGCTCAAGCAGATTCCGGAGCTGCCGGGCCAGGGGCCGGTCACCATGACCAACCTGCCGGCGCGCAAGGAGGCCTTCGCCGCGCTCCCGGTGGCCAGCACCGACGACATGCTCGACTGCGACGGCTTCGCCTTCGGCTCGGCGGTCTACTGGGGCAACATGAGCTACGCGGCCAAGTACTTCCTCGACACCACCGCCAACCTCTATACGCTGAGCGCGCCCGATCAGCCGGCGCAACCCAACCCGGCCATGTTCGGCAAGCCGGTCACCGTGTTCACCGGCGGCGGCAACGGCCTGGCCAACGAGCCGGCGATCTTAAGCATCTACATGGCGCTGTCGTTCTTCGGCGTGACGCTGGTCACCGTCGGTGCGCGCCTGCCCGAGGTCACCGACCCCAAGCGCCACGGCGGCGGCAATACCCTCGGCGCCGGCACCTTCTCGCGGGTGCCGGGAACCCGCCCCAGCGGCGACGAGTGCGCCATCGCAAGGGTGCAGGGCCGCGCGCTGGCGGAAACCGCAAGGGCCTGGAAGGAGCGGCGGCGGGATTAGGGATATAGGGTCAGGTCTTGCATTGCCACATATCGGGATGGGGTCAGGTCTTGCATTGCCACATTTCCGGTTGGGCGGCGCGGAAACGGGGGCGGGCGGCCCATTTACTTCTGATCTTGGCCGATTCAGCCCCGCGACCCGGCAAATGTGGCAATGCAAGACCTGACCCCAGCTGCCGCTGCGCCTCTCCGCCAAGCCCAGGGCGTCGCGGCGGTCGGTCTTGATCCGCTCGCCGGGCTTGCGCGGAATCCGCGACGGCGCCACCACCACGCAGTCAGGGCCCAGCGCCCCCAGGTGGCGCCAGACCCCGTAACCGCACGGCCCGGCCTCATGGCAGAAGCGAAGCCTGCCTCCCCTGGCCCCCTTGTCCGCCAACGTCCCGGCCAGTTTGCTCAGGGCGCCCGGCGGGTTCGGAATAGTCCCCACAAACCGTGCCGCGCCGCGCGGGCCGCCCTCGGCCAGCGCCACCGAAAGGTTGTTCTTGTGAACGTCCAAGCCCACGAACGTGATCGTCTTTCCCATGACCCGTCTCCCATGCATGAGGCCAGTGCATGAGGCCAGGCACCGGACCATCCGGCGCAACCCTCGACACCTGCATACCGCGAGACGGGTCGCCCAGCCCCAATCGGACAACGGGGTCCATGGCTCGATATCAAGGATCTTTGATATATCCGGTAGCCTGACCGGCGCCGCCTCCGACGAGTCCTTTCATGGCGCCCCGCGCCGTGGCACAAGGTCCGGCGCGCAGAACTTTGTTGGACCCATGATCCCGATCCACCACGGCCTTTCCGACCTCGCCGAGCGCTACGACGCCTTCGTCATCGATCTCTGGGGCGTCCTGCACGATGGCGTTCGCGCCTTCCCCGAGGCGGTCGCCTGCCTGGAGCAGTTGCGCGCCCACGACAAGCGCGTGGTGATCCTGTCCAACGCGCCGCGCCGCGCCGCCGAGGTGGCCGCGCGCAACGCCGAGCTCGGCATCGCGCGCGAACTCTGCGATGGGGTGATGTCCTCGGGCGAGGCGGCCTGGCGGCACCTGGCCCGGCGCGACGATCCCTGGTACCGGGCGCTCGGGCGCCGCTGCCACCACCTGGGGCCGGCGCGGGACCGGGGCATGCGCGACGGCCTGGACTACGACTTCGTCGAGGATCCGGCCCAGGCCGATTTCATCCTCAACACCGGCACGCTCGACTTCGGGGACCCGCCCGCGCGCTACGACGCGCTGCTGCGCGCCGCGCTCGGCCGGCGCCTGCCCATGGTCTGCGCCAATCCGGACCTCGAGGTGATTCGCGGCGGCCGCCGCGAGATCTGCGCCGGGACGATCGCGCGCGCCTATGAGGAGTTGGGCGGCGAGGTGCGCTACCACGGCAAGCCGCACCCCGAGATCTACCAGGACTGCTTCGCCCTGATCGCGGCGCCGGCGCGCGGCCGCATCGCCGCGATCGGCGATTCGCTGCGCACCGACATCGCCGGCGCCAGGGCGGCCGGCATCGACGGCCTCTTCATCACCGGCGGCCTGCAGGGCGAGGCGCTGGGCGCGGACGCCCAGGGCAACGTGGAGCCCGCGCGCCTGGAAGCGCTCTGCGCCGCCGCCGGAGAGGTCCCAACCGCCGCGCTGCCGGTGCTGCGCTGGTAGGCCGCTACTGTGATTCAAATAGTGAGTGGCCTGCTTAACTGGTGTTGCGAGTGGCGGTGTCCGGTTATTGCGTGTTTATGTCCGGTCCACCCCCAGCTTCGGGCGTGCGGACTGGGCCCGGCGAAGGTCTCAGATTGACCCGGAGCGGTCATTCCGGCAACCCAGCAAGGCGTAAACTTTCGACCAATTTATCGATATGTTCGGGACGAACAAACATCGGATTCTTGCTCAGCGCCCGAAGAGAGTAGCGCGGAATGAGACGAAGCAATTCGTCAATAGAGCATTTAGCCTCCGCCTCACGGCCCAGGCAAGCATACGATCCGGCCAACGTTATCATCGCCCCAAAGCGTGAAGGGTCTTGGTAGAGACCCTTTTTTGACACATCGATTGCTTGCTCATAGTCGCCGAGCATGAAATAAGCGTGCCCCATCGCGTTATACAGCCAGCTTCCCCGAGTATCGCGTGGACTGTTGCGCGCCGCCCGCTGGCAAGCGGCCAAGCCCTCCTCCAAGTCGCCGCAAAATATAAGAGCATGGCCGAGGGTCGCATAGGCTTCAGCAAAATTTGAGTTGAGATCGATTGCTAGCCGCGCGGCGGTAACGGCCTGCTCAGCATCCCCGGTACATAGCAGCACGAAAGCCAGGGCTTGGTTCGTCTCCGGGCTTGACGGAGCAAGTAGAACCGCATCCTTGGCGATGCGCCGGGCTTTCTCAAACGCCTGGCGTGCTGGCCGAACCCACCCATACATCCCATTGTGGAGGTGACAAAGACCAAGCAACGCATAGGCGTTAGCGAACTCGGGATCGACTTCGATCGCCTTGTTTAGAAGGGAAATTGCTTCGGCGACATCGTCCTTGGTTAACTTGTGATAGGCGGTAATCGCGCGCAAGTAATGATCCCATGCATCGAGAGCGCCCGGTCGCTTGCCTCGTGCCCGTTCGATCTCCGCCAGGGTGATTTCGGGTCCAAGTGTTGCTGCGATTCTCGCCACGATGTCGTCCTGCAATTCAAAGACATCTTCCATTTGGCGGTCGAACCGCTCCGCCCAGATGTGCCGACCGCTCCCTGTGTCAATCAATTGGGCGTTAATTCGCACTCGGTTCCCGGCTCGTCGCACGCTGCCCTCCAGTACATAGCGAACGCCTAGCTCGCGCCCCACTCGCTTCACATCCACCGCTTCGCCCTTGTAGGTGAACGCCGAGTTCCGCGCGATCACAAATAACCAGTCAATGCGCGACAGAGCCGTTGTCAGATCCTCAGCTATTCCATCGGAAAAGTACTCCTGATCTATATCACCGGATGTACCGCACCCGGTTTCCTGGACACAAGTTTGTCATGCGGCGGGCCTGACTGACCTCGCCGCGTTCCACTTCTCTCTGGCCCGATTGGGGCTCAGGAAGCCATTCTTCTCGACCAGCCATTGGGCG
>JACZVL010000098.1 GCA_022572685.1 Pseudomonadota bacterium
AGCGGGCGATGGTGGCGACCTATCTGGTGCGCGACCTGATCAACACCCCCGCCGGCGACATGGGGCCGGCCGAGCTGGCGGAGGCGGCCGTCACCCTGGCCCGGCGCCACAAGGCCAAGGTCTCGGTCACCACCGGCGCGGCCCTGCTCAAGAAGAACTATCCGGCGATCCACGCGGTCGGCCGGGCCTCTGCCCGCGCGCCGCGGCTGATCGACCTGCGCTGGGGCGCCACCGGGCCGCGGGTGACCTTGGTCGGCAAGGGGGTCTGTTTCGACAGCGGCGGCCTGGATTTGAAATCCGCCGCCGGCATGAAGCTGATGAAGAAGGACATGGGCGGGGCGGCCCACGCGCTCGGCCTGGCATCCATGATCATGGCCGCGCGATTGCCACTGCGCCTGCGGGTGCTGGTGCCGGCGGTCGAGAACAGCGTTTCGGGCGATGCCTTCCGGCCGCTCGACGTGCTCGCCACCCGCAAAGGTCTCAGCGTCGAGGTCGGCAACACCGACGCCGAGGGCCGGCTGGTGCTCTGCGACGCGCTGACCGAGGCGGATCGCGAGGACCCGGACCTGATCGTCGATTTCGCGACCCTCACCGGCGCCGCGCGGGTGGCCCTCGGCACCGACCTGCCGGCCATGTTCTGCAACGACGATGCCCTCGCCGAGGCGCTGCTCGCCCACGGCCTGGCGGCGCGCGACCCGGTCTGGCGCCTGCCGTTGCACAAGCCCTACCGGTGCCAGCTCGACAGCCAGGTCGCGGACCTCAACAACGTCTCGAATGGGCCCTACGGCGGCGCGATCACGGCGGCGCTGTTCCTGGCCGAGTTCGTCCGGCCCGAGACGCCCTGGGTGCATCTCGACGTCATGGCCTGGAACCTCACGAGCCGCCCCGGCCGGCCCGAGGGCGGCGAGGCCATGGGCCTGCGCGCCACCTACGCCCTGATCGAGGATTTGGCGCGCCAGCGCGCCAAGGGCGGCAAGGGCGGCAAGGGTGGCAAGGGTGGCCGCAAAAGATAGCGCGCGGGCGCGGCCCTGGACTTTCGGGGGCTGATCGCGTTTGAATGGGGTGATCAGGAATCGGAGGCCGCCATGTTCGATACCCAGGAAGCCAATACCGAGTTCGTCGACTTCTGGAACGAGATACTGGTTCCCAAGTTCACCAAGTACCGCCACGTCCTGGTCGGCGGCCTGACCCACCACAGCGCCAAGATTTTCCCCTCGCTCGAAGTGCATGAGGGCGACCGGGTGGTGGACGTCGGCTGCGGCTTCGGCGATACGGCGATCGCGTTGGCCAAGCGCGCCGGGCCCAGCGGTTCGGTGCTCGGCATCGACTGCTGCGAGGCTTTCCTGGAGATCGCCCGCGGCGACGCCGCGGCGGCGGGCGTCGACAACGTCGAGTTCGTCGAGGCCGACGTCCAGTTCTACCCCTTCGAGGGCGAATTCGACTTCTGCTTCTCGCGCTTCGGCACCCAGTTCTTCGAGAACCCGGTGGCCGGCCTCAAGTCCATGCGGCGCGCGCTCAAGCCCGGCGGCACCATGACCATGATCGTGTGGCGGGGGATCGAGGACAATCCCTGGCTCGGCATGGCCAAGGAGATCGTGCTGCGGTTCCTGCCGCCGCCGGGGGACGACGCGCGCACCTGCGGCCCCGGCCCCTTCTCCATGGCGAACCAGGACATGGTGACCAAGCAGCTCGAGATCTCCGGCTATACCGGCATCGCGTTCGAGCGCGTCGACGCGCCGCTGATGGTCGGCAATTCGCCGGACGACGCGGTCGGCTTCCAGCTCGCCCTCGGCCCGGCCGGCGAGGTGTTCCGCGAGGCCGGCGAGGAGGCCGAAAGCAAGCGCGCCGAGATCACCGCCGCGCTCACGGCCGAGTTGGGCAAATACGAGACCGACGAGGGCATCGTCCTGCCGTCGAGTTCCTGGGTCATCACCGCGCGCAACCCGCAGTAGGGCGGGTAGCCCCGGCGGGGGCGGCCGGTGATTCGCCTCGGCGTCGCGACGCTGGTGGTTCTGGTCAATTTGGCCGCCTTGGCGCCTGCGCCGCGCGCCCAAGTCGGCGACACCCTGCTCCACGAGGCGGTCGCGGCCGGCAACATGGCGTTGCTCAACTATCTCCTCGACCAGGGGGCCGCCGTCGATCGGCGCGCGGAGATCGACGGCACCACGGCGCTTCACGTCGCCGCATACGCCGGGAATGACGAGATCGCGCGGCTCCTGATCGCCCGCGGCGCCGAGGTGCGGGCGCGCGCGGTCGGCGGCACCACGCCGCTGCACATGGCGGCGCGGCGCGGCCATGCCGGGACCGTGGAGCTGCTGCTGTCCGAGGGCGCCGCCATCGACGCCACCTTGTACGGCCACACCACGGCCTTGAGCCTGGCCGCGCGGGAAGGTCATGAGGAGATCGTCCGGCTGCTGTTGCGGCGCGGCGCGGACATCGACGCAACCGGCACTTATCTGCGCACCCCTGTCTCCGAGGCGGCCCAGAACGGCCATCTCGAAGTGGTCGGGTTGCTCCTGCGCCGCGGCGCCGACCTGACGCCGCGGGACATAGAGCGCATGTCCGCGCTCGGTCTCGCCCGGGCCGCGGGCCATGGGGCGGTCGCCGAGCTGCTCGAAAGTCACGGCGCGGCCGACTAGCTATCTCCCTGAAAGCGCGAATCGATTCGCGCGGGCTTTACCGGGCCGCGCGGCTGCGGCACAAGGTGTGCGGTGTGCCTGGTTCGACACGGGCGCTCGAAAGGGGGCACGAGATCGAGCTCTGGATTCCCATCACCATCGCCGCGGCGTTCCTGCAGAACCTGCGCTCGATGCTGCAGAAGCACCTCAAGGGGCGCCTGAGCACCGGCGGCGCCACCTACGCGCGCTTCATCTACGCCCTGCCCTTCGCCCTGCTCTACGTCGCCGGGCTGGCGGCGGCGCCGGGCTTCACCCTGCCCGCGCCTCACGCCACCTTCGCGCTCTATACCGTGACCGGCGGCCTGGCCCAGATCGTGGCCACGGCGCTGCTGGTCACCCTGTTCTCGTTCCGCAACTTCGCGGTCGGCACCACCTATTCCAAGACCGAGACCGTGCAGACCGCGATCTTCGGCCTGGTGATCCTCGGCGACCAGCTCTCCGGCGCGGCGGTGGTCGCGATCCTGGTCTCTCTGGTCGGCGTGATGGTGCTGTCCTCCGCCCAGAGCAGCCTCGGCCTGGGCCGGCTGCTGACCGCCTGGACCGAGCGCACGGCGCTGATCGGTCTCGCCTCGGGCGCCTGCTTCGGGATTTCGGCGGTGTCCTACCGGGCCGCGTCCCTGTCGCTGGGCGGCGAGGGGGTGGTGATCCAGGCCGCCTTCACCCTGGCCAGCGTGCTCTGCTTCCAGACCCTGGTGATGGGCGCCTACCTGATCTGGCGCGAGCCGGGGCAGCTCAAGCAGGTGCTCGCCGCCTGGCCGGTGGCGCTCTGGGTCGGGATCGTCGGCATGCTCGGCTCGGTCGGCTGGTTCACCGCCATGACCCTGCAGAACGCGGCCTACGTGCGGGCGCTGGGCCAGATCGAGCTGGTGTTCACCTTCATCGCCGCCCACCTGATCTTCCGCGAAAGCTCGACCCGGCTCGAGGTGACCGGCGTCCTGCTGGTCGTGGGCGGGATTGTGATCCTGCTGCTGGGGTGATATCGAAGGCAACGACGCCATGGCCGACGTGATGCTCGACAACCAAACGGCGATCCGGCTCGGGATATTCCTGGGCGTGCTGGTCCTGGTCGCGGCCTGGGAGGCGCTCAGCCCGCGCCGGGCGCGGCGCTTCTCGCGCTGGCGGCGCTGGCCCAGCAACCTCGGTCTCGTCGCCTTGAACACCGTGGTGCTGCGGCTGCTGTTCCCGGTCGCCGCGGTCGGCATGGCCTGGTACGCAAAGGACAATGGCTGGGGCCTGTTCAACGCGGTTCAGGTGCCGGCCGCGCTCGCCGTCGTCGCCACCGTGGTCGCGCTCGATTTGCTCATCTACCTCCAGCACGTCATGTTCCACGCGGTGCCCGCCCTGTGGCGCCTGCACCGCATGCACCACGCCGATCTCGACTTCGACGTCACCACCGGCGCCCGCTTCCACCCCATCGAGATCGTGCTCTCCATGGGGGTCAAGCTGGCCGCGGTGGTGGTGCTCGGCGCCCCGCCCGTCGCGGTCGTGATCTTCGAGGTGGTGCTGAACGCGACCGCCATGTTCAACCACGGCAACCTGCGCCTGCCGTTGGCGGTGGACCGGGTGTTGCGGCTGTTCGTCGTGACCCCGGACATGCACCGGGTGCACCACTCGACGGTCCCGGCCGAGACCAACAGCAACTTCGGCTTCAACCTGCCTTGGTGGGACCGGCTGCTCGGCACCTACCGGGCCCAGCCGGCGGCCGGGCACGAGGCCATGACCATCGGCATCGAGCAGTTCCGCGAGGCCGGCGACCTCCGGCTCGACCGCATGCTGGTCCAGCCCTTCCGAGGGAGCCCCGGCGACTACCCGATCAACCGCGCGGGCCGCCCGGAGAGGGAATAGGACCCTAAAGGGGACAGTCTACTGTCCCCTATTCCCGCCTTGGGGTGTTAGCCGGCCAGGCTCTGGAAGAAGTCGAGCTGCCAGTCCATCTCTTCGTCGCTGAGCGGGTAGTCGGTGCCGCCGCGCGGATTGAGCACCTGGTTGGGCGCGATGCCGCCGAGGCGCAGTTGCAATTGGCTGGCGAAACGCATGGCACAGCCGGCCTTCCAGGCCAGCGCGGTTACCCCCTTGGCGCTGTGCGCCGCGAGGATGTGGTCGATCAGCGACAGCGG
The DNA here is from genome assembly GCA_022572685.1 of Pseudomonadota bacterium. Lineage (GTDB taxonomy): Bacteria > Pseudomonadota > Alphaproteobacteria > Kiloniellales > J153 > JACZVL01. Next base: position 4,796 of record JACZVL010000098.1, read on the forward strand.
CAGATCGGCGCGCAGCGCGAGCCCGTGGCGCACCAGGTCGCGGTCGCCGCCGTTGAGCGCCCGGATCAGCACCTGGTCGTCGAGCTCGCCCGCCTCGAACAGGTGCTTGGCCCGTTTCTCCGCGGTCTCGCCGTCGGCGGCGGTCTCAACGCCCTTCTTGCCGGGTTCCTCCGCCGCGTCCTCGATCCGGCGCTCGACCTCGCGGGCCACCAGGCGGGCGGTTTCCCGGTCCAGGTCGTCGCGCACCTTGAGCAGGTCGAGCAGCGAGGCGGCGACGAAGCCGGCCAGCTTGCGCACCGCCGAGGCGGGTAGCCGCGGACGCCGCACCAAAGGTTCCCGCCAGGCGCTGACCTCGAGCGCGGCCGCGACCAGCCCATCCAGGGCCTCCTCGCGAATCTGGGCGGTGCCGTTGTTGAGCAGCGCGGAAATCGCGGCCTCGTCCCGGGTGGCGACGATCGCGTCGGTGACCTGCTCGCCCACGCCCTGGCGCCGCGAGATCGCGCCCAGGCGGCCTGAATTGCCGCGGCTCTCGATGATCTCCAGAAGGTCCTGGTCGCTGAGCAGCGGCGAGAACTCGAGCACCGGACAGGCGACCACCTCCGCGGCGTCGCGGGCCAGGCGCTGAATCACGTGGCTGGGCGCCGAGGCGACCTCCTTGAGGGTTTCGGCGACGATCTGGCGCACTCGGATGACCTGGTCCTGGGCCAGGATCTCGATCACCTCGACCAGGTACTTGTGGGCCTGGGCCTGCTCGTCGGCATCGAGTTCGGGAAGCAGCACCTCGATCTTGTGCGCCAGCTTCTCGCGCACCGCCTCGTCGCGGTCGCGCGCCAGGATCAGGTCGGCCTGGCGCGGCGTGCTGAGGTTGGCGGCGATGCGGCCGCGCACCTCGGCCGAATCGTCCTCGGCCATGAAGTAGAGGACCTCCGGCCGAACGTCCTCGCGCCCGGCCAGGCGCGCGCGCACCTCGCGGTCGCCGGCGCGCGCCAGGCGCTTGGACTCATCGTAGGAGAGCTGCGGGTCCGGCGCGGCGGCCTTGCGCTTGAACAGCTTCATCATGCCCCGGCCTCGGGATCGGCGCCGGGGGCCGCGCCGGGATCCGCGCCGGGGTCCGCCGGCGGGAGCGAGAGATCGAGTCCGCCCTTGCCGCGGCGCTTGACCCGGTACATCGCCTGGTCGGCCCGGTCGATCAGGCCGTCGAGGCTTTCCCGGCCTTCGGGGTCGCAGGCGGCGATGCCGACGGAAAAGCCGAGCGGCGCATCGGCACCGCCGGAGTAGGCTTCCAGCTCGACGCCGGCGCGCAGCAACTCGTTGCCCTTATGCTCGGCCGCCGCCGGGGTGATATCCTCGATGAACAGCGCAAACTCGTCCCCGCCCAGGCGCGCGACCAGGTCGCGGCCGCGGGTCTGCTCGCGCAGGATGCGCGACAGCGCGACCAAGGCCAAATCGCCCTGCTGATGGCCGTGGCGGTCGTTGACCTGCTTGAAGTTGTCCAAATCGATGAAGAACAGCGCCGCGCCGCCGCGCCGGTCGGGCCGCTGGCCGTAGCGCTTCTGGAGTTCCTGGATGAAGCTGCGCCGGTTGAGCAGGCCGGTCAGGGCGTCGGTGGAGGAGAGCTCCTCCAGTTCCTCCTGGCGCGCCAGCTGCCGGCCGGCCAGGCCGATCTGCGCCGCGATTTCGCCGAGCAGGTAGCGGTCCGACTGGTCCCAGGGACCGGTCCGGCCGGCGCGCCACACGCAAAGCACGCCGCGGCGCTCGTCCGTGAAACGGGCCGCCTTGGCCAACAGGGTACCGCAGGCTTCGGTAACTTCGATTTCGTCCTCGGTGTCCTGGTCCGCGATCTTTCGCAGCACCGGGTCGAGCAGCTCCGGCGGCGGGAGAACGCCGGCCTGGGCCGCGCAGGTCAACGCGCCGTCGCGGTCGGGCCGGTAGATGCAGGCGCCGGCGGCCGGCAAGGCCGGCACCAGCGCGCCCGCGGCGGCGGTGAACATGCGCGCCGGCTCCATCTCGTCGCGCACGATGCCGAGGATATAGGACAGCAGGCGCTCGCGGTGCCGGTCGCCGGCCAGCTCGGCGGCGTGACTGCGCTCGGCGGTGATGTTGCGGCACAGGCCGCGGGCGCCGCACCAGGCGCCGTGCTGGTCGGTCAAGGGCAGGGCCGTCGCGAGCACGCAGGCCGGTTCGCCGTCGGCGGCGCGCAGCCAGACCTCGACATCGCGCAACGGAACCTGGGTCACGAACGGCGAGTCCTGCCCGCCCTGCTCGATCTGCAGGTACTGGGCCCGCGCGCCGACCAGCTCGGCGGCGGAATAGCCGAGCGCGCCCTGGGTCGAGACGAAGGTGAAGCTGCCCTCGGCGTCGGTCTCCCAGGCGAAATCGCAGGCCGCTTCGACCAGGTCCTTGTAGCGTTGCCGGGACTCGATCAGCGCCGCGCGCAGGCTGCGCTCCAGGGTGATGTCGCGGCCGAGCAGCAGCGCCGCCGTGCCCTCGCCCCAGGGCAGGACCGCCACGTCGAAGGCCTGGCCGACGCCCTTGGCGCCCCCCCCGGCGCCCACGGCGGGCGCCAGCAGCAGCGGATTGACCTGAGCGGCGCGGCCGGCCAGCGCCGCCTCGATGGCGATCCGGAGCTCGTCGCTGCCGCTACCCTGGAGCAGGGCCACGACCGGTTCGGCGGCGGCATTGGCGCCCAGCACGATGCCGTTCTGGCCGGCCAGCAGGACCGCGCCGGGAAAGCGCTCGAAGGAGCCGCCGGCCGAGAACAGGCCGAGGTCGATGGCCTGCCCGACGGCGCGCTCGTAGTCCTCCTTGGAGACTTTGGTGGCGGAAACCCTAGCCATGTCGATCCCTGCGCCGGCCCGTTGATTGATCGAAAATTCCTGCCCCAGAGTGCCCCATCCGGACTTAAGATGCGCTTAAACCCTGGCCGATTCGGCAAGGTCTTCCAGGGTTCTGGGCGATTCCGGCCGGCCGAGCGCGGGTGTTATACCGAGGATCGGGCCGGGGAGCGTTGACAGGCGCCAGCCGCTTCCCGCATCTTGCCCGCGGCCGCGCCGGGCCGAGCCTAATCCATACTTTAATAAGGGATATTCATGACCGCCGACGCGCTGCAAGGAATCATCGACGCCGCCTGGGAGGACCGCGCCCGGGTCTCCCCCACCGCCACCGGCAAGCTCCGCGACGCCGTCGAGGCCGCCCTGGACGGACTCGATTCCGGGACCTACCGGGTCGCCGAGAAACGGGACCGGAGCTGGGTGGTGAACCAGTGGCTCAAGAAGGCGGTGCTCCTGTCGTTCCGGCTCCGGGACACGGTCCCGATCCCCGGCGGGCCGGGCGAGGATTCCTCGTGGTGGGACAAGGTCGACTCCAAGTTCGCCGGCTGGGGCGAGGACCGGTTCAAGGCCGCCGGCTTCCGCGCCGTGCCCAACTGCACGGTGCGCCATTCGGCCTACATCGGGCCGGGCGTGGTGCTGATGCCCTGCTTCGTCAACGTCGGCGCCTATGTCGACAGCGGCACCATGATCGACACCTGGGCGACGGTCGGCTCCTGCGCCCAGATCGGCAAGAACTGTCACATCTCCGGCGGCGCCGGGATCGGCGGCGTGCTCGAGCCGCTCCAGGCCGGGCCGGTGATCATCGAGGACGACTGCTTCATCGGCGCCCGCTCGGAGGTCGCCGAGGGGGTGGTGGTGGAGCAGGGCGCGGTGCTGTCCATGGGCGTTTTCATCGGCGCCTCGACCAAGATCATCGACCGCGCCACCGGCGAGATATTCACCGGACGGGTGCCGGCCTATTCGGTGGTGGTGCCGGGCACCCTGCCGGGCAAGCCGCTGCCCGACGGCAGCCCGGGGCCGAGCCTCTACTGCGCGGTGATCGTCAAGCGGGTCGACGCGCGGACCCGCTCCAAGACCTCGATCAACGAGCTGCTGCGCGATTGAGCGCCATGAACGCCGCGCCCGATACCGGCTCCCCCAACTCTGGCTCTCTCGACGCCCTCGACCTGGCGCGGCGGCTGATCCGTTGCCCCAGCGTGACGCCCGAGGAGGGCGGCGCGCTCGACCTGCTCGAAGAGGTCCTGGGCGGGCTCGGCTTCACCTGCCACCGGCTGCCGTTTTCCGAACCGGGCACGGCCGAGGTCGACAACCTCTATGCCCGCCTGGGCGCCGGCGGCCGCAACTTCTGCTTCGCCGGCCACACCGACGTGGTGCCGGTCGGCGACGCCAAGGCCTGGCGCGTCGACCCCTTCGGGGCGGAGGTCGTGGACGGCGCGCTGTACGGCCGCGGCGCGGTCGACATGAAGGGCGCCATCGCCTGCTTCGTGGCCGCGGCGGCGCGTTTCCTCGAGACCCGGGGCGGGTTCGACGGCTCGATCAGCCTGCTCATCACCGGCGACGAGGAGGCCGAGGCGATCAACGGCACGCGCAAGATGCTGGGCTGGCTGACCGAGCGCGGCGAGACCCTGGACGCCTGCCTGGTCGGCGAGCCGACCAGCAACGAGACCCTCGCCGACACCATCAAGATCGGCCGCCGCGGCAGCTTGAACGCCCGGCTCACCGTCCACGGCATCCAGGGCCACACCGCCTATCCGCAGTTGGCCGACAACCCGCTGCACCACCTGGTGCGCATGCTCGACGCCGTCGCCTCCGATCCGCTCGACCGCGGCACCGCCCACTTTCCGCCGTCGGGCCTGCAGATCACCACCGTCGACGTCGGCAACGAGGTCGGCAACGTGATCCCGGCCACGGCCCGGGCCGCGCTCAACGTCCGCTTCAACGACGCGCACGACAGCGCCGCGATCGAGGCCTGGCTGCGCCGCCATTTCGACGCCGCGCTAAAATCCTCGTCCAAGGGCGGCACGGCCGGGGCGCGCTACGAGCTCGCGATCCGGGTTACGGGCGAGTCCTTCCTGTGCCCGCCGGGGCCGCTCAGCGACCTGCTCGGCCGCGCGGTCGAGGCCACCCTCGGCCGGACCCCCGAACTCGGCACCACCGGCGGCACCTCCGACGCCCGGTTCATCAAGGACCACTGCCCGATCGCCGAGCTGGGCCTGCTGAACGCCACCGCCCACAAGGTCGACGAGCACGTCAGCCTGGACGATCTGCGTGGGCTCGAGGCGGTCTACGGGGCCGCGCTCGACGGCTATTTTCCGGCCTAATACGAAGGACCGTTGATAATGCCGAGCTACCGGGACATCGTCTACGGCATCTACGGCGCCTTGCGCCTGGCGCGCCTGGACACGGGCGCCATGAGCTACTTCGAGCGCACGCCCGCGGGCTTCTGGAAGTCCTTCTTCGCCGCGGTGATCGTGGCGCCGGGCTTCGCCATCATCATCGCCTACGAGCTCGGCCGGGTCGAGATCGAGCTCGAGGCCGGCGCGCTGCGCATGATCCTGGTCGAAACGCTCGCCTATGTGCTCGGCTGGGTCGCCTTCCCGGTCATCGTCCATCAGATCTGCGAGGCGACCGGCAAGCGCGACGCCTACATCGGCTACATCGTCGCCTTCAACTGGGCCAGGGTGATCCAGATGGCGGTCCTTCTGCCGGTGATCGGCCTGATCGCGCTCGGCGCGCCGGGCGGCGGCTGGCTGCTGCGCCTCGCCGTCTCGTTCCTGATCCTGTTCTACGAGTGGTTCATCACCCGCACCGCGCTCGGCGTGACCGCCATGGGCGCGGTCGGCTTCGTGGTGCTCGATTTCGTGATCGACCTGATCATCCACATGATCACGCTGGGCATGCTGCGGTGAGCTCCTCAGTACCCCACGGACACCAGATAGAGTCCCTCGGCGGGCGCCGTGGGTCCGGCCGCGTCGCGGTCGCGGGCCTCCAGCGCGCGGGCGACCTCGGCGCGGGTCCACTTGCCCTCGCCGACCAGCTTGAGGGTGCCGACCATGTTGCGCACCTGGTGGTGCAGGAAGGAGCGCGCCCGGGCCTCGATGCGGAGTTCCTGGCCGTCGCGGGTCACATCGAGCACGTCGAGCGTCTTGACCGGCGACTTGGCCTGGCACTGGCGGGCCCGGAAGCTGGTAAAGTCGTGATGGCCGAGCAGCGCTCTCGCGGCGTCGTGCATGGCCGCGGCGTCGAGCGGCTGGGGCACGAACCAGGCCCGGCCCCGGTCGAGGGCCAGCCGCGCCCGGCGGTTGACGATGCGGTAGCGGTAGGTGCGCTCGACCGCGGAGAAGCGCGCGTGGAAGTCGTCGTCCACCGCCTCGGCGGCGAGCACCGCCACGGCGGCGGGCCTGAGGTGGGCGTTGAGCGCGTCGCGCACGGTATCGGCGTCGGTTGGTTTGGCGAGATCGATGTGGGCGACCTGGCCGAGCGCGTGGACGCCCGCATCGGTGCGCCCGGCGCCCTGGGCGGTGACCGTCTCGCCGCAGAAGCCCAGGACCGCCGCCTCCAGCGCCGCCTGCACGCTGGGCCCGTTGTCCTGGCGCTGCCAGCCGACGAAGCCGGCGCCGTCGTATTCGAGGGTCAGCTTCCAGCGGCTCACGAGGCCGCCTCCGGCAGCGCCAGCCGGGTCCCGGGCGCGAGCTCGAAGCCTCTAAGGAATTCCTCGGCGTCGAGCGCCGCCTTGCCGGCGCGCTGGACCTTGCGCAGGCGCAGGGCGCCCGCGCCGCAGGCCACGGTGAGCTGCGCATCGAGCACCGTGCCGGGCGCGGCCGCCGGGTCTCCCGGCACCACCTCGGCCGCCAGCACCTTGATGCGCGCGCCGCTCTGGCCTCCGGGCGCCTCGAACTCCGCCCCCGGCCAGGGGCTGAAGGCGCGCACCGCGCGCTCCAGATCGGCCGCCGGCCGGCGCCAGTCGAGGCGGCCCTCGCCGCGTCGCAGCTTGGCGGCGTAGGTGACGCCGTCTTCGGGCTGGGGTCGGGCGCTCAAAGTGCCGGCGGCGAGGCCGTCGAGCGCGGTCACGATCAGGCGCGCGCCGAGGGTGGCGAGCCTGTCGTGGAGGGTCTCGGCGGTCTCGGCGGCGGCGATCGGGACCGCCTCGG
>JACZVL010000099.1 GCA_022572685.1 Pseudomonadota bacterium
GTCGTCGTCCGTGACCTCGTCGATCAGGTGGGTGGCCGAGAGCGCCGCGACCCCGTCCTCGCGCGCCAGGCCGTGGACGTGGGCGACGATGGCCTGGCGGGTCGGCACGTCCAGGCCCACGGTCGGTTCGTCGAGCAGCAGCAGCCCCGGCCGGTGCAATAGCGCGCGGGCGATCTCGACCCGGCGGCGGTGGCCGCCGTTGAGTCCGCGCACCCGCTCGCGCGCGCGCTCGGCCATGCCCAGGCGGCCGAGCTCGGTCTCGATGCGCGCCAGGCTCTCGGCCCGGCCCAGACCATGCAGCGCGGCGTGGTAGAGCAGGTTCTGGCGCACCGTGAGATCGAGATCCAGCGTCGGCTGCTGGAACACCACCCCCATGCGCGCCAGCGCCCGGCCCGGGGCGCGGCGCAGCGCCACGCCCTCGATCCGGATCTCGCCCTCGGCGCTCTCGTAGAGCCGGGTGATCAGCGAGAACAGCGTGGTCTTGCCGGCCCCGTTGGGTCCCAGCAGCACCTTGAACTCGCCCGCGCCGAGGCGCAGCGCGACGTCGTCCAGCGCGCGCTTGGGGCCGAAGCTGAAACCAAGTCCGGCGATCTCGAGGGTGGCGGGAGGGTCGGCGGTCATTTCCGTCCTTGGCATGCGGAGATCACCAGACAGTAGCATTGCGGGACTTGGGGCAAACACGCAAAATACCCGCCGGAAAGACGCGCGCGGGAAGCTGGATGTGACAGGCAAATCGAACCACCGGGTTGGGGCCGCTCTGGCGCTGGTCGCGGCGCTCGTTCTGGTGCCGGCGCCGGCCCGGGCGGGCCACAACCCCGATCTCATTCCCAAGGCGCCGGGCGCCGAGCTCCGCGTGCTCAGTCTGCGGCTGTTCGACGCGGCGCAGAAGGGCGAGACCGAGAAGGTCGTCCAGTTCCTGGCCGAGGGCGCCCCGGTCGAGGGGCGCGACCGCTTCGGCGATACCGCCCTGCTGGTGGCCGCGCGCGCCGGACGGACCCAGGCGGTCGAGGTGCTGCTCGAGGCGGGCTCGGAGATCGACCACCGGAACCTGATCGGCTCGACCGCGCTGTTGCGCGCCGCCATCGCCAGCAAGAACCGCACGGTCAAGGCGCTGGTCGCCGCCGGCGCCGACGTCAATCTGGCCAACCGGAAAGGCGTGACGCCGCTGATCGCCGCCGCCTACGACGGCGACGCGCGCAATCTCGCGCTGCTGATCGAGGCCGGGGCCGACCCCAAGGCGGTCGATGAAACCGGCAAGTCGGCGATGTTCTACGCCGCCGGGCGCGGCTTCGCGAGCATCGTCAAGACACTGCACGACCTCGACGTCGATGTGAACCAGGTGCTGGGCAACGATTTGACCGCGCTGATGTGGGCGGCGGGCTACAGCAACGACGTGCCGACCCGCGACGGCGTGGCGACGGTTTCGCTGCTGCTCGAGCTCGGCGCGGAGGTGGGCGCAATCGACAATCGCGGCCGCACGGCGCTGATGATCGCGGCCGAGCGCGACTACGTCGAGGTCGTGGACGCTCTCATCGAGGCGGGCGCAAAGCCCGATATCCAGGACAAGGAAGGCAAAACGGCCCGGGATCTGGCAAGCGCGGCTGGAAGCCTGAATGCCGTCGCGGCCCTGGGCGCCGCAGGGGGCGCCGCGGGGGGCGCCGCGGGGGGCGCAAAGCCATAACCGATGCCGGCGCTGGGCTACATGCCGGCCATAAACTCGGCCATTCGCCGGATCTCCTCGGCGCTATAGGATTTCATCAGGGACGATTTGGCCGCCGCGTTGGCCCGGGCCTTGGATTTGAAATCCAGCATGGTCTTTTCCAGGTAGGCGGCGTACTGCCCGGCCACACGCGGCGTGCCGCTGTAGCCTTCGTAACCGCCGCGATGACACTGCACGCACTGTCCCGCGGCGGCGGCGGTTTGCCCCTCGCCGGCGAGCGCCGGGTCGGCCCGGTAGCCGATGTTGGGCCAAGTCTGCTCGGAGAAGAACTTGGCCAGGATCTTCATGTCGTCCCGGCTGAGCACGGCCACGAACTCTTCCATGACCGCACTGGCCCGGAGCCCCGTCTTGAAGTCCTTCATCTGGACATAGAGGTAATAGAGGTGCTGCCCGGCCAGGATCGGGAACTCGGCCTGGGTCGAGGCGCCGTTCGGCCCGTGGCAAACGAAGCAGGTTTCCAGCGTTTCCCTGATTGCGGCGTACTCGTCCTCCGCCGCCTGGGCCTGTCCCGACGCGCCCAAGCCCAGGGCAAGGCAGAGCGCCAAGGCGCGCGCCAAGGCACGGGGCCGGTTTGAGATCGCGGCCATCATGGCCGGACTTTCGAACCCTTGAGTTTGCATGCCTACCTGACGCTCCCGATACCGTTCTGGCCGTATTCGGCCCAAAGAAAAGGGCCGGCCGCCACGGCGACCGGCCCGATTCAGTTACCTAAGCTGGCGTCTGGTGTCAATCGGCCAGCGTGAACGCGATGATATTATTACCGCGCTTGTAGTTCAACTGCACGTTGCCACCGGCGCCGACCACGATGTACTGCTTGCCGTTGACGGTATAGGAGGCGGGCGGCGCATTGACGCCGGCGCCTGCCTGGAACGTCCACAGCAGGTTGCCGTTGGCCGAGTCGTAGGCCTTGAAGGCGCCGTTGCCTTCGCCGGTGAACACCAGGCCACCCGCGGTGGCCATGATGCCGCCGATCATCGGCTCGGCGGTCTTGACCTTCCAGCGGATCTTGCCGGTGTTGTAGTCGACCGCGGTCACGTTGCCCCACTGCTGCTCGCTCGCGATCACCTTGAACGCGCCGCCCAGCCACAGCTTGCCTCCCGGATAGGGCGTGCTTTCGACGTGATAGGTCATCGGCTGATGCAGGTTGATCGCATAGGCCAGACCGAGGTTCTCGTCCACGGTCATCGGCGACCATTCCACGCCGCCGTTGGCGCCCGGAAGCATGCGCTTGCCTTCCTTGGTCGGCAGCACCCACATGTTCTCCTGGGGCACCATGGCCTCGGAGAAGCGGATCAGGCGGCAGGTGCGGCGATCGTGCACGTAGATATGGCCGGTCTTGCCGCCATGGATGACGCCGGGCACCGTGTTGCCATTCTCGTCCTGCACGTCGAGCAGGATCGGCGGGCTGACCGCGTCCAGGTCCCAGACATCGTGGGCGATGTACTGGAAGTGGCAGGCGTACTGGCCGGTATCCAGATCCACCGATATCAGTGAATTCGTATACAGGTTGTCACCCGGCCGCAGCGAACCGTCCAGGTCAGGCGAGGGATTGCCGGCCACGAAGTAGAGCCGGTTGGTTTCCTGATCGTACGCGGGATTCTGCCAGACGCCGCCGCCCAGGGTCTTGTAGGGGTCGCCCAGTTCGGCCAGGGCCGCCTTCTCGGCGGGAATGTCGCGGAGCATGTCGCGGCCGGTGGCGTCGTGGGTCGCCCAGACACCGACGGAATTCTCCGCGGTGGTATAGAAGGTCCAGAGCAACTCGCCGGTCTCGGAGTCGAAGGCCTTGAGGAAGCCGCGGACGCCGTACTCGCCACCGTTGGTGCCGATCAGAATCTTGCCGTTGACCGCGGACGGGGCCATGGTCTCGCTGTAGCCCAACGCGGGATCGGCGATCTGGGTCTCCCAGACCAGCCGGCCGGTGCGGGCGTCCAACGCCACCAGCTTGGCGTCCAATGTACCCAGGTAGACCTTGTCGCCATAGGCCGCCACGCCGCGATTGTTCGGACCGCAGCAATAGGTCGTGACCGGGCCCATCTTGTGCTTGTAGTGCCAGATCTCCTCGCCGGTCTCGGCGTTGAGCGCGTAGACGTGACTGAACGAGGTGGTCACGTACATGATCCCGTTGACCACGATCGGCGTGGTTTCCAGGGACTCGACGACCTCGGTCTGGAAGATCCAGGCGGGCCGAAGCTTATGGACGTTGCCGACGTTGATCTGGCGCGCCGGGTAGTAGCGCGTCTGCTCGTAGTTGCCGTTCGTATGCAGGAAGTTGTTACCGTCGCCCGCGGCGCGGTTCAACATGTCCTGGGTCACGAGCTGCATGTCCCCGTAGAGCGTGCCGCCCTTGACTTCCTGGGCTTGGGTCGCGGTCGCGGCGAACGCCGCCATCACGAACCCGAGGCCAAGAACCGACAGAAACTTGATCGTGTGAATTTTCATGCGACTCATCTTTCCTCCCCTTCGGCCCTTGGATGGCCGTTGTTTCTCGTGAGATTGAGATCGAGAGATTGTTCGTTACGTGCCCCCCAACGCATAACGCGAGGAGAATTCGCGGCCCGATAGTAATGCCTCTCCCGCCGCTTGTCTGTAGCTTTCTGCCTCCTGTCCGTGTGGTTTTGGGAAGATTCCGGCTCCGGCGGCGCGATTCGGCGGTGGTCACGTTCGCATACCAACAACTTGCTTCCGGTTCGTGGCGCCTAACGCCGCACTTGCCAGAACGAAGGCGTTCGCATGAAATGCCGCGTGGAGGAGATCGCTCATGACGCCGTTCGAAAAAGCGCGCCGCGGTTTGGCGGTTCTCGTGTTGGCTTGCCTGGCTCCGATTCCGGCGGCGGCGAAGGGGACCGGACTGATCTTCATCAGCAACGAGAAGAGCAACGAGATCACGGTGCTCGATTCCCGAACCAACGAGGTGGTCCGGACCTTCGAGACCTGCCGGCGGCCCCGCGGCATGCACTTCAACGCCGACCGCACCCAGTTCTTCGTCGGCTGCGCCGACGATTCCCAGATCGCGATCTACGACGTCGCGACCCAGAAGCTGGTCGGGCGCATCCGCGGCGTCGAGAAGCCGGAGACCTTCGATCTCCACCCCAACGGCCGCCACCTCTACATCTCCAACGAGGAGGACGCCACCGCGACGCTCTTCGACATCGAAACCAAAGAGTTGCTGAACGAGTTTGAAACCGGCGAGGAGCCCGAGGGCGTTCTTATCACCGCCGACGGCAAGCTGGTGTTCGTCGCCTCCGAAGCCGCCGACCTGGTCCACGTCATCGACGTCGAGGCCGGCAAGATCATCAAGGACATCCCGGTCGACGTGCGGCCGCGGCGCTTCGCGCTGACCCCGGACGGGCGCGAGCTCTGGGTCTCCGCCGAGCTTTCGGGCATGGTCGACATCATCGACGTGGCGACGCTCACGGTGGTCGCGGACATCGCCTTCTTGCCGACCGGCTTCCGGCGCGAACAGGTCACGCCGGTCGACCTCCTGATCACCAGGAACGGCGAGCTCGCCTATGTCGCGCTGGGGCGCGCCAACCACGTCGCCGTGGTCGACGTGAAGACGCGCGAGATCCTGGACTACATCCTGGTCGGGAAGCGCCCCTGGGGCCTGGCGCTGACCAGGGACGAGAACCTGCTCTACGTCGCCAACGGCCTGTCGGACGACATCACCATCATCGATACCAGGACGCGCAAGGGCCTCAAGTCGATCCCGGTCGGCAGGGTGCCCTACGCCATCCTGATCGACGATTGAGTGAGGCGGTGATGGGTAGGGCGATTCTTCGGCTCGCGAGTCTGCTCACGAGTCTGCTCTTGCTTTGCGCGGCGGCCTGGCCGGGAACGCCGCGCGCCGAAGTCTTCGTCTTCGCCTATATCGGCATCGCGGACGATCCCTACTACCTCGCCGAGCGGCGCTACACCGGCCTGGTCCTGAAGCAGCCCCACCCGCCGCTGCCCGGCGCCAAGCTGGCCCTGCGCGACAGCCGCATCATCGGCCGCGCGCTCGGCCTCGAGTTCAAGCTGATCGAGCGTTTCCTGCCCGCAGACGGGGCCAAGGACGGCGACGTGGCGGCGGCCATCGAAGCGCTGCGCCGGGAGTCGGGCGCCCGGGCCTTCCTGCTCGACCTGCCGACGGACGCCTTGCGCGCCGCGGCCGAAAAGCTCGCCGGCGCGCCGGTGCTGCTGTTCAACCTGCGCAGCCGGGACGACGATCTGCGCGCCGTGGCCTGCACGCCCAACCTCTACCACGTCGCGCCGAGCTACCGCATGCTGACCGACGCCCTCGCCCAGTACCTGTTCAAGAAGGGCTGGACCAAGGTGCTGATGCTGCGCGGCCCGGGTGCCGCCGACGCGGCCTACGCCGACGCCTTCGTCGCCTCGGCGCGCCGCTTGGGCATCGAGATCGTCGCCGACCGCACATTCGAACTGACCAACGATCCGCGCAAGCGCGACCAATCCAACGTCGCCCTGCTGACCGGCGGACCCGACTACGACGCCATCTTCATCGCCGACCGCGACGGCGAGTTCGGCCGCTACGTGGCCTACCAGAGCTACCTGCCGCGCCCCTTGATCGGCGACCAGGGCCTGACGCCATCGGCCTGGCACTGGACCTGGGAACGCCACGGCGCCCCGCAACTCAACCAGCGTTTCGCGCGCATCGAAAAGAGCCGGCGCATGGTCGGCGCCGACTGGGCGGCCTGGATCGGCGTCAAGTCGGTGGTCGCGGCGATTCGCCACACCGGCGCGACCGAACTTGACGGCCTGCGCAAGTTCCTGATCGACCCGAACACCACCATCGATGGCTACAAGGGCGCGCCCAGCAGCTTCCGCGCCTGGAACAACCAGCTGCGCCAGCCCATACTCCTGCATACCCACAATGCCGTGATCGCCCGCGCCCCGATCGAGGGGTTCCTGCACCCGATCAACTATCTGGACACACTGGGCACCGACCGAAAGGAATCGTCATGCGACTTGGCGGAATGAATCTCGCGGGCACCGTTTTCATCGGCTTTCTGGTGGCACTTGCCGCCGCGCTCACCATCGCCCTGGTCACCGCGCCCGAGGCCGCCGCCCAAGGCAACATGACGCGCCGCGCCGAGCGCCTGGCGGAACTCAAGATCGACGCCGCGACGGGTTTTTCGATCAAGTCCTACCGGTTGGAGACGGGCAAGTACTACCGCCTGCGGGTGATCTCCGACGGCCGCGACGAATACAGCTTCCGCTTCCCCGAACTATCGCGCAACGCCTGGTTCGACCAGATCGTGATCGAGGACAGGGAGGTGAAGCCCTATGGCGGCGTCTACGCCCTCGAATTCGACGACGAAGGCGCGATCGACGTCTACTTCATCCCGATTCGCCCCGGAACCTACGAGTTCTTCGTGGAGAACTACCGCGAGAGCGGCATGCTCGGCGTCTTCGAGATCGAGTAGCATCGGGCACGCGCGGATCGGCCCAAGGGACGATAACCGGACCATATTCCGCGCGATCGCGCGCCATCGTTCGTCGACGAATAGAAAACCGCTTGCCTTGCGCGCCGGCTTGGCATGAAATGACCGTGGCGCCGGTTGGGGCCAAAACGATAGGCCACGATCTTTTCCGTAAGGGGAGGAAAATGAAAAAAGCCTGGAAGAAGCCAAAGGTCGTCGTGATTGCCGTCGGCCTGGAGATCAACAGCTACGCGTGTGCGGAACTAAAGAAGTAACGCAAGCGCGCCAAGCGGTAATGCACCCGGGACGAGGAGTCGTGAATCATGCGGGTCCTCGTTTTGGGTTCGGCCGCCGGCGGCGGGTTTCCACAATGGAACTGTAATTGCCGGGTGTGCCAGGCGGCGCGCGCCGGCAATGGGCGTGCCCGGCCCCGGACCCAGTCCTCGATCGCGGTCAGCGCCGACGGCCGGCGCTGGGCGCTGTTCAACGCCTCGCCCGACCTGCGCCAGCAGTTCACCGAGAATCCGCCCCTGCACCCGCAAGAGGGCGCGCGCCACAGCCCGGTCGCGGCGGTGGTGCTGACCAATGCCGACATCGATCATATCGCCGGACTGCTGACCCTGCGCGAGAGCCAGCCCTTCGTGCTCTACGCCAGCGGGCGCGTGCAGGCGGCGCTGGACGCCAACCCGATCTTCGGCGTCCTCAACCCGCGCTTCGTGCGCCGCGAGGCGCTCGCGCTCGGCCAAACGCTGCGGCTGCGGGGCCCCGACGGCGCCGGGCTCGGCCTGACCGTCGAGCCCTTCGCGGTGCCGGGCAAAGTCGCGCTCTACCTGGAGAACCCGGAGGCCGGCGACAACTTCGGCACCGAGGCGGGCGACACCATCGGCCTGCGCATCTCCACCCCCGAGACCGGCAAGAGCATCTACTACATCCCCGGCTGCGCCGCGCTCGACGCTCCCTTGCGCGCGCGGCTCGAAGGCGCGGCCCTGGTGCTGTTCGACGGCACGCTCTACGAGGACCAGGAGATGGTCGCGGGCGGGCTCGGCCACAAGACCGGCCAGCGCATGGGCCACATGAGCATCTCCGGCCCCGAGGGCACCATGGCGGCATTCGAGGCGCTCGGCGTCGGCCGGCGCATCTTCATCCACATCAACAACTCCAATCCGATCCTGCTCGAGGATTCGCCCGAACGCGCCGAGGTCGCCGCGGCCGGCTGGGAGGTCGCCTACGACGGGCAAGAGATCGTGTTATGAGCGAAGAGTCGAGCGAGTTGTTGTGTCCCGAGGCCCTGGAAGCGCGGCTGCGCGCGATCGGCGCGGAGCGCTATCACGACAAGCATCCGTTCCACAAACTGCTGCACGGCGGCCAGCTCGACAAGGGCCAGGTCCAGGCCTGGGTGCTCAACCGCTACTGCTATCAGAGCGCCATCCCGCGCAAGGACGCGGCGCTGATCTCCCGGGTCCACGACGTCGAGCTGCGGCGCGAGTGGCGCCGGCGCATCGTCGATCACGACGGCGACAGCGACGGCGACAGCGGTATCGAGCGCTGGCTGATACTGGCCGAGGGCGTCGGGCTCGACCGCGACTACGTGTCCTCGACCCGGGGCGCGCTCGCCGCCACCAAGTTCGCCGTCGAGGCCTACGTGCGCTTCGTGCGCGAGAAATCGCTGCTCGAGGCGATCGCCTCGTCGCTGACCGAGCTGTTCGCGCCCGCGATCCACCGCGAGCGCATCGCCGGCCTGCTGGCGCACTACGATTTCGCCGACGACCGCACCCTGTCCTACTTCACCAAACGGCTCGATCAGGCGCCGCGCGATGTCGCCTTCGGGCTCGATTACGTGCTGCGCGAGGCGCGCACCCCGGAGCGGCAGCGGGGCGTGATCGACGCGCTCTACTTCAAGACCGACGTGCTCTGGGCGCAGCTCGACGCGCTCTATCACGCCTACGTCGAGCCGGGCCACATTCCGCCCGGCGCCTTCGACCCCGCCTTAGTAGACCCCGGGACCGACCCTGGGGCCGACCCTGGGGCCGAGACATGACCGCGACCCGCGCGATTGTCGAGGACGGCTCCCTGCCGCGCCTGCCGCGGCACGTCAAGCTGCGCTTCGACCCGGCTCGCGACCGCTGGATCGTGCTGGCGCCGGAACGGGTCTTGATGCCCGACGAGATCGCCCTCGAGATCCTCAAGCGCTGCGACGGCAAGACCAGCGTGAGCGCCATCACCCAGGGCCTGGCCGAGGCCTACGAAGCCTCGGCGGAGGAGATCGGCGAGGACGTGGCGGAGATGCTTCAGGACCTGGCCGACAAGGGGTTCGTGCAGTTATGACCGCTCAGACCATGACGGCGCCCGAGCCGCCGCTCGCGATGCTCGTGGAGTTGACCCACCGCTGTCCGTTACGCTGTCCCTACTGTTCCAATCCGCTCGAGCTGGAGCGGCGCGGCCAGGAGCTGGACACCGCGGCCTGGCGCGACGTGCTCGATCAGGCGGCGGCGCTCGGCGTGCTCCAGGTGCACTTTTCCGGCGGCGAGCCGACCGCGCGCCCCGATCTCGAAGACCTGGTCGAACACGCCGCCGGCCTCGGCCTCTACACCAACCTGATCACCGCCGGCGTGCTGCTCGACGAGGCCCGGGTCGGGCGCCTGTCCGCGGCCGGGCTCGACCACGTCCAGCTCAGCATCCAGGACAGCGACCCGGCGGAATCCGACCGCATCGCCGGCTACCAGGGCGGCTACCGGCGCAAGATCGCGGTCGCCGGCTGGATTCGCGCCGCTGGCCTGCCGCTGACCCTGAACGCGCCGGTGCACCGCCACAACATCGAACGCCTGGAGGCGATCATCGCCCTCGCGGTCGAACTCGGCGCCGAGCGCATCGAGGTCGCCCACGTGCAGTACTACGGCTGGGGCCTGAAGAACCGGGCCGCGCTGATCCCGACCCGGGCCCAGCTCGAGCGCGCCACCGAGGTGGTCGAGGCGGCCATCGAACGGCTCAAGGGCGTGCTGGTGTTCGACTACGTGGTGCCCGACTACTACGCCCACCGTCCCAAGGCCTGCATGGGCGGCTGGGGGCGCCAGTTCCTCAACGTCACGCCCTCGGGCAAGGTCCTGCCCTGCCACGCCGCCGAGACCATCCCGGGGCTCGCCTTCGAGCGGGTCACCGAACGCGGCCTGGCCGAGATCTGGGCGCATTCGCCGGCCTTCGAGCGCTTTCGCGGCACCGACTGGATGCCCGAGCCCTGCGCCTCCTGCGAGCGCCGCGAGATCGACTGGGGCGGCTGCCGCTGCCAGGCGCTGGCGATCTTGGGCGATGCGGCCCTGACCGATCCGGCCTGCGGCCTGTCGCCGCACCACGACGCCCTGGTTGCCCTCGCCGAAGCCGAATCCGACCGCGAACCGCCGGCTTTCCAGTACCGCCGCATGACCCGCCCGGAGCCGGTCGAGGCCTGACCCGATACGCCGCCTGCCGCCGTCAACACTTCCTTAACCCTGGTGCTGCAAAACCAACCGGCAACCCCAAGGGATAGCCACGAGGACCCCCCATGCTGGACCCGGAAAGCAACGTCGCCGAGCAACTCGCCCACGCGCTCAAGCACCACCAGAAGAACCTGATCGAGAAAAACAAGGCGGAGAAGGACGTCGAGGCGCTGCGCCAGCTGGTGAGCCAGCTCGAAACCCTGACCGAACCGTCCAACAAGGACGACTAGGCGGACTCGCAGCGGTCCGCGGTCGCTGCCACCTTTCGCACGGCCGCCCCGGCATCGACGAGGTGCAGGAACGAGCCCATGACCGTTCCGGCCCGGCCGCCCATGGTCCCGGTCTCCGTGCCGCGCGCGTCGCGGCAGCGGAACAGTGGCGCCTCGCCCTCCCCGCCGCCCGCGCCCGCCACCAGTTGCGCAAAGTGGAACTCGTGGCCGCGGAAGCGCGCGCCCGCCGGGCCCAGCGGCCCCGCCGCAACCAGTTCCGCCTCGCGGTAGCCGAGGTGTAGCCCGGGTTCCGCGAAACTGGTTTCGACCGGCAGCAGCCCGGCCAGGGCGTGGCGCCGGCCTTGCGCGTCGACCAGTCCCCGGCCGAGGGTCATGTAGCCGCCGCACTCGCCGTAAACGACGGCCCCTCGTGCCGCCGCCGCGCGCAGGCCCTCCAGAAAGCGCCCATTCGCGGCGAGGCGGGGGGCGTGCAGCTCCGGATAGCCGCCGGGCAGATAGACCGCGTCGGCCGCCGGGTCCGGCGCCTCGTCGCCGAGCGGCGAGAAGGCCACGATCTCGGCGCCGGCCGCGCGCCAGCCGTCGAGCACGAAGGGGTAGGCGAAGGCGAAGGCAACGTCGCGCGCGACCGCGATACGCTGGCCCAGGGGCGGCAAGACGAGTGGCGGCAAGACGGGCGCGAAAGTTTCGGGTGCCAGGCGGCAGGGTTTCGCGCACGCGATCAGGGCCTCGATGTCCAGGTGGCGGTTCGCGAATTCCGCGGCATGGGTGAGGAAGGCGTCGAGCTCCGGGTGCTCGGCGGCCTGGACCAGCCCCAGATGGCGGTCCGGCAGGCTCAGCTCGGGCGCCTGAGGCAGCGCGCCCAGCACCGGCACGCCCAAGGCCGCCCAGGCCTCGGCCAGCAGCGCGCCGTGGCGCGCCCTCCCGACC
>JACZVL010000100.1 GCA_022572685.1 Pseudomonadota bacterium
GTAGCCGGGCACCACCAGGCCCTGGCGCGCCACCTCGACCCCGCCGATGCGGATCGCCAGGCGGTCGCGGTCGGCCTTCTCGCCGGCCTTGCCGACCGCCATGACGATGCGGCCCCAGTTGGCGTCCTCCCCCGCGATCGCGGTCTTGACCAGGGGCGAGTTGCCGATCGCCAGGCCGATGCGCCGCGCCGCGCGCCTGGAGGCGGCGCCGGTGACCTCGATGGTGACGAACTTCTGGGCGCCCTCGCCATCGCGCACCACCTGTTGGGCGAGGTCGCGGAGCAGGTCCTCGAGCGCGGCGCGGAAGCCCTTGAGCGCCGGGTCCCTGGCGCCGGCCACGCGCCGGTGCTGGGCCTGGCCGGTGGCGAACAGCATCAGGGTGTCGCTGGTCGAGGTGTCGCCGTCCACGGTGATCGAATTGAACGAAAGATCGGCCGCCGGCTCGAGCAGGGCCTGCAGGGTCTGGGCCGGAATCTTGGCGTCGGTGAAGACGAAGGCCAGCATGGTCGCCATGTCCGGCGCGATCATGCCCGAACCCTTGGCGATGCCGTTGAGGGTCACGGTCCGGCCGCCGATCTCGACCTGGCGGGTGGCGCCCTTGGGGAAGGTGTCGGTGGTCATGATCGCCCGCGCCGCCGCCGGCCAGGCCCCCGGCGCCAGGTCGCGCTTGAGCGCGGCCAGCGCGCCGATCAGACGGTCGTCGGGCAAGGGCTCGCCGATGACCCCGGTCGAGGCGATGAAAACCTCGTTCTTGCGGCAGTGAAAATCGCGCGCGATCGCAGCCACGGTTTTCGCCACCGACCGGATTCCGACCGCGCCGGTGAAGGCGTTGGCGTTGCCCGAGTTGATCACCACGGCGCGCGCCCGGCGTCCCTTGAGCGCCTTGCGGCACCATTCCACCGGGGCGCCGGCGGTCAGCGAGCGGGTGAACACCCCGGCCGCCGAAGCGCCGGCCGCCACCTCGATCAGACAGACGTCGCTGCGCGCCTTATAGTGGATTTCGCAGGCGCGGGTGGCCAGGCGCACCCCGGCGAGCGGCGGCAATTCGGGGAAGCACGCGGGCGCCAGCGGTGAGGTCTCCTGTGCCATCCTGCGCGTGCCGCCCCTGGCTGGTTACTGCGCCTCGGCGCTCGCGGAGACGATCTCGATGACGGCACCGTCGCGCAGGTCCTTGAGCACCGTCTCCAGCGTCTCGCGGGCCAACTGCTCGCGCAACTGCGGCTCGACCTCTTCGAGCGACGCCGGCTCGCTTTTGCGGCGGTCCTCGAGCTTGATCACATGCCAGACGAACTGGGTCTGGACCGGCTCGGCGGTATGCTGGCCGGGCTCCAGCGCGGCGGCGGCCTGGGAGAACTCGGGCACCATCTGATCGGCGGTGAAGTATCCCAGATCGCCGCCCTTCGGCCCGGACGGGCCGGTCGAACGCTGCTTGGCCAGCTCGACGAAATCGGCGCCGCCGTCGAGCAGGGCGATCACCTCGCGCGCCGCCTCCTCGGTCTCGAGCAGGATGTGGCGGGCGTGGCTCTCCTCGGCCGGCGGATTGGCCGCCAGGTACACCTTGTAGGCGTCCTGGACCGCGGCATCGGTAACCCGCGCCGCGATCTCGCGCTCCAGATAGACCTCGCGGATCGCCTGCTCCTCGGCCTTGGCGACGCGCGCCTTGACCTCGTCGTCACCGGCCAGCCCGGCGGCGCGGCCGGCCTTGCCGGCCAGCTTGTAGTCGACCAGGCGCTGCACCAGGAGGGGATAGATCTGCGTCAACTGGGTCTGATACCGGGGCGGCAGGCTGCGCGCCATGACCATCACGTCGGATTGGCGGATCTCCTCGCCATCGACGCGGGCCACGACGGCGTCCTCCTGGGCGGCCAGGGTCATCGGAGTGGCCGCCAGCGCAAGCGCCAGGGCGGCCCCGAAAAACCGGCGGAAAACCATCGATTCTCTCCTCGTTCCAGGTGCCTGGCACCATGGGCATCATGCACGCGAAGGCGCCCGGCACAAGGTTTTGCATGCGCCCGGGGCGCGGATTTCGGCTCGAAAAAGGGTCGCTACCGGACCTTCAGGGCCTCGGGATACTCGATCTCGGCGCGCCCGCGCAAGGTTCGCAGAAGCTCGTCCAGCAGCTCGCGAATGGTCGATTCCCGCAAATCGTCGCGCATCTCCTCGAACGCGGCGGCCGCTTCCGCGCGCCGGTCCTCGACCTTGATCACGTGCCAGCCGAACTCGGTCTGCACCGGCTCCGGGCTGTAGCGGCCGACCTCCAGGGCGAAGGCCGCCGCGGCGAAGCCGGGAATCATGTTGTCCCGGGTGAAGTAGTCGAGGTCGCCGCCCTGCTCCGCGGTCGGGCCCAGGGAGCGCTCGCGCGCGAGGTCGGCGAAGTCGGCGCCCGCGTCCAGCGCCGCGATGACGTCCCGCGCCCGCGCCTCGCTATCGAGCAGGATATGCCGCGCCCACACCTCGGCGCGCGCGGCCAGGCCCTCGATATGGGCGTCGTAGCGCGCCCGCAGCACCGCCTCGGTCACCCGGTCCGCGACCTGGCGCCGGATCAGGGTGTCGCTGAGCACCCGGTCCTCGTACTCGGAGACCAGGCGCCGGACCTCCGCGTCCTCCGCCAGGCCGGCCTCGCGTGCCGCCCAGACCAGGAGCTCCACGTCGATCAGGCGCTGCAGCAGGGCCGGGAAGATGGTCTCGAGCTGGGAGCGGATTTCCTCGGGCAGGCCTTGTGCCGATTTTTCGATATCGGCCCAGCGAATCTCCCTGCCGTTGACCCGGGCCAGCAGCGGGTTGCCCCGGCCGATATCCTCGAGCGCCGTGCCCAGGCGTTCGGTGGCCGGGGGCGCCGGGGGCGCCGGGGGGGCCTCGGCCGCCGCGCCCGATTGCTGGGCCCAGGCCGGCTGGCCGGCCAGGAGCGCGGTCACAACCGCCGCGAGGACCGCCGGAGCGGCGTCGTGCGCGCGTCTCATCTCCCCGCACCCCGTTTCTCAAGCCGGCCCCGGACCGCCGCCCAGCCGCCCGGGGGCTTCCATCATGCACGCCGCCCCCGCCGGAACAAGCGCCGCGGGCGCCGGAAAGCCCTGGAATCCGCCCCGCCGGGGTCGGGCGGACGTTGACAGGAACCCTATGGAAGCCTATGTCTCACAACACAATAACCGGCGTTTTCCGCCCCCATTTCCAGCTCGAGGTTCTGCATGTTAGGCGCTCTTGCCAAGCGGCTGTTCGGTTCGGCCAACGAACGCTTTCTCAAGGGCTTGGACTCGGACGTGGCCGCGATCAGCGCGCTCGAGCCGGAGCTCGAAGCCCTCGACGACGCGCGCTTACGCGCCCGAACCGATGCCCTCCGGCAGCGCCTGACGGCCGGCGAGAGCCTGGACGACCTCCTGGTCGAGGCCTTCGCCACGGTCCGCGAGGCGTCCAAGCGCACCCTCGGCCAGCGCCCCTTCGACGTCCAGTTGATGGGCGGGATGGTGCTGCACCAGGGCATGATCTCGGAGATGAAGACCGGCGAGGGCAAGACCCTGGTGGCGACCCTGCCGGTCTATCTCAACGCGCTTTCGGGCAAGGGCGTGCACGTGGTCACGGTCAACGACTACCTGGC
Organism: Pseudomonadota bacterium; assembly: GCA_022572685.1. Taxonomy (GTDB): domain Bacteria; phylum Pseudomonadota; class Alphaproteobacteria; order Kiloniellales; family J153; genus JACZVL01. The sequence goes on from JACZVL010000100.1 coordinate 3,593, forward strand.
CCGGCGCGACGCCGAGTGGATGGGCCAGATCTACCGGTTCCTGGGCCTGGAGGTCGGCTGCATCGTGCACGGCATGGACGACGCCCAGCGGCGCGCGGCCTATGGCTGCGACGTGACCTACGGCACCAACAACGAGCTCGGCTTCGACTATCTGCGCGACAACATGAAGTTCCAGCTCCACGAAATGGTGCAGCGCGAGTTCAACTTCGCCATCGTCGACGAGGTCGACTCGATCCTGATCGACGAGGCGCGCACGCCGCTGATCATCTCCGGGCCGACCGAGGACGCCTCGGAGATGTACATAAAAGCCGACGCGGTGATCCCCAGGCTGGCGGAAGACGACTACGAGAAGGACGAGAAGGCGCGCAGCGTGACCTTTACCGAGACCGGTACCGAGCGACTCGAAGAGCTGTTGCGCGAGGCCGGGATGCTCGGCGAGGGCTCGCTCTACGACATCGAGAACGTCAACCTGCTGCACCACGCCAACCAGGCGCTGCGCGCGCACCAGCTGTTCGCGCGCGACACCGACTATATCGTCAAGGACGACAAGGTCATCATCATCGACGAGTTCACCGGCCGCATGATGGAGGGCCGGCGCTACTCGGACGGCCAGCACCAGGCGCTCGAGGCCAAGGAAGGCGTGTCGATCCAGCAGGAGAATCAGACGCTGGCCTCGATCACCTTCCAGAACTATTTCCGGCTCTATCCCAAGCTCGCCGGCATGACCGGCACCGCCATGACCGAGGCGGCCGAGCTGTTGGACATCTACAATCTCGAGGTCATCGAGGTCCCGACCAACCTGCCGTGCATCCGCATCGACCACGACGACGAGGTCTACCGCACCACCAAGGAGAAGCTGAACGCGATCCTCGACACCATCGAGGACTGCCACGCGCGCCAGCAGCCGATCCTGGTCGGCACGGTCTCGATCGAAAAATCGGAGGTGCTGGCCGATCTGCTCAAGAAGCGCAAGGTGCCGCACCAGGTGCTGAATGCCCGCTACCACGAGCAGGAAGCCTTCATCATCGCCCAGGCCGGCGCGCCGGGCGCGGTCACCATCGCCACCAACATGGCCGGCCGCGGCACCGACATCCAGTTGGGCGGCAACTTCGACATGCGGGTCCAGCAGGAAGCCGCGGAGATCGAGGACGAGGCCAAGCGCGCCGAGAAGATCGCGCAGATCACGGAAGAGATCGCGGCCGCGCGCGCGGTCGTGCTCGAGGCCGGCGGGACCATGATCATCGGCACCGAGCGCCACGAGAGCCGGCGCATCGACAACCAGCTGCGCGGCCGTTCGGGCCGTCAGGGCGATCCCGGCGCCTCGCTGTTCTACCTGAGCCTCGAAGACGACCTGATGCGCATCTTCGGCTCGGAACGCATGGACACCATGCTGCGCAAGCTCGGCCTCGAGGAGGGCGAGGCGATCATCCATTCCTGGGTCAACAAGGCGCTGGAGAAGGCGCAGGAGAAGGTCGAGGCGCGCAACTTCGAGATCCGCAAGAACCTGCTCAAGTACGACGACGTGATGAACGATCAGCGCAAGGTGATCTATGAGCAGCGCAAGGACCTGATGCGGGCCGAGGACGTCCACGAGACCGTCACCGACATGCGCCACGAGGTCATCGACGACCTGGTCACCCGCCACATCCCGCCGAACGCCTACGCCGAGCAGTGGGACGTGAGCGGCCTGCACACCGAGACGGTGCGCATCTTCGGCCTCGATCTGCCGATTCCGGACTGGGCCGCCGAGGAAGGCATCGCCGACCAGGAGATTCGAGAGCGCATCACCGAGGCCTCGAACCGCAGGATGGCCGCCAAACTCGCCAACTACGGCGAGGACATCATGCGCTCGATCGAAAAGCAGCTGCTGCTGATGGTGCTCGACAAGCAGTGGAAGGACCACCTGCTGACCCTCGACCACCTGCGCCACGGCATCTTCCTGCGCGCCTACGGCCAGCGCGATCCGCTCAACGAGTACAAGCGCGAGGCCTTCGAGCTGTTCGGGACCATGCTCTCGGAGGTCCGCGACGAGGTCACCATGCTGCTCAGCAGGGTCGAGTTGCAGGCCGCCGAGCCCGCGGCGGCGGTGGTCCGGCGCGCGCCCCAGGTGATGCACGAAGGCCACCAGGACATGGCATTAGCCGGAGCGGGGGCCGGAGCGGGGGCCGAAGCGGGGGCCGGAGCGGGGGCCGGAGCAGGTGCCGAAGCGCCGGTGGGCGCCATGGCCGAGGCCGGGGGCCCCACTGCCGGCGCGAGGCCAGCGCCGCCGCCACGCCCACAGCTCAGCCGCCGGGCGGCGAGCCGGATCGATCCCAACGATCCCTCGACCTGGGGCAAGGTGCCGCGCAACGCGCCCTGCCCCTGCGGCGCCGGCCGCAAGTACAAACACTGCCACGGAAAATTGAACTAGGGCGGCGCGCGAGGTGAGCCCGTTGCTCGCCCCCCGGTACTTGATCGCCGGCCTGATCGCGGCTCTCGCCGCGGGCATCGCCGCCTTCGGGCCCGGGGCGGGCGACGCGCCCGCGATCCTGGGGCTGATCGTGCTCACCATCGGCCTCTTGGCGACCAGCGCGATTCCCGAATACCTGACCGCGCTGGTTTTTTTCGCGCTCGCCATGATCTTCGCCCTGGCCCCCGCCGGCGTGGTGTTCTCGGGCTTCGAATCGGCGGGGCTGTGGCTGATCTTCGGCGGCCTGGTGCTGGGGGCGGCGGTCTACACCACGGGACTGGGCGCGCGCCTGGCCTACCGCCTGGCGCCGGTGTTCGGGGCCAGCTACACGGGCGTCATTTTCGGCACCCTCCTCTCGGGCATGGTGTTCGGCTTCCTGATGCCGTCGTCCTTGGGCCGGGTGGTGCTGCTGCTGCCGATCACCCTCGCGCTGGCCAAGCGCCTGGGCTTCGCCACGGACTCGCGCGGCTACAAGGGCATGGTGCTGGCCGCCGGGCTGGGCTGCTTCCTGCCGACGTTTGCGGTCCTGCCGGCCAACGTGCCCAACGTGGTGCTGCTCGGCATGGCCGAGGAGCTCTACGACGCGCCGCTGACCTACGGCTACTGGCTGCTGCTGCACTTTCCGGTTCTCGGCCTGCTCAAGGCCGGCGTGATCGGCGCCCTGATCGTGGCGCTGTTCCCGGACCGGCCGCCGACCGAGGACCGGGGGCCGGCGCCCGGGCCGATGACGGCCGCCGAGCGGCGCCTGGCCGTGGTCCTGGTGCTCGCGCTGGCCGGCTGGATGACCGACTTCCTGCACGGCATCTCGCCGGCCTGGGTCTCGCTCAGCGCCGCCGTGGTGGTGATGTTCCCGGGCTTCGGCCTGTTCGGCCCGCGCGATTTCGCCAAGATCGACTTCGCGCCGCTGATTTACGTCGCCGGCATCCTGGGCCTGGGCGCGCTGATCGCCGATTCCGGCTGGGGCGCGTGGCTCGGCGCGGCCATCGCCCAGGTGCCGAGCCTCGGGCCCGACCAGCCGCTCGGCAACTTCGCCACCCTGGTCGCCACCGGCATCGGGGTCGGCCTGGGCGCGACCCTGCCCGGCGTGCCGGCCGTGCTCACCCCGCTCGCCGCCGAGCTGGCCGAGGCCACCGGGCTCACCGTCCAGTCGGTGTTGATGCTGCAGGTGCCGGGCTTCTCGACGCCGCTGCTGCCCTACCAGGCGCCGCCGCTCATCGTCGCCCTGCAGCTCGCCCACATGCGCGCGGCCGAAGCGATCAAGCTGGTCCTCGCCATCGCGCTGGTCACCCTCGTCATACTGCTCCCCCTCGATTACCTCTGGTGGCGGCTCTTGGGCGCGATTTGAGGGAGGGGGGGCTTCGTATCCCGGGCGGGCTCCCCAAAACTTTTGTGGTTTTTCCCGTGATGGTACATAGGTATATTTGCGGCATCTGGCCCCAGGGGAATAACTCAAGATGGCTGAACGTCACGCCCGGCCCGCGCGTCGTGATTTTTTATGGCTTTCGCTCTCGTTGCTGATCGCGGTCGGCATTTTTGGGCTGGATTTGATGATCCCGCTCGGCGTCGCCGCCGGCGTGCCTTATGTGGCGGTGGTGCTGCTCGGGGCCTGGCTGCCCTGGCGGCACAGCATCATCGGTCTGGCCGCGATCGGCACCGCGTTTACCATCCTCGGGTTTTTGTTTTCTCCGGCCGCGGGCATCGCCTGGGTGGTCCTCACGAACCGCGGTCTCGCGCTGCTGGTTATCTGGGTGACCGCCATTCTTATGTTGCAGCGCCGGGCAAGAGAGGAGGAACTCGAAGCAGCGCGCGATGATTTGGAAGTGCGCGTGGCGGAGCGGTCCTCGGAACTTCAAAACCTGAACGTCGACCTCGAACGGCAAGTTGCCGAGCGAATACAGGCGGAGGAACGGTCCCGGCTCCTGCTTCAGTCCGCGGGCGAGGGGATTTACGGCATCGACTTGGACGGAAACTGCACGTTCTGTAATGCCGCCTGTATCCGGCTCCTGGGGTACGACAGCGAGCGCGACCTACTCGGCAAGAACATGCACACGCTCATGCATCATACCCACGCCGACGGCACGGGATACCCCGTCGAAGAGTGCCGCATTTACCAAGCCTTCAGGCGTCGAGAAGGCTGCCAGGTCGATGACGAGGTGTTCTGGCGCGCCGATGGGAAAAGCTTTCCAGCCGAATACCGGTCCAATCCGATGACCCAGGCCGACGAAGTCATCGGCGCGGTCGTCAGCTTCACCGATATCACCGAGCGCAAGGCGATCGAGGCCGCCCTTGTGGAACGCGAGGCGCACTACCATGGGGTCGTGGACAATGTCGCCGATGGGGTCGTCGCGATCGACGAGCAAGGCACCATCGAGAGTTTCAACCGCGCCGCCGAGCTCATGTTCGGCTATCCGGCGGAGCGTATCTGCGGTCAAAACGTTTCGGTTCTGATGCCCGAGCCCTATCGCGGCGAACACGATGGCTATATCGGGAATTACCGACGCACGGGAATAGGCAAGATCCTCGGGGCCGACCCCCGGGAGGTCATGGGCGTACACAAGGACGGATCGACGTTTCCGATAGAACTCGCCATCGGCAAGATGGATACCGGCGACAAGCGCATTTTCATCGGGATCGTGCGCGACATCTCGCAGCGAAAGGAGAGCGAGCGACAGCTGCAACAAGCGCAGAAGATGGAAGCGGTGGGCCATCTGACCGGCGGCATTGCGCACGATTTCAACAACCTGCTGACCGCCATCCTCGGCAACCTGGAACTCCTGCAGGATCATATCGAACTCGACCCCAACGCTCAGAGATTCTTGGATACCGCTTTCAAGGCCGCCGATCGGGGGGCCGAGTTGACCCAGCGCCTGCTGGCATTTTCCCGCAAGCAGACGCTCAGCCCCGAGGCCGCGGACTGTAACAAGCTGGTTCTCGGAATGACCGAGCTAATGCGGCGAACCCTGGGCGAGGATATCGAGATCGAAACCGTCCAGGCCGGCGGTCTGTGGCCCGCCATGGTCGATCCGGGCCAGCTCGAGAATGCGCTGCTCAACCTGGCGATCAACGCGCGCGACGCCATGCCGGAGGGCGGCAAGCTGACGATCGAGACCGCCAACTCACATCTGGACCAAGCCTATGCCGATACCCACGAGGAAGTGAGCCCAGGCCAATATGTCCGGGTGGCGGTAACCGACACCGGCACCGGGATGCCGCCGGAGGTGGTGGCGCGCGCGTTTGAGCCCTTCTTCACCACCAAAGAGGTCGGCCGGGGTAGCGGCTTGGGGCTGAGCATGGTCTATGGCTTCGTCAAGCAGTCCGCCGGCCACGTCAATATCTACAGCGAGGTGGGCCACGGCACGACGGTCAAGCTCTACCTGCCCAAGGCAGTGGGCGAGGGCCAGGCGGCGCGCGTGGCGGAGCTTACCAGACGCACCCAGCCCACGGGCGACGAAACCATTCTCGTGGTCGAGGATGACCTGGACGTCCGGGCTTACGTCGTGGCGGCGCTGGGCACTCTCGGGTATCGCGTCATGGAAGCCGAGGACGGCCCAGCGGCCCTCGCCATGCTGAACCAGGTCTCGCACATCGACCTGCTGCTTACGGACGTGGTGCTGCCGCACGGGATGAACGGCCGGCAGGTGGCCGAGGAGGTCCGGAAACGCTATCCGCGGGTCAAGACCCTGTTCACCTCCGGCTACACGGAAAACGCCATCGTCCACCATGGAACGCTCGACAAGGACGCCGAGCTTCTGGCCAAGCCATACACCAGAGAGGCGCTGGCGCGGAAGGTCCGCAGGGTGCTGGATGCTCCGGAAAGCTAGGCCGCGGCCGCCCCGCCCTATCGGGCGCCGCCGCTCATCGTCGCCTTGTCGCTCGCCCACCTGCGCCGTCTCGAGCATCCCCGGTTCAATCGGATCGGGGTTTGACAGGGCGGCGACATATGCATTGTCTATGCCTTTGTCGCTGAACGATCGCTTGGCCGCTTTCGCACCCACGGGGTCTGCCGCGGCGATGATCGCCCGATCGGCAGCCGCGCCGCCATCGAACGAGAGGGAGGGATCGCCGCATGCTGATCGAACACCTGGGCAAGTCGCCCAAGGTCCACGAGCAGGCCTGGATCGCCCCGGACGCGACGGTCTGCGGTGACGTGCGCATCGGCGCCGGGGTCCGCATCATGCATGGCGCGCGCCTGATCGCGGAGACCGGCACCATCGCGCTCGGCCGCTGCTGCATCGTGATGGAGAACGCGGTGATCCGCGCGACCGGCGCCCACGACTGTTCGATCGGAAATCACGTGCTGATCGGCCCGAACGCCCATGTCGTGGGATCGCGCGTCAACGACGAGGTCTTTCTGGCCACCGGAACGGCGATCCTCCATGGCAGCCGGGTGGGCCACAACACGGTGGTCCAGGTCAACGCCACGGTGCACGTCAACAGCGTGCTGCCGCCGGGCACCACGGTCCCGATCGGCTGGATCGCCTGCGGCAACCCGGCCCGGCTGTTCAGTCCCGACCAGCACGACCAGCTTTGGACCGTGCAGCAGCCACTCGATTTCCCGCTGACCGCCTACGGCATCGACCGACCCCTGATCGGGTGCATGAAAGAGGTCACCGAATCGGTCTCCAAGCGCCTCGCCGCCCACCGCGACGACACGCCGATCCCCTAAAGCCGCCCGTCGTAAGCGCCGCGGTCGATGTGGGCGGCGATCACGGTGAAGCTGTCGGCCTCCAGGCCGGCCTCGACCGCCCGGCGCAGCTCGGCGCGGTCGGCAACGTCGACGCCGCGGCCGCCGAGGGCGCGGGCGACGGCGGAAAAATCGGTCTTGCCGAAGTCGACGCCGGCGTTGGCCAGGCCGGCGCCGCGCTGCTTGAGCTCGATCAGCGCGAGCGAGGCGTCGACGAAGACCACCACCACCACCGGCAGCTTAAGATCGCGCAGGGTGGCGAGTTCGCCCAGCACCATCTCGAGCCCGGCGTCGCCGGTGAACGCCACCACCGGGACCTCCGGCACGGCCAGCTTGGCGCCGATGGCGAGCGGCAGGGCGCAGCCCATGGAGCCGAGCGCGCTCGACTGCAACAGCGTCCGCGGCCGCGTGCAACGCCAGATCTGGCTGAGCAGGATGCGGTGGGCGCCGCTGTCCACCGTGGCGACCCCGTGCTCGGGCAGGACTTGGCGCACTTCGTCGACGATGGCGGCCGGACCCCAGGCCTCCTCGGCGGGAAAGGCGGCGGCGAGCGCGCGCCTGGTCTCGGCCGGCGCGCCGTCGGACCAGGTCTCTTGCGGCGCGATGCCGTCGCGCAGCGCCGCGATCCCGGCGCCGATATCGCCGGCGAAACTCTGTGTCACCCGGTGCACGCCGTGGGGGTTGGGCGCGGCGGTGAACTCGATCACCGGGACCTCGGCGGGGTCCCAGGGGTCGCGCCAGGCGTGGCGCATCTCGATCGGGTCGTAACCGGCGAGCACGATCAGGTCCGCGGCCGCGATCAGCGGGAGGATTTGTCCATCCGCGCGCGGCGACAGCCCGGCGGCGCCGAGCGCGAGCGGATCGTCCTCCGGCAGCACCCCCTTGGCCTTGTAGGTGGTGACGACGGGCACCGAGAAGTCGCGCGCGAAGTTCGCGGCCGTCTCCGCCGCATTCTGGAACAGCAGCTCGGCCCCGGCGATCAGGATCGGCCGGCGGGCGCGGGCGAGCGCGGCGCGCGCGGCCGCGAGCGCGGGAC
>JACZVL010000101.1 GCA_022572685.1 Pseudomonadota bacterium
CGGCGCCGCCTGGCGCGCCGAGCTGCACGGTTTCGGCTGGCTGCGCGACCTACGCGCGGCCGGCGGCGACGGCGCCCGGCGCGTGGCCCGCGAGCTGGTCGGCGCCTGGCTCGACGGCCACGGCCGCTGGAGCGCGCTGGCCTGGGACCCGCTGATCGGCGGCCGGCGTCTGGCCAACTGGCTCGGCGCTTACGATTTCTTCGCCGCCAGCGCCGCGGTCGACGACCGCCACCGCCTGTTCCGAAGCATGGCCCGTCAGGCCCAGCACCTGCACCGGGTGCTGCCCGCGGGCTTGGCGGGCATGGAACTGATCGCCGCGCTCAAGGGCCTGATCGCGGCCGGCGCCTGCCTGCCCGGCGGCGCGGCGTGGAAGCGGCGCGGGCTGGCCATCCTGGAGCGCGAGCTGCCGCGTCAGATCCTGGCCGACGGCGGTCACGCCGCGCGCAGCCCGGCGCACCAACTGGCGGTGCTGCGCGACCTGATCGACCTGCGCGCGACCCTGCACAAGGCCGAGCTTCACGGGGACGGCCCCCAGGACGGCCCCGGGGGTGGCCCCGGGGGTGGCCCGTCCGGCGCGCCGGCCGCGCTGCACGAGGCGATCGAGCGCATGGCCCCGGCGCTGCGCATGTTCCAGCACGGCGACGGCGGCCTGGCGCTGTTCAACGGCGCCTGCGAAGACGAGGGCTGGCGCGTCGAGATGGTGTTGCAGCGCGCCGGCGGGCGGCGCCGCGCGCTCCGCGAGGCACCGGAGAGCGGCTTCCAGCGCCTGCGGGCCGGACGCGCCATGGTGCTGGTCGACGCTGGCGCGCCGCCACTACCGGGCCTGGACTCCACGGCCCACGCCGGCACCTCCGCGTTCGAGCTCAGCATTGGCCGCGAGCGCCTGATCGTGAACTGCGGCGCGCGCCCCGACGATCCGGCCTGGCGCCGGGCCCAGCGCACCACCGCGGCCCATTCGACCCTGGTGCTGGGCGATACCAACTCCTCGGAGGTGCTGGCCGGGCCGGGTCTGGGCCGGCGCGCCGAGATCACCCGCTGCCGGCGCGAGGAGTCCGAGGGCGCGACCTGGCTCGAGGTGGTGCACGACGGCTACCGCCACGGCTTCGGCCAGATCCACCGGCGCCGCCTCTACCTGACCGCGGACGGCGGCGATCTGCGCGGCGAGGACCGGCTCGACCCCTGCCGGCGCAGCGCGCGGGGCGCGCCCTTCGCGATCCGCTTCCACCTGCACCCCGACGTCCAGGCCAGCCTGTCCCAGGACGGCACGGCGGCGATCCTGCGCCTGCCCAAGGGCGGCGGCTGGCGCTTGCGCGCCGGCGGCGCGGTGCTCGGCCTGGAGCCCTCGATCTACCTGGGCCGCGGCGGCGAGATCCGGCGCGGCCAGCAGGTCGTGCTGTCCGGCCACTGCGCGCCCCAGGGCGTCAAGGTCAAGTGGGCGATCAAACGCATCGACCGCAAGCGGCGCTAGATTTCTTGACGCCACAAAGGCGGACTTCTAAACCCGCTTCGTTCACTGATCCTTGGGGAGGCTGCCTATGGCCGCGAAGGGGCTGACGCCGATCCGGCGCGCGTTGATCTCGGTTTCGGACAAGCGCGGGCTGGCCGAGCTCGGCGCGGGTCTCGCCGCGCGCGGGGTCGAGATCCTGTCCACCGGCGGCTCGGCGCGGGCGCTGCGCCAGGCCGGGGTGGCGGTCACCGAGGTCTCCGCCCATACCGGCTTTCCCGAGATCATGGACGGCCGGGTCAAGACCCTGCACCCCAAGATCCATGGCGGCATCCTGGCCCGCCGCGACCGCGACGCCGATCGCGAGGCGATGGAGGAACACGGCATCGCCGCCATCGATCTGGTGGTGGTCAACCTCTATCCCTTCGAGGCGACGCTGGCCTCGGGCGCGGCCCCGGCCACCTGTATCGAGAACATCGACATCGGCGGCCCGGCGATGCTGCGCGCGGCGGCCAAGAACCACGACTTCGTCACCGTGGTCACCGACCCGGATGACTACGCGGCCCTGATGGCAGAGCTGGAGGCCAACGACGGCGCCACCTCGCTAGCCTTGCGCGCGCGCCTGGCGACCGCCGCCTTCGCCCACACCGCGGCCTACGACGCGGCGATCGCGGCCTGGATGCAAGGCCGGCAGGGCGAGACCTTCCCGGACCGCCTGATCCTCGGCGCGCGCCGCCGCCAGGTGCTGCGCTACGGCGAAAACCCGCACCAGCAGGCGGCGCTCTATGCCGCCGGACCGGCCCAGCCGGGCGTGGCCAGCGCCGAACAGCTCCAGGGCAAGGAACTCAGCTACAACAACCTGAACGACACCCAGGCCGCCTTCGAGCTGGTCTCCGAGTTCCAGGCGCCGGACTTCGATGTCCCCGCGGTCGCCATCGTCAAGCACGCCAACCCCTGCGGCGTGGCGCTCGGCGACAGCCTCGCCGAGGCCTACGCCCGGGCGCTGGCCTGCGACCCGGTCAGCGCCTTCGGCGGCATCATCGCGCTCAACCGGCCGCTCGACGGGGCGACCGCGGCGGCGATCGGCCAGCTGTTCGCCGAGGTGGTGATCGCGCCGGGCTACGAGCCCGAGGCGCGCGCCGCATTGGCCGCAAAAAAGAACCTGCGCCTGCTGGAGACCGCGACGCTGGCCGATCCCGGCGCGCCGGGCATGACCTTCAAGTCGCTGGCCGGCGGCATCCTGCTGCAGACCCGGGACGCCGGACGGGTCGCGCGCGCCGAGTTCAGGGTGGTCACCCAGCGCGCCCCCGACGACCGCGAGCTGGCCGACCTCGCCTTCGCCTTCCGGGTCGCCAAGCACGTGAAATCGAACGCCATCGTCTACGTGCGCGACGGCGCCACGGTCGGCGTCGGCGCCGGCCAGATGAGCCGGATCGATTCGGCGCGCATCGCCGCGCGCAAGGCGCGCGAGGCGGTCGAAGCGGCGGAGAAAGCGGGCCGGGACGCGGGCGCGCTCGGCACCCAGGGCTCGGTGGTGGCCTCGGACGCCTTCTTCCCCTTCGCCGACGGCCTGCTGGTCGCCATCGAGGCCGGCGCCACCGCGGTGATCCAGCCCGGCGGCTCGAAGCGCGACGACGAGGTCATCGCCGCCGCCGATGAGGCCGGCGTGGCGATGGTGTTCACCGGCATGCGGCATTTCAGGCATTAGGGGGTGGGGGACGCCTGTCCCCTACTCCTGGGCGCTCGGGTCCTTGAGCGGCCAGAGCAGGATCAGGCCGACCAGGAAGAAGATCGGAATCGTCGCCATGCCGGCGCGCTGGCTGTCGGCCCAGACCGTGACCCAGCCGACCAGCGCCGGGCCGACGAAGGCGGTCGCCTTGCCCGAGAGCGCGTAGAGCCCGAACAGCTCGCCGCGCAGCTCGGCCGGGGCGAGGCGCGCCATCAGCGAGCGGCTGGCCGCCTGGGCCGGGCCGATGAACAGCCCGATCCCGCAACCGAAGACGACGAACCAGACCGGGGTCTCGACCACCAGGATCGCCACGCCGGCGACCGTCAGGCCGACCAGGGAGACCATGATGGTCGGCTTGGCGCCGAGCCGGTCGTCCATCCAGGCGAAGCCGACCGCCCCGAGGCCGGCCGCGACGTTGAGCAGGATGCCGAATTTTAGAATCTCCTCGAAGCTCATGCCGAAGGTCCCGGCCGCGTAGATGCCGCCGAAGGCGAACAGCGTGTTGAGCCCATCGGTGTAGATCATGCGGGCCAGCAGGAAGCGGCCGATCTGGCCATGGCGCGGCAGCCCGCGCAGGGTGGCGAGCAGGCTGGCCAGGCCCTGGCGCACCGCCTGGCCGGTGGGCACGCCGCTGGCCGGGCCGTCCCGCGTGTAGAGGAACAGCGGCAGCGCGAAGACCGCGAACCACAGCGCCACGAAGGGGCCGGTGGCGCGGACCTGCTCGGCCGCGTCCTTGTCGAGGCCGAAGATCGGCGCCTCGGGCTGGACGAACAGCACCAGGCTGAGCGCCAGGCAGACCAACCCACCGGCATAGCCCAGGCCCCAGGCCCAACCCGAGATCCGGCCCAGGCGCCGGGCGCTGGCGACCTCGGGCAGCATGGCGTTGTAGAACACCTGGGCGAGCTCGAAGGCGGCGTTGCCGAGCCCGACCAGCACCAAGGCGAGCAGCGCGAAGCCCGGGTCCGGTTCGACCCACCACAGCCCGGCGGCGCAGAGGACCGCGAGGGCGGTGAAGCCGCCGATCCAGGGCTTGCGCCGCCCGCCCTGATCGGCGAGCGCGCCGAGGATCGGCGCCAGCAGCGCCACCGCCAGGCCCGAAAGTGCGATCGCCTGGCCCCAAAGCCCGGTTCCCGCCTCCGGCGTCTCGGCCAGCGTGGTGGTGAAGTAGGCCGCAAAGACGAAGGTCACGACCACGGTGGGAAACGGGGAATTGGCCCAGTCGTAGAAACACCAGGCGATCAGGCCACGGCGGTCCGCCGATCCGCCGCCTGCTTCGCTGGATGTGTCGGGTGCCGGGGCCATGGCCGTTCCAAGCCGCCTCCGCTTCAAGGCGCCCATCGGATCATCCCGCCGGAGAGATTGCAACCGCGAGCCACCTGGGGACCGCGCCCCCGGAACGGCAGGCGGCGGGGCCGAAGCCCCGCCGTCCCACGTCCATCGAGCCCGGAGGACCGGGCCGATCTCCCCCCTCAGTCTAGGCTTGAATCATGGCCCGCTGCGCTCAGACCGCGGTGATGGCGCTGCCGAGGATGCCGAACGCGAGCCAGAACAGCACCGAATTGACCAGCGCCAGCATGGCGCAGACGATCGCGAGCGCGCCGATGGCGATCGCCTCCAGGCAGCGGCTGCGAACGCCGAGGACGATGCCCAGGACCGAGATCGGGATACTGGCCGGAGCGAACAGCGGCGCCAGCATGTTGAGCGCGATGGCCGCGCCCAGGGCGCCGATCAGCGCGGGCAGAACGCCGTTGCGCGCGGCCGACAGGCTTTCGTCCCAGATCGCCGCGCGGGTCATCACGAGTCCGGTCATGACGCCTCTCCATTTCCTTGCCTTCACGCCGCGGCCGGCGGCGCGAGGCCGAAACCCCGGCGCCGGCGCAAGCGGCTGTAACTCTCATTCCCCGTTATAAAGGTAATGGTATAATGATGCGTGAAGGTATATACTTTACGAATCATGTAATATGTGAGCATTACCCGAATATTTAGCTGCAATTGCTATCCTGTATTAGGGTATTTCGCCCTATTTAGGTACTTATCGGACAGATCGCCCTAGTCGATCTAGGGCATTTCGCCCGTTCTCCACAACCCCACCCCGGAATCCGCCCAGCCGACCGTATTCGGGCGCCGCCTCGCGCTGGAAATCGGCGGTACGCCGGAGTATGTTGCTTTCCGAGCAGGCCAAATCGAGAAAGTCGGCAGATTGACCCGTCCCCCACTCCCGCCCTTTACCGCCGAGACCGCCGCGGAGAAGGCGCGGCTCGCCGAGGATGCCTGGAACAGCCGCGATCCGAAGCGGGTCGCGCAGGCCTATACCGGCGACAGCGTATGGCGGAACCGCGCGGAGTTCGTCCATGGCCGCGAGCAGATCGAGGCTTTCCTCACCCGCAAATGGGCGCGCGAACTCGACTATCGCCTGATCAAGGAGGTGTGGACTTACGGTGAGAACCGAATTGCCGTGCGGTTCGCCTACGAGTGGCATGACGACAGTGGAAACTGGCTCCGGTCCTACGGCAACGAGAACTGGGAGTTCGACGAGCATGGCCTGATGCGCCGCCGCATCGCCAGCATCAACGATCTGCCGATCCAGGCGGAGGATCGGAAGTACCGTTGGCCCTTGGGCCGCCGCCCGGACGACCATCCCGGACTGTCCGACCTCGGGCTGTAGCGGCGCTGAAAGCGTTTTTCGGCGAGAATCCCTAATCGCTCACCATCGAGCGGAGCTGCCGGTTGGCGACCGCCAGCATGGCGAGGTCGGGGGCGGTGCCGGCCCGGAGCTCGGCCAGCAACTGCTCGCTGCGCACGACCTGGGGCCGGCGCTGTTCGGCCCAGTTCTCGATCGCGCCGTCGCCGGCGCTCAGCGCCGTCAATCCCGTCACCACCCGCGAGGTCAATTCGCTCTGGCTGCCGTAGAGATCGTCGATGATGGCGTTGACCGCGAGCTTGTCCCAGGCACCGTCGCTGGGCAGGCGGCCGGTGGCGCGGCGCAGCCAATCGAAGCCGAAGCGCGCGCCGACCGCGAAGTAGGCGCGGCCGACCTCGAGCACCTCCAGATCGGCCGCCCGGGCGAGGCGCACGATGTCGCAGGCCGGCACCAGGAACGACAGCCGCGCCACGTGCCGGGCCAGCTCGTCGGGAGCGCCCTGCTCGCGGAAGGCGGCGGCCTGCTCGGTCAGCAGCTCGCGGTCGGCCTCGGCGAGCAGGCCTTCGAGGTCTTCGCTCAGGCGCGCCACCTGGCCGCCGTAGCTCTCGACCTGGGCGCTGATGTCGAGCGGATGCGGCCCCTGGCGCAGGAACCACACGGTGCCGCGTTCGATCAGCCGGCCGCACTCGATCAGCATGGCCGCCTGCAGCGTCGCCGGGGCGGTGTTGTCGAGCGCCTCGATCCCGGCGAAGAGCTGGTCCATGGCGAAGATTTCGCGGCTGATGGTGCTGGCGCGCACGATGTCCGCCGAGGACATGCCGGTCTTTTCCTTGACCTCGTGGATGAAGGTCACGCCGACCCGGTTGATGACTTCGTTGGTCACCACGGTGGCGATGATCTCGCGGTGCAGGCGGTGTTGGGCGATCTGCTCGGAATAGGTCTCGCGGAGGGGCTGCGGGAAATAGTCCAACAGGCAGCGGAGCATATAGGGATCGTCCGGCAGGTCCGAGGTCAGGATTTCTTCGTAGAGCGTGATCTTGGCGTAGGACGTGAGCACCGCGAGCTCCGGCCGGGTCATGCCCAGGCCCTTGGCGAAGCGCTCGGCGACGGTCTCGTCGTCGGGCAGGTCCTCGATGGCGCGGTCCAGGTCCCCGGCCTTCTCGAGCGCGCGCATGAAGCGCGCCATGCGGTCCAGGAGATGGGGGCCGAGGGTGCTCGATACCGTGATCGACTGGGTCTGCAGGTAATTGTCGCGCAGCACCAGCTCGGCGACCTCGTCGGTCATCCGCACCAGAAGCTCGTCGCGCTGCTTGCGGGTCATGTCGCCCGCGGCCTCGACGTCGCCCAGCAGGATCTTGATGTTGACCTCGTGATCCGAGCAGTCGACCCCGGCGGAGTTGTCGATGGAATCGGTGTTCAGGCGGCCGCCTCCTTGCGCGTATTCGATGCGCGCGCGCTGGGTCATGCCCAGGTTCGCGCCCTCGCCGATCACCTGGCAGTTGAGCCCGGTGGCGTCCAGGCGCAATGCGTCGTTGGCCCGGTCGTCGGCGTCGAGGTGGCTTTCGTCGCGCGCCTTGACGTAGGTGCCGATGCCGCCGAACCAGAGCAGCTCCACCTTGGCCCCGAGCATGGCGGCGACCAGTTGGCTGGGCGTGAGCCGGTCCTCGCTCAGATCGAACAGCTGCTTCATTTCCGGCGACACCGGAATCGACTTGGCCTTGCGGTCGAAGATGCCGCCGCCCTTGGAGATCAGGCTCTCGTCATAGTCGCTCCAGGCCGAGCGCGGCAGCTCGAACAGGCGCTTGCGCTCGGTCCAGCTCCGTTCCGGGTCGGGATCGGGATCGACGAAGATGTGCAGGTGGTTGAAGGCGCCGATCAGCTTGATGTGCTTGGACAGCAGCATGCCGTTGCCGAACACGTCGCCCGACATGTCGCCGACGCCGGCGACCGTGAAGTCCTCGGACTGGATGTCCTTGCCGATCTCGCGGAAGTGGCGCTTGACCGATTCCCAGACGCCGCGGGCGGTGATCGCCATGGCCTTGTGGTCGTAACCCGCCGAGCCGCCCGAGGCGAAGGCGTCGTCGAGCCAGAAGCCGTAGTCGGCCGAGACCCCGTTGGCGATATCGGAGAAGGTCGCCGTGCCCTTGTCGGCGGCGACCACCAGGTAGGGGTCGTCGCCATCCCTCCGGATGACGTCCGGCGGCGGCACCACCTCGCCGCCCTTCAGGTTGTCGGTGATGTCGAGCAGGCCGCAAACGAAGGTCTTGTAGCAGGCGATGCCTTCCTCGAGCCAGGCGTCGCGTCCGGCCTCGGCCGGCGGCGGACGCTTGACCACGAAGCCGCCCTTGGAGCCGACCGGCACGATGACCGCGTTCTTGATCTGCTGCGCCTTGGCCAGGCCGAGGACCTCGGTGCGGAAGTCCTCGCGCCGGTCGGACCAGCGCAGGCCGCCGCGCGCGACCATGCCGAAGCGCAGGTGCACGCCCTCGACCCGCGGGCTGTAGACGAAGATCTCCCGGAACGGGCGCGGCAGGGGCAATTCGTCGAGCGCGCGGGAATCGAACTTGAAGGAGAGGTAGGGCTTGGGGCCGCCGTCCGGGCCGGTCTGGGCGAAATTGGTCCTGAGCGTCGATTCGATGCAGTTCAGGAAGCGCCGGATGATCCGGTCCTCGTCGAGGTTGGAGACCTCCTCGAGCGCCGCTTCGATCTCGCCCAGCAGTTCCGTGGCCCGCGCTTCCGCCGCCGCCGCATCCAGGCTGCCCGGGGCGAAGCGGGCCAGGAACAGATCGACCAATTGGCGCGCGATGCGCGGGTTCCGGGCCAGGGTCTGCTCCATGTAGTCCTGGCTGAAGGGGATGCGCGCCTGGCGCAGGTACTTGCAGTAGGCGCGCAGGATCTGCACCTCGCGCGCGCGCAGGCCCGCGCGCAGGACCAGCTTGTTGAAGCCGTCGCTGTCCATCTCCGCGCGCCAGACCAGGGCATAGGCCTCGTGGAAGGCCTCCTTGACCCGGCCCAGGTCGATCGCGGCGCCGTCCTCGGTGCGCATCGCGAAGTCATGCATCCAGATCGGCTGCTCGGCGCCTTCGGGGCGCATGTCATAGGGGATCTCGCTGATCACCTTGAGGCCCATGCGTTCGAGCATGGGCAGGACGTCGGACAGCGGCACCGGTTCGCCGACGACGAAGATCTTGAAGCGGAGGGTGTCCTCGCTCGCCTCGATCGGGCGATAGAGGTTCATGGCGAGCGCGCCGCCGCGCAGCGCCTCTTCGATGCGGGAGATGTCGAAAACCGCGGTCTGGGCGCTGAAGTGCTCCTGATAGCTGGCCGGAAACGCCCGCGCGTAGCGCCGCAGCAGCCTCAGGCCGCGCTCCTCGCCGCGATCCTCGATCAGCGCCTGCTTCAGGAGGTCGGCCCAGGAACGGCCGGCCTCGACCAGTTGCCGCTCGAGCGCGGCGATGTCGATCTCGGGGATCTCGCCACGGGTGGTGCGGATGATGAGGTGCAGGCGCGCGAGCGCGGCGTCGCCGAGGTTGGTGGTATAGGCGTCGACCTGGCCGTGCAGGGCCGCGGCCAGGATGTCCTGGAACCTGAAGCGCAGTGCGGTGTCGTAGCGGTCGCGCGGGACGTAGATCAGGCAGGAGATGAAGCGCTCGAAAGGATCGCGGCGCAGGAACAGGGCGATGCGCTGGCGCTCCTGCAGGTGCAGGATCCCCATCGCGGTGTCCAGCAGCTCGGTCTCGCCGATCTGAAACAGCTCGTCTCGGGGATAGGTCTCCAGGATGTGCAGCAGCGCCTTGCCGTCGTGGCTGTTGGGCTCGAAACCGGCGCGCTGGGCGACGTGGGCGATCTTCCGGCGCAGCAGGGGAATGGAGCTCGGCGGCCGCGAATAGGCGACCGAGGTGAACAGGCCGATGAACAGGCGCTCGCCGGTGACCCGGCCCTGGGCGTCGAAGCGCTTGATCGCAACCGTGTCCATGTGCACCGGCCGGTGCACGGTCGCGTGCCGGTTGGACTTCGTGCAGCGCAGAAGCTCGGGCTGCTTCAGGAAATCCTGAACGTCGGCCGGCAAGGCGCCGAGATTGCGCAGGCCGTCGAACACCGAGACGCTCTCGTCGCGCAGCACGCCCATGCCGCTTTCCGGCAGAATCTGGGCGAGCGCCGCCGCGCCCTCGCCCTCGAAGTCATACTCCCGGTAGCCGAGAAAGGTGAAATGGTCGTCGTCTATCCATTCCAGGAAAGCGACGCACTCGGCGACCTCCTCCTCCGGCAGCGGCGGTGGCGATTCCCTCAGCCGCGCGACGATCTTGCGCAGCCGCTTGCGCATCTCGGTCCAGTCCTCGATGGCGGCGCGGACGTCGGCCAGCACCGCCTCCAGCTTCTCGCGAATCTCCTGGCCGCGATCGGCCGGTTGCTCGCTGATCTGGATGTGCATGAAGGATTCGTCGACCGCGCCCTCGCGCGCCTCGCCGGGCTGGCACAGCGCCGTAACCGCGCCGCCGGCGCCGCGCACCAGCCGGATGATCGGGTGGATGATCAGGTAGACCTCCACGCCGAGCTGACCGAGCGCCGCGGTCACCGAATCGACCAGGAACGGCATGTCGTCGTTGATGATCTCGACGATGGTATGGGACGACTTCCAGCCCTGTTCCTCGGGCTTCGGGTTGTGGACCCGGACCTTGCAGGCGCCGGGCGGCCGGGTCTGGCCGTGGCTCCATAGGGCCAGCGCCGCGCCATAGAGGTTGTCCGGATTCTCGCTCAGGATGTCGTCCGGCGGCACGTTGGCGTAGAACTGGCGCAGGAAGCGTTCCGCGGTTTCGACGCGGGCCGGCTCCAGGCGCTCGCGCAAACGCCCGGCGACCCGGTCGATCAGGTCGTCCTTGAGCTGTTCCGCCTTGATCGCCATGACCCGGTTCCCCCCGCTGGTCCCGCCCCATTAGGAACGCATGAGTCCAAACAATTTAGCAACCATTTCTGACTAAATGGCGAAGACCTCCCCAGCCACGGCCACGGCCACGGCGGTGCGGTGCGGCGCGTGGCGAAACCTCTTGTTAACCCCGCTTTGGTTTCATGCGCTCCGGCGCGGGGCGTGGCCCCGGGGGGTCGGTGGAAAGGGAGTTGCGAAGATGTTGATGGGCGAGGTTCGGGCCGAGGGCCTGTTGCGGGCCATCGATCCCGTCGTACGGGTGAGCCTCACCGAGGCGCAGGAGGACGCGATTCGCGCCGCCGCCCGGCAGGACTCCTGGAACCGTCATCCGGTCGATATCCGCCTGGCTCTGCCCACACCTTTCGGCCGCTTCTACCTGGCCCTGATCGGGGGGCGGGAGCGCCGCAGCGCCGCCCGGCTCGCCACCGAACGCAACCGCCATCCCCTGGCCAGCGCCGGCAACCTGGCGATGGTGGGCGCCCTGATCGCCGCGCTCGCTCTGGCCGGTTTGGCGCTCTATGGGATCTTCGCCGACACCCCCCTTTGGTGACCCGGCGGGGGCCGCCTGGCCCGCGAGCGCTAACGCTGGGTGATGGCGGCGATCAGCGCGAATACCATCATCGGCAAGCCCCAAACGATGGCCCGGGCCTGGGCCGCCGAACCCCAGAGATCGGGCAGCAGGGCCTGAAAGGCGCCCTGGGCGGTCTGGATCGGGGTTTGATCGACCGGCGCGGCGAAGACGCCGCTGGCCAGAAGGCCCTGGACGAGGTCGGTCACCAGGACCGCGGTCCATAGGACCATCAGGAAGATCATCAGGTAGTGGACGATCCGGAGCATGGCGGTGACCTCCATCCTTGGCCCGAAGATATGGCGAGCCCGGCACGCCGGCCCGTGGCCCGAGCCGTGGCGCGGCCCCCTCCGGCCGCGCCGGCTATCATAGCGGGTCGGGCGGCGCGGCC
>JACZVL010000102.1 GCA_022572685.1 Pseudomonadota bacterium
GACCTGACGCCGAAGACGGCGCTGGAGCTGATTTATGAGCTCAAGAAACTGATTTAATTGGGAAATTTGGCCGGACCAGGCGGCCACGCCCAGAAATCCCTTGTCTGGCGGCGTCTCGGCGGCAATCTGAAGGATCATGGTTACACCGGCGGACGGATCGACGGTCGAGGCGCTGATCGCGGGCGCGGTCGGGGACCGGCGCGCGATCATCTGGCGGCGCGCCCTGCAGGTCGCGGTCGACCAGGCGGCGACTGGCGCCCCGGGCTCCGGCGCCCCGGCGCCCGAGGTCCGGGCCCAGGTGCTCGGCCTGGTCAAGGCCGCGCTCGAGAACGGCCGCGCCGAGGTCCGCCGCCGCTTCGACGCCGGCGCGCCGGGGAGCGCGGTGGTGCGCGCCAACTGCTACCTGACCGACCAAATCGTCCGGGTGGTCCACGACCACGTCACCGGCCATCTCTACCCGCTCGGCAGCCCCTCGACGGCTGAGTTCCTCTCGCTGGTCGCCGTCGGCGGCTACGGCCGCGGCGAGCTGGCGCCCCAGTCCGACATCGACCTGCTGTTCCTGCTGCCCTACAAGCTGACCCCGCGCAGCGAGCAGGTGGTCGAGGAGATCCTCTATTTCCTCTGGGACCTGGGCTTCAAGGTCGGCCACGCGACCCGCTCGATCGACGACTGCATGCGCCAGTCCAAGGCCGATCTGACCATCTGCACCAGCCTTTTGGAGGCGCGCTGGCTGTGGGGCGACCAGGACCTCTACCGTGTCTTCCGCGAGCGCTTCCAGAGCGAGATCGTGCGCGCGCGCGGCGCGACCCGCTTCATCGAGGCCAAGCTGGCCGAGCGCGCCGCCCGCCACGAGCGCCTGGGCGGCTCGCGCTACAGCCTCGAGCCCAACATCAAGGACGGCAAGGGCGGCCTGCGCGACCTGCACACGCTGTATTGGATCGCCAAGTTCCTGTACCGGGTCGACGACGCCTCCGAGCTGGTGGCCCGCGGCGTGTTCTCCAAAGCCGAGGCGCGCCGCTTCGACAAGGCGCAGAACTACCTCTGGACCCTGCGCTGCCAGCTCCACTACCTGAGCGGCCGGGCCGAGGAGCGCCTGACCTTCGATGTGCAGACCGAGCTGGCGCAACGCATGGGCTACACCGACCATGCCGGCAGCCGCGCGGTCGAGCGCTTCATGAAACACTACTTCCTGATCGCCAAGGACGTCGGCCACCTGACCCGGGTGTTCTGCGCCACCCTCGAGGCCGAGCACAATCGCCGCTCGCGCTTTCGCCTGCCGCTGCTGACCCGGCGCCGCACGGTGGAGGGGTTCCGCCTCGAGGGCGACCGCCTGACGGTCAAGGACGCCGAGGTCTTCGCGGCGGAGCCGGTGCAGCTGCTGCGCATCTTCCACGCCGCCCAGAAGCACGGCCTGGACATCCATCCCGATGCCCTGCGCTGGATCACCCGGAAACTCAAGCACGTCGACAAGAGCTTACGCGCGGACCCGGAGGCCAACCGCATCTTCATGGAGATGCTGATCTCGCCCAAGGACCCGGAGGTCACGCTGCGCCGCTTCAACGAGGCCGGGGTGTTCGGCCGCTTCGTGCCCGACTTCGGCCGCGTGGTCGCGCAGATGCAGTACAACATGTACCACCACTATACGGTGGACGAGCACACCATCTTCGCGATCGGCATCCTGCACCGCATCGAGACGGGCGCGCTCAAGGACGAGGTGCCGATCGCCAGCGAGGTGGTGCACAAGGTGCTGTCGCGGCGCGCGCTCTATCTCGCCGTGCTGCTGCACGACGTCGCCAAGGGCCGCGGCGGCGACCACTCGGAGCTGGGCGCCAAGGTCGCCCGCAAGCTGGGTCCGCGCCTGGGCTTGAGCGCGGAGGAGACCGAGTCGGTCGCCTGGCTGGTGCTGCGCCACCTGGCCATGTCCGACACCGCCTTCAAGCGCGACCTCTCCGACCCCAAGACGATCGAGGACTTCGCCGCCCTGGTGCAGTCGCCCGAACGGCTGCGCATGCTCCTCGTGCTCACCGTCGCCGACATCCGCGCGGTCGGTCCCAACGTCTGGACCGCGTATAAGGCGGCGCTGCTGCGCGACCTCTACTGGCGCACCGAGGAGGTGCTGTCCGGCGGCGTCGCCGAGGAGGGTCGCAAGGCGCGCATCATCCGCGCCAAGGAGCAACTCGCCGGGGCGCTCGGGGGGGCGCTGGACCACTGGACCAAGAAGGACATCAAGGCGCATCTGGCGCGCGGCTACGGCCCCTACTGGCTGTCGGGCGATCGCGACACCCATCTGCGCCACGCCGAGCTGGTGCGCGAGGCCGAACGCGCCGGCGCCGCGCTCACCGTCGATACCCGCATCGACCGCTACCGCGAGGTCACCGAGGTGACCGTCTATACCGCCGACCACCCGGGGCTGTTCAGCCGCGTCGCCGGCGCCATGGCGGTGGCCGGCGCCTCGATCGACGCGGCGCGGATTTTCACCCTCGCCAACGGCATGGCGCTCGACACCTTCTACGTGCGCAACGCCGTGGGCGGGCCCTTCGACCGGCCCGAGCATCTGGCGCGCTTGAAGCGCGCGATCGAGCGGACGCTGGCGGGCAGCCTCAAGCCGTGGCAGGAGCTGGCCCGGCGCAAGTCGCCGATCCCCAGCCGCCTGCGCGTGTTCCAGGTGACCCCGCGGGTGCTGATCGACAACAAGGCGAGCGCGCGCGCCACCGTGATCGAGGTCAACGGCCGCGACCGCCCGGGGCTGCTCTACGACCTGACCCGGGCGCTGTCGAAACTGCAGCTGATGATCCACGGCGCCCGCATCGCGACCTACGGCGCGCGCGCCGTCGACGTGTTCTACGTCCAGGACGCGCTCGGCGACAAGATCGAGTCCCCGGCCCGGCTCGAGCGCATCCGCGCGCGCCTGCTCGAAGCGCTGGGGGCGCCCGAAGCCGCGACCCCGGCCAAAAAGCCGACCGAGAAACCCAAGCCCGCGAAGCGGGCCAAGAGGAAGCCGCCGGCCAAGAAGCTGGCCCCGGTCAAGGGCGCCGCCCGCGCCAAGCCGGCCCGCGCCCGCCCCGGCGCGGCGGAGTAGCGCATCCACTTCTCAAATCCGCCCGAATCCTCTAGTTACTGAGCCCCATGGCGCTCGTTCGCTCCCTCGCCACGGTCGGCGGCTACACCGGCATCAGCCGGATCCTGGGCTTCGTCCGCGACATCCTGATCGCGGCGGTGGTCGGCACCGGGCCGGTGGCGGACGCTTTCTTCGTCGCCTTCCGCCTGCCCAACCTGTTCCGCCGCCTGTTCGGCGAGGGCGCGTTCAATGCCGCCTTCGTGCCGCTGTTCGCGCGCCATCTGGAGGAAGGCGGCAAGGCCGCGGCCCGGGTCTTCGCCGAGGAGACGCTGGCGGTGCTGCTCTCGGCGCTGCTGCTGCTCAGCGCGCTCGCCATGGCGGCCATGCCCTGGCTCATGTACCTGCTGGCGCCGGGCTTCGCGGCCGAGCCGGAGAAATTCGACCTGGCGGTGCGGCTGAGCCGCGTCACCTTCCCCTATCTGCTGTTCATGTCGCTGGTGGCGCTGCTCAGCGGCCTGCTCAACTCGCTCAACAGGTTCGCCGCCGCCGCCGCCGCGCCGATCCTGCTCAACGTCTGTTTCATCGTCGCTCTCGTCGTGGTGCTGCCGCTCACCGGCGCGCCCGGACAGGTGCTGGCCTGGGCCGTGGTGGTGGCCGGGCTGGGGCAGTTCCTGCTGCTGCTGATCGCCTGCCGCCGGGCCGGGTTCGCGCTCCGGCTGCCGCGCCCGCGGCTGACGCCGAGGGTCGGCCGCCTGCTCAAGCTGATGGCGCCGGGCGTGCTCTCCGCCGGCGCGCTTCAGATCAACCTCCTGGTCGGCACCATCATCGCCTCGCTCCAGGTCGGCGCGGTCTCCTACCTCTACTACGCCGACCGGGTCTACCAGCTGCCGCTCGGCCTGATCGGCATCGCCTTCGGCGTGGTGCTGCTGCCCGATCTCACCCGCAAGCTGAGGCGCGGCGCCGAGGCCGAGGCCATGGCCCAGCTCAACCGGGGGCTGGAACTCTCCATGCTGCTGACCTTGCCGGCGGCGGTCGCGCTGGTGGTCATCCCCTGGCCGATCGTGGTGGTGCTGTTCGAGCGCGGCAGCTTCGATCGGGCGAGCTCGGAGGCGACCGCGCTGGCGCTGATGGCCTTCGCCGGGGGCTTGCCGGCCTACGTGCTGGTCAAGGTGCTGCAGCCGGCCTTCTTCGCGCGCGAGGACACGGTGACCCCGTTCCGCGTGGCGGTGGCGACGGTGGCCGCCAACATCGCGCTCAGCCTGATCCTGTTCTGGCCGCTGGGGCACGTCGGCATCGCGCTCGCCACCACGCTCGCGGCCTGGCTGAATGCCGCGCTGCTCGGCGGCGCGCTGCTCCGGCGCGGGTTCCTGCGCTTCGACGCCCGGCTCAAGGCGCGCCTGCCGCGCATCGGCCTCGCCAGCCTGATCATGGGCGCCGGGCTCTGGGCGCTCGCGGCCTGGCTCCTGCCCTGGTTCGACGCCGGCCAGGGGTGGCGCGTGGCCGGCCTGGCGCTGCTGGTGGGGGGCGGGCTGGTCCTATATACGGGGCTTGCCTACGGGCTCCATGCGGTCGAACGGGCCGAGTTAGCCGCGCTCCTCAGGCGGCGGCGTTGATCGATATTGCGGCTTGGCTCATTTTTCCTAGTATGAGAGACCGGATGCTTCATTAATTTGTCGTCGAATGAACCGCGATAACAACGGAACGGCAAACGAATATTTCCCGTGTCGATTTCTGTAGATGAGGCCGGCTTCACCTAGCGACGACAACATTTGATTGGTGTGACTGCTGCTAAAGGGCTTTTCCAACGATTCTTTCGCGCCGTTGACTATTTCCTGTACCGTAAACTCGTCGTCACAATTCGGAATGAGAGAAATTACTTTTAAGAGTTCCCTTTGGCGGTCTGTCGCTTTCGCCCATCGGCCAGCGAAAAAATCACCGTCGAGTTTTTGAACGATCTCTCTTTCCGGGACACTGGGAATCTCTCCCGAGTCTATTTTGGCGAGCCAGACGTCGTATACTTCGCGGCAAATGAATTGAATGAAATATGGATAACCGCCAGAAATCTCGATAATTCTCCGCACGGTCCGATCCGCAAACTGGATCGGGCACTCGGCCCTTTCAACTGGACGAGCGATGGCTTCACGGCTGTCATGTTCGTCCAATTGAGACAAGAACATGACATGAAACATTCGCTCGGAGTAGGTGCGGGATTCAACAAGTTTCGGGAACAATGTTGGAAGACCGGTCAGAACAAGCATAAAGGGTATGTTTTTTCTCTGTATGGACTGAAAAACATCAAGAAGTAATGATAAGGGATATTCTTCTTTCTTGGCGTGATCCGATAAGTTCTGTGCCTCGTCATAGGCGAAAACTATGCCGGAAATTGCCGTTTGCGGCAGAAGAGACCAGACGAATTCCAAGGTAGATTTTAATTTGTCCGAGGTCAGCCCAGGAATCTTGTCATAATACGCCTGCAAAATATCGTAGTTCAGGGGCTGTCGAATGACGCGTTCCGGCCGTGCATAGCCGAGTTCCAGTTGTTTGGACTCACTAACCACTAGGGATGATGTGACGAGGGCAATATCCACCAAGATCCGAGTAGCCAGACGTTCTTCCGTTACACTGGTGGATTCCGACAGGTCGGTACCTGCCCAAAGCCAGCCTTTTTCCCGGGCAAGAGGTTTAAGTGTTTCTAATAGCACGGTTTTCCCAACACCGCGCAGTCCTGTGAGGATCACATTTTCGAGGATGATCGTTTGGTCGAGGATGCGGCGCACTTCTTCGTATTCGCTAGTCCTGCCTGCAAGATATGGCGGCATGTGGCCAGCGCCTGGTCGGAAGGGATTGGTGAATCGAGCGTTTCGGGAATTCATGGTGGGTTAGCCTATGGGGTAAACTTATGTTGATAGCTAAATTTATATCATCGGCTAAGGGATTGTCAATATCGCTTTATCCGCAATATTGAGTTGGCCGGGATTTGAGCCACCGCCCGGCCGCCGCCCCGCCCTCTTGACCCTGCCCCGGGTTGCGGCGATAACGCCGCGGCCCGGCCCCCGGGGGGAGCGGGCGACGAACTAGGGGTACCCGGTCATGAACCGCATCTTCTCGGGCGTGCAGCCCACCGGCAACCTGCACCTGGGCAACTACCTGGGTGCGATCCGCAACTTCGTCGCGCTGCAGGACGATTACGACTGCGTCTACTGCGTCGTGGACATGCATGCGATCACCCAGTGGCAGGAGCCGGGCGAGCTCAAGGCCCACACCCGCGAGGTCACCGCCGCCTACCTGGCCGCCGGCATCGACCCCAAGCGCTGCATCATCTTCAACCAGAGCCAGGTCGCGGCCCACGCCGAGCTGGCCTGGATCTTCAACTGCGTGGCCCGGCTCGGCTGGCTCAACCGGATGACCCAGTTCAAGGACAAGGCGGGCAAGCACCGCGAGGCCGCGAGCGCCGGGCTCTACGTCTATCCCAACCTGATGGCCGCCGACATCCTGCTCTACAAGGCGACCCACGTGCCGGTCGGCGAGGACCAGAAGCAGCATCTGGAGCTGACCCGCGACATCGCCCAGAAATTCAACAACGACTTCGGCGTCGAGCTGTTCCCGCTGACCGAGCCGCTGATTTTCGGCGCGGCGACCCGGGTCATGTCCTTGCGTGACGGCAAGAACAAGATGAGCAAGTCCGACCCCTCGGACGCCAGCCGCATCAACATGACCGACGACGCCGATGCGATCGCCAAGAAGATCCGGCGGGCGACCACGGATTCGGAGCTGCTGCCGGGCCCGGATATCCTCGACGAGAATCGCCGGGTGCCCGAGGCGGCGCGCGCCGCCCGGCCCGAGGCCTACAACCTTCTGGGCATCTACGCGGCGCTGTCCGAAAAATCGGTCGAGGCCGTGCTCGAAGAGTTCGCCGGCGCCCAGTTCTCCCGCTTCAAGGCGGCGCTCACCGAGCTCGCGCTCGCCGTGCTCGGCCCGATCGGGGCCGAGATGCGGCGCCTCCGCGACGACCCGGGCGCGGTCGACGCGGTGCTGCGCGACGGCGCCGAGCGCGCCCGCGCGATCGCCGAGCCGGTGCTCGAGGAGGCCTACCGCGCGGTCGGGTACCTCAGGCCGTAAGAAGGGAAGAAATCAGGCAGCCTTCGTGCGGCGCAGGGGTTTGATGGCGGCGAGGTGTCGCCCGGCCTCGGCCTCGGCCTCCCAGAGGTCGACGGCGGTCTGGAGGTTGAGCCAGTATTCCGGCGAGGTCTTGGTCAGCCTACCCAGGCGCAGAGCCATGTCGGCGGTCACGCCGCGCCGGCCGTTGACCAGCTGATTGACTGTCCGCCGGGATACGCCCAACTCGTCGGCGAGCCGTTGCTGCGTGAAACCATAATCCTTCAAGAGGCCCCGCGCGATATAGACACCGGGGTGTGTCGGGGGCCGCTTACGGGGTTTTCGTGGAATCGGCATCCTGCGCCTGCTCATCAATGATAATCTTCAAACTGGACATTTTCCGCGTCCTTCCCCTTCCATTCGAAGATGATGCGGTGCCGCCGCGTGACCCGGACGCTGTAGCGCCTTGGATTCAGCCTATGTACTGTAACCAACTTGGTTACATAATAAAGCGATTAATGTAATCAATATGATTACACACCGTTAGCCTTTGGTTCGTAGATCTGCCCAGCCAGGTGTCCGCCAGCGCGCACGGCCGGGCCGGCGAGCGCGCTTCTTAGTTGGGGTCTACGGTCCATATAACCGGAGGTTCCATCGATTTCTTCTGCTAATCCCAAGAAAAACCGCGCCAAGGCATTGGCGGACTGAGACTTTGGGAGTAGATTGTCGAATTCAACGCGCGCGAATTCTGTCCGCGTTGCTTGTCGACCATTATCCCACGCCAAGGCCGCCATGATGCCGCCGCGCCACGCGACCCGAGACTGAACGCGAAGAGCGCGATGCAGATTTACCTGCCCATTGCCGAGATGCCGGTGAACGTCTTCCTGCTGCTCGGCATGGGCGGCGTCATCGGCTTCCTCTCGGGGCTGTTCGGGGTCGGCGGCGGATTCCTGATGACCCCGCTGCTGATCTTCATCGGCATTCCGCCGGCCGTCGCGGTCGGCACCGAGGCCAACCAGATCGTCGCGTCCTCGGTGTCCGGCGTGCTCGCTCACTGGCGCCGCGGCAACGTCGACTTCAAGATGGGCCTGGTGCTGCTGCTGGGCGGCTTCGCCGGCTCGACGCTGGGCGTCATGGTGTTCTCCTTCCTGCGCGGGCTCGGCCAGATCGATTTGGTGATCTCGCTCAGCTACGTCATCTTTCTGGGCACCATCGGCGCCCTGATGCTCTACGAGAGCGCCAGGACCATGCGCCGGCGCAAGACCGCGCCGGGGCAGCGCCGCAAGCTGCATCAGCACAACTGGGTGCACGGGCTGCCGCTCAAGATGCGCTTCCGCCGCTCCAAGCTCTACATCTCGGCGCTGCTGCCTTTTACGGTCGGCTTCCTGGTCGGCGTGTTGGCCGCGATCATGGGCGTGGGCGGCGGCTTCGTCATGGTGCCCGCCATGATCTACCTGCTCGGCATGCCGACCAACGTGGTGATCGGCACCTCGCTGTTCCAGATCATCTTCGTGACCGCGAACGTCACCTTCCTCCAGTCCTACGCCAACCAGACCGTCGACGTGGTGCTGGCGCTGCTGCTGCTGACCGGCGCGGTGATCGGCGCCCAGTTCGGCGCCCGCGCCGGCGCCAAGCTTCAAGGCGAGGAGTTGCGCGGCCTGCTGGCGCTGATGGTGCTGGCGGTCTGCGGCAAGTTGTTCTTCGACTTGCTGGTGACCCCGGCCGACGTCTATTCGATCGGCGTGGTCCGTTGAGACCGGCCGCCGCATTCCTCGGCGTGGTGGCGGCTTGCCTGTTGGCGCCGGCCGGCGCGCCGAAGGCGAACACGCTGGTCGCCGACCTCTCGCGCCATCTGGTTGCGATCTCCACCGGTTTCGCCGGCACCGACGTTCTGTTGTTCGGTGCGACCGAGGGCGAGGGCGATGTCGTGGTCATCGTGCGCGGACCCGACCGCCCGGTGGCGGTCCATCGCAAGAGCCGGGTGCTGGGAGTCTGGGTCAATACGGCGCAGATGACTTTCGACCGCGCCCCCAGCTTCTATTCGATCGCCAGCTCCCGGCCGCTCGCCGAGATCGCGCCCGCGACCGTGCTGGCGCGCCATCAGATGGGCCTGGACAACCTGCGCCTGGAGCTGCCGCGGGCCAAGGCCTCCGCCAACGTGGCGCAGGAATGGCGCGCGGGACTGATCCGCAACCACGAGGCGCGGGGTCTTTATCGCGCCGAGGTCGGCCGTGTGACCTTTCTTGGAAACCGGTTGTTCCGGACCCGGATTGACCTGCCGGCCAACCTGCCCACGGGCACCTACCAGGTCGAGGTGTTCCACCTGCAAGAGGGGCGCGTGGTTTCCGCCCAGACCACGCCCCTGCAGGTCAGCAAGGTCGGCGCCGAGGCGGCGATTTACGACTTCGCCTACCAGAACTCGGCGCTCTACGGACTGATTGCGATCCTGGTCGCCTTGATGGCAGGATGGGCGGCGCATTTGGTGTTCCGGAAGGCGTGACCAAGCGATGAGCGAAGCCGCGGACCAAACCCCGGCACCGGCGGAGATCTCCGACCGCGTGTTCCTGGTGGTGGTGGACGAAACCGAGGAGATGAAAGTCGCCTTGCGGTTCGCCTGCCTGCGTGCGCGCCGGACCGGCGGCCGGGTGGCGCTGCTCTACGTCATCGAACCGGCCGAGTTCCAGCACTGGATGGCGGTCGGGGACCTGATGCGCGAGGAGGCGCGCAGCGAGGGCGAGCAGCTGCTGCAACGGCTCGCCGCCCAGGTCAACGAGTTGGTCGGCACCATTCCGGTGCTCTACGTGCGCGAAGGCAAGGTGCGCGACGAGCTGTTCAAGCTGCTCGACGAGGAGCCGCGCATCTCGGTTCTGGTCCTGGGCGCCAACACCGGCTCGCGGGGCCCCGGGCCGCTGGTCTCGGCGCTGACCGGCAAGATGATCGGCAAGCTCCGGGTCCCGATCACCGTTGTGCCCGGGAATTTGAGCGACGAGGAAATCGATAGCGTTAGTTAAGATACTGTAATACAAGCGTTTCCCCCCAAACCAGGCGTTTGGCGCTCTGAGTTTGGCGGTGCGTACCGCTTGAACTTGGCGGCCGGATTGATCACATTGAGGGGGTGGCAGGACCGCTCGGCGCCACTTCAGGCGCCGCCGGCCGGCCGACGCAATTCAGGAGGTCATCGCGGTGTTCATACAAACCGAAGAGACGCCGAATCCGGCGACCCTCAAGTTCCTGCCCGGGCACGAGGTGGCCGGTGCGGCCACGGCCGACTTCCCCGATCCGGCCGCGGCCGGGCGCTCGCCCCTGGCCGAGCGCCTGTTTACCATCGACGGCATCACCGGGGTGTTCCTCGGCGCCGACTTCGTGACCGTCACCAAGGCCGCGGACAAGGAGTGGTACCTCCTGAAACCGGCGGTGCTCGGGGTCATCATGGAGCACTTCGCCGCCGGACGGCCGGTCTTGCTCGAAGACGCATCCGGGGGCGCGTCCGGGCCCGAGGAAAAGGTCTCGGAG
Organism: Pseudomonadota bacterium; assembly: GCA_022572685.1. Taxonomy (GTDB): domain Bacteria; phylum Pseudomonadota; class Alphaproteobacteria; order Kiloniellales; family J153; genus JACZVL01. The sequence continues at coordinate 10,667 of JACZVL010000102.1, forward strand.
GAGGACAGCGAGGTGGTGGCGCAGATCAAGGAGCTGCTCGACACCCGGGTCCGGCCGGCGGTGGCGCAGGACGGCGGCGACATCATCTTTCACGCCTTCGAGGAAGGGGTCGTGTTCTTGACCATGCAGGGGGCCTGCGCGGGCTGCCCGTCCTCCACGGCGACGCTCAAGATGGGCATCGAGAACATGCTGCGCCATTACATTCCCGAGGTGCAGGAGGTGCGCGCGGTGGTATAGCCCCGCGGTGCGCCCGCCCGCGCCCGGCCTCGACCGCGAGTTCTTTCCCGACGGCCGCATCAAGTCGAACTTCCTGTGCAACCTGACCTACGGCGACGCCAGCAAGTTGCGCCCACGCTCGCCGCGCCTGGATTTCGAGGATGCCCAGACCCTCTGACCGGGCGCGCTGCCTGCTCGCCTTCGATACCGCCGGCACCGCCTGTTCGGCCGCGATTTGGCGCGATGGCGCGGTTCGCGCGCGGCGCTTCGAGGCCATGTCGCGCGGCCAGTCGGAACGCCTGGTGCCGATGATCCAGGAGGTCATGGCCGAGGCCGGGGTCGCCTACCCGGCGCTCGATGCGATTGCGGTTACCCGCGGGCCCGGCGGCTTCACCGGCGTGCGCATCGGCCTGGCCACGGCGCGCGCCCTGGCGCTCGCCTGCGCCCGGCCGGTCATCGGCGTCAGCAACTTCGAGGCGATCGCGGCCGCCGTGCCCCGAATTGCCCAGGGGGACGCCCAGGGGGACGCCCAGGGGCGCACCCAGGGGCGCACCCAGGGGCGCACCCAGGGGCGCACAGGGGCCGGCCGCACCTTGGCCGTGGTCATCGACGCCAAGCGCAGCGATCTCTACGTTCAGGCCTTCGGTTCGGCCCCGGGGGCGGATTCGGGTGCGGCCCCGGGGGCGGATTCGGGTTTGGCCCTGGCGCCGGTGACGCCTGCCCGGGCCATCGCGCCCGCGGATCTGGGCGCCTTTTTGCCGCCGGGACCGCTGCTGCTCGCGGGCGACGCGGTCGAAGCGGCGCTGGCCGCGCT
>JACZVL010000103.1 GCA_022572685.1 Pseudomonadota bacterium
CCGGCGCGTCCCAGAGGTAGCCCTCCAGATAGGTCACCTTGGCGCGCCCGATCGTGTCCGGGTCCAGGTCCTCGGTCCTCAGATCGACCGAGGCGCCCAGATAGGTGCCCATGGTGCGCTCGGCGTCGGGGGTGACGAAGATCAGGCAGCGCGCGGTCGGCGGCCCCTCGGTCGCCGCCGGGGTCTCGAAGCGCACGCCGCTGGCCCGGATGTCGTGGCGGAAGATGCCGCCCAACTGGTCGTTGCGGACCTTGCCGATGAAGGCGCCGCGCCCGCCGAGCGAGGCCAGCCCGGCCATGGTGTTGGCCACCGAGCCGCCCGAGGCCTCGACCGCCGGGCCCATGGCGGCGTAGAGCGACTCGGCGCGCGCAGCGTCGATCAGGGTCATGGTGCCCTTGGCCAGGTCCTGGGCCTCGAGGAAGGCCTCGTCGGCCTGGGCCAGCACGTCGACGATGGCGTTGCCGATGCCGACGACGTCGAAGGGTCGGTCAACCATGGGGGCGGATTTCCTTGGCGGTCATGGGAGGAAGGCCATATCGCGAAGGCACTGCCCGCACAAGCTCATCTCGGCCGCCGGCGCCGCGCCGAAGCGACCGCAAGGCTCTTACCCATCTTTTGAACTCGAATCGCTATTTGATAAATCTATCTAATCTGCTATATCTTACGTTATTAAGATTTAAGTGAGTGTTATGATGAAGGGTCAAACGGTGGAGCAGCTTCTGCTCGTGTTTCGCTCGTTTCGCGAGCGCTACGCGCGGGGTAAACCGCTTCACAAAGCCTATCAGGAAGCCGTTCGAGAGGTCGCGGACGGACATGCGGTTACGTACCAAACTATTGGGGATGGCTGCAGGCGGCGGTTGAAGCTGAATAGCATCCGCGAGCTTTACGCTCTCCTGGCGCGTTGGATGGAGGGCGATCCCGAGCCGCTCGCGAAACAATTGAAAGCAGCTTCGGACCCTTCGGCTCACGACGACATTACGGAATTCTTCGGGTCAGAAGCTCGTCCCGTCACGTCGGATAGCAGGTTCGATACCTTTTCCATAGGCCTTCCTGAACGCGGTGCACGCATGGCCCGGGCGCTCGCTGAAATAGAGGGCGTTTCAACATCAGAGTTACTCAGCCGGCTGGTGGAATCCGCCGTTGCAGAGAAAATGAAGCTCGTGGCGCAGGCGATTCTCCATGACTCGGAGACGGTTCGTTGGACGAACATGACGCGCGAGGAGATCCTCGAGATTTTGCGGGACCGTGAGGCGGAGCTGCGCGGCCTCGGGGTCGAGCACCTGTCTGTGTTTGGCTCGGCGGCGCGCGGAGACGCGCGGCCGATGTCCGATGTGGATCTCACCGTGAGGCTGAAGCCGGGATTCTCCCAAGGGGGGTTCGACTATTTCGGGCGGTTCGAGGCCTTGCGGGCACGGCTGGCGCAAATCCTCGCGTGCCCGGTGGATTTGGTCGAAGAACCGGTCGAAACGGCCCGTCTGCAAGAGCAGATCGACGAGGATCGAGTTCTTGCCTTCTAGCAAACCTGCGCGCCGTTTCGAAGATATCCTGGAGAACGCTCGGGCGATCGAGCGTTACACCGAAGGAATGGACCTGCGCGGGTTCGTTGCCGACGCCAAGACCCGTGACGCCGTCGAGCGGTGCCTGGAGCGAATCAGCGAAGCGGCGGCGAAGCTCGGCGAGACCGCCCCCGAGCTGGCTCCCGAGCAGCCGTGGCAACAGATCCGATCTCTTGGGAACCGAATTCGGCACGAGTACGATCGACTGCGGGCGGAGCGGCTCTGGGAGATCGTGAAAGACGACCTGCCTTCTCTCCGGGAGGCCTGCGAATTGGCGCTTGAAAAGCTCCGCGGCCGATAACCGGCTCGGAACCGCGAGGGACGCACCCGCCGCCTTGTGCCGGCGCAGCGGCGCGGGCTAAACAGGCCGGGCCATGTTCTCCGCCCTCGCCAAGGCCTTCGGGCAGATCTCCGATCCGGCGTTCCGGCGCGTCTTCGCGCTTTCTCTGGTCGCCTCGCTGGCCGTCTTCGCCGTGCTTTGGCTGGCGGCTTGGTTCGGCCTGGCTTGGGCCGGGGAGGCGCTTTCCGGCTGGATCGCCGGCCAGGAACCGGGCGGGTTCTGGATCGAGATCGTCGAGTGGATCTTCGGCGCCGGGGCGGTGGTCGGCGTGCTCGTGGTCAGCTTTTTCCTGTTCCCGGCGATCATGGTGGTGGTCATGTCGTTTCTGCTCGACGACATCGCCGAGGCGGTCGAGCGGCGCCACTACCCGGGCCTGCCGGCGGCGCCCGGTCAGCCGCTGGCCGCGGCGGTCCTGAGCGGCCTGGCCTTCGCCGGGATGACGCTCGGGCTCAACCTCCTGGCCTTGCCGCTCTATCTCCTGCTGCTCTTCGTGCCGCCTTTCAATCTCTTTGTCTTCTACCTGCTCAACGGCTATCTTCTTGGCCGTGAATACTTCGAGCTCGTGGCCGCGCGCCGCTTGGACACGGCCGGGGTCAGGCGGCTGCGCCGGGCCTATCGGGGGCGGCTGCTGCTGGCGGGGGCGGTGATCGCGTTCCTGTTGACGGTGCCGATCGTCAACCTGGTAACCCCGATCGTCGCCACCGGCTTCATGCTGCACGTCTTCGAAGGCCTGCGCCGGCGCCAGGCGAACGCCACCACGAGCGCCACGGGGTAAGGCCGGGACCGGGAAAGGGCAGGGATGTTCCGCAAGCGATTCCCTCGGGGGGCACGATCCAGGCCGGAGCTCCACGAGCCCGCCGCGCCCGCGCCGGCAGTGCCCGTGGAGCCGCACGAGCCGACGCCCGCGCCGAGCCCGTTGAAGGACATCGTGGCCCCGCGCCGGCCCGGGGAGAGCGGGCTGGCGCGCGCGCCCGGCCGCACTCTGGTGGTCGGCCGCGACATCGTGCTGACCGGCGAGATCGAGGCTTGCGAGACGCTGATCGTCGAGGGCCGGGTCGAAGGCGAGATCACCGATACCCGGCACCTGGAGATCACCGAGAGCGGTCGCTTCAAGGGCCGCGCCGAGGTCGAGGTCTGCGTGGTGGCCGGCGCCTGCGAGGGCGAGATCACCGTCGCCGGGCTGCTCATCGTGCGCCCCAAGGGCCGGATCAAGGGCACGGTGCGCTACGCCGAGATCGAGATGCAGCGCGGCGGGCGGCTGTCCGGCGAGGTCGAGGTCCTGACCGTGCGCGCGGTCCCGGACCCGGCTCCGGCCGATCCCCTTGCGGACGTGCCGGCTTCGGGCCCAAAGCCCGGCCCCGGCTGAGCGGCGGTGATGCGGGCGGACAAGGGCCGCAAGGGTGTTCGCTACGGCGGCATCCTGGGCGCGGCGCTGCTGGCCGCGGCCCTGACCGGTTGCGAGGGCCTGTCGCTGCGACTGCCCTTCGTCTTCGCGCCGCAACCCGCCCAGCCCGAGTCCCGGACCGAAGCCTCCGAGGCGCCCGCCGCCCCGGCGCCGCGAACCGAGCCCGAAGCCCGGACCGAACCCAAGACCGCGGCCCTGCCGCCCGCGCCGGTGATCGACGATGATCCGGCGCGCATCCTGGGCCTGGGCCCGGACCGGCTGACCGAGCTCCTGGGCCGGCCCGAGCTGACCCGGCGCGAGCCGCCGGCGGAGATCTGGCAGTACCGGGGCGAATCTTGCGTGTTCGACGTGTTTCTCTACGAGGAGGGCGGCCTGGTCCGGGTCATCTATCTGGAGGCCCGCGACGAGAGCGCCCGGCGGGTCGCCGAGCGCGGCTGCCTCAACCAGCTCTTGCGCGCCCGCCTCGCCGAGCCGCTGAGCTGATACCAGAGACTATTTGCGGCGCGGTCGCTTGGGCTTTGGGGGCGCTTCCAGGGTGGTCTTGGCCTCATACGCGCAGAGGTCGCGGACCACGCAGGCCGGACAGTCGGGCTTGCGCGCCTGGCAGACGTGGCGGCCGTGCAGGATCAGCCAGTGATGGGCGTGCAGCTTGCGGTTCGCCGGCACCACCTTCTCGAGACCGAGCTCGACCTCGTGGGGGGTCTTGCCCGGCGCCAGGCCGGTGCGGTTGCCGACCCGGAAGATGTGGGTGTCGACCGCGATCGTGGGCGCGCCGAAGGCCACGTTCATGACCACGTTGGCGGTCTTGCGCCCGACCCCGGGCAGGGTCTGCAGCGCCTCCCGGCCGGCCGGCACCTGGCCGCCGAATCGCGCGACCAGGATGCGCGACAGCGCGATCACGTTTTTGGCCTTGGTGTTGAACAGGCCGATCGACTTGATGTGGCCCTTGAGCCGCGCCTCGCCGAGCGCCAGCATCTCCGCCGGTGTCGCGACCTTCTCGAACAGCGGCCCGGTCGCCTTGTTGACCCCCACGTCGGTGGCCTGGGCCGAGAGTACGACGGCGACCAGAAGGGTATAGGGATTATAAAAATCGAGCTCGCTCCTGGGCTCGGGCAGGACCGCGGCCAGGCGGTCGAAGAACTCGGCGATCCGGGCTTTTTTCATGGCCGCGTAGTCTATTACATGTTTCGCTATCAGAGACCTTTAGTATTAACCTCGTTCCGCTATAGTCCGGGCCATGATGTCGCATGTGACCTTATCCCGGGTCCTGATGGGCGCGGCGACCGTCCTCGGGTCCTTCGTCGCGCTCGGCACCGTGGCGGCGCTGTGGGAAAACCCCGTTTTCATCCGCATGACCCCGGTTGGCGGGTTCGAGATCGCGGCGCTCGCGGCGCTCTCGCTTCTGCTCGGCGTTTATGTGGCGATTCGCAGGCCGTTCTGCTCGGCAACGGCGGCCGGTACCGGCGGCGTCCTGGGCTTCATCGGCATCGCCTGCCCGGTGTGCAACAAGATTCTCCTGCTTCTCTTCGGCGGCGATCTCCTGCTCACCTACTTCGAGCCGGTGCGCATCTACGTCGCCGCCGCGGGGGTGCTGATCGCCGCGGTGGCGGTGGCGCGTGAATGGGCTCTGATAAAGCGGCCGCCCGCGGAGATGACCGCCGACACGGTTTAGTATCCTCCATCACTGTCGTTTTGACATGTCGCCAGAGATCGAGACCGCGCGCCTGCGCCTCTATCCGCCCCGGCCCGAAGACCTGGAGGCGCGCCTCGCCATGGACCGCGACCCGGAGGTCATGCGCTTCACCCGGCCGGTCCCCGAGGACGCCGAGGCCCATCGAGAAGAGATTCGGGACCGTATCCTCAATCCGCCGCCGGGCGCCTTCTGGCACGTTGGGATGCGGGAGGCCCCGGGCTTCATCGGCTGGTGCGGGCTGTTCCCGCTCGAGGACAGCGGCCTGATGGAGATCAGCTACCGCTTCGGGCGCGCGGCCTGGGGCCGGGGCCTGGCCACCGAGGCCGCCGCCGCCGCCCTCGACCACGGCTTCCGGGAACTCAAACTCGATCTTATCGTCGCGGTCAGCGATCCGGACAACGCCGCCTCCCACAGGGTGCTGCTCAAGATCGGCCTGCGCGTCCAAGGGCGGGAACGGTACTATGGTCTGGAGTTGGCGTTCTTCAAGCTGCGCCGCGCCGATTACCTCGCCGCTCAGTCCAGTCCCAGCACGTCGCGCAGAGCATAAAGGGGACAGTCCCCTTTATTTCGCATTTTATCTATATTTTCCAGAGTGTTATATTTTATCATTATATAATTATCTGATATTAAACGATAATCACTGAAATAAAGGGCTGTCCCCTTTTTCGCTCAGCCCAGTCCCAGCACGTCGCGCATGGCGTAGAGGCCCGGCGGCTTGCCGCGCGCCCAGAGCGCCGCCGTGACCGCGCCGCGGGCGAAGACCTCGCGGTTGGTCGCCCGATGGGTCAGCTCGATGCGCTCGCCGTCGCCGGCCAGCACCACGGTATGCTCGCCGGCGATATCGCCGCCGCGCAGGGTGGCGAAGCCGATGTCGCCGCGCCGGCGCGGGCCGGTGACCCCGTCGCGCGCCCTCTGCGCCACCTGGTCGAGATCGACGCCACGGCCCGTGGCCGCCGCCTTGCCGAGCGCGAGCGCCGTGCCCGAGGGCGCGTCGACCTTGTAGCGGTGGTGGATCTCGACGATTTCGATATCGTAGTCCGCATCCAGGGCGCGCGCGGCGCGTTCGACCAGCTCCATGAGCACGTTGACCCCCAGGCTCATGTTGGCGGCCTGGACGATGGTGGCGTGCTGGGCGGCGCGGGCGATGGCGGCGTCCTGTTCCTTGTCGAACCCGGTGGTGCCGAGCACCAGCACCGCCTCGGCCTGGGCGGCGAGCTCGGCGTGCCGGACCGAGACCGCGGGTGCGGTGAAGTCGATCACCGCGTCCGACCGGGCGAACAGCGCGACCGGGTCGGCGCCGACCTTAATGCCGAGCTCGCCCAGACCGGCCTGCGCGCCCAGGTCCTGGCCTTGCGCCGGGCTGTCCGGCGCCTCGGTGCCGCCGGCGATGACGCAAGCCCCGGTCTCGCCCGCCACCTTGAGCAGCAAACGCCCCATGCGCCCGGCGCAGCCGACGATCCCGATCCTGTAGCGCTCCATGTCCCCCGCCTCCCCCAGATCATGCCGGGAGCCGGTTTAGCACGCTTGGGGGGAGGGGCGGAAGCGGGCGCGCGCGAGAACCCGCCCGGCTATTCGGTCAGGTCGTCCCAGAATTCCTTGACGCGGGCGAAATAACCTTCGGATTCGGGGGAGGTGCGGCGGCCCTTGCCGGCTTCCTCGAAGGCCTGGAGCAACTCCTTCTGGCGCTTGGTGAGGTTGACCGGGGTCTCGATGGTGACCTCGATGTACATATCGCCGCGGGCATTGGAGCGCAGGATGCGCATGCCCTTGTCCTTGAGCCGGAACCGGCGGTTCGACTGGGTGCCGGGGGGCAGGGTGATGCGGGCGCGGCTGCCGTCGATGGCCGGCACCTCGATGGTGCCGCCCAGGCTCGCCGTGGTCATGGGAATGGGCGCGCGGCAGTAGATGTCGGCGCCGTCGCGCTGGAACAGGCGGTGCGGCCGCACCGCGAGGAAGATGTAGAGGTCGCCCGGGGCGGCGCCGCGGACGCCGGCCTCGCCCTCGCCGGTCAGGCGGATGCGGGTGCCGTCTTCCACGCCCGACGGGATGTTGATCTTGAGCGACTTGGTCTTCTCGACCCGGCCGGCGCCCCTGCAGCCTGTGCAGGGCCTCTCGATGACCCGGCCGACGCCGTGGCAGTTGGGGCAGGTCCGCTCGATGGTGAAGAAGCCCTGCTGGGCGCGCATCCGGCCGCGGCCCTTGCAGGCGCCGCAGGTGACCGGAGAGGAACCCTTGGCCGCGCCGGTGCCGGCGCAGGAATCGCAAGAGACGCTGGAGGGCACGCGGATCTCCGCGGTCTTGCCCTCGAAGGCCTCCTCCAGCGAGATCTCCATGTTGAAGCGCAGATCGGCGCCGCGCTGGGTGCCGCCGCCGCGGCCGCCCATGAACTCGCCGAACATCTCGTCGAAGATGTCGGCGAACCCGGCGCCGAAGTTGGAATCGAAGCCGCCGGCCCCGGGCCCGCCGCCGTTCTCGAAAGCGGCGTGGCCGAAGCGGTCGTAGGCGGCGCGCTTGTCGGCGTCGCGCAGCACCGCATAGGCCTCGCTGACCTCCTTGAACTTCCGCTCGGCGCCAGCGTCATCCGGATTGCGGTCCGGATGATACTGCATGGCCAGCTTGCGGTAGGCCTTCTTGAGGTCGGCCTCGCCGGCGCCGCGGGACAAATCCAGGGTTTCGTAGTAGTCCTGCTTGGCCATGAAACGCGACCCCCGGGCGCTTGGCGCGAAACCCTGCGCCGGAGTTTAGGCGGCCGAGTCCTTCTTGTCGTCGTCGACCTCTTCGAAGTCGGCGTCGACCACCTCGTCCTCGGCCGCGCCGCCGGTATCGCCATCATCACCGGGGCTTTCCGCGGCCTCCGCACCGGTCGCGGCCGCGGCCGCGGCCTCTGCCTCGGCGGCCTGCTTGTACAGCGCCTCGCCGATCTTCATGGAAACCTGCGCCAGCGCCTCGGACTTGGCGCCGATGTCGGCCACGTCCTCGCCCTCGGCAGCGGTCTTGAGTTCGGCGATCGCCGCCTCGACCTCGGTCCGGTCCGCGGCCGCCACCTTGTCGCCGGCCTCTTCGAGCGTCTTCTCGGTGGTGTGGATCAGCGCCTCGGCCTGGTTCTGGGCCTCGACCAGCTCGCGCCGCTTCTTGTCTTCATCGGCGTGGACCTCGGCGTCCTTGACCATCTGATCGATGTCATCGCTGCTCAAGCCGCCGGAGGCCTGGATGCGGATCGCCTGCTCCTTGCCGGTCGCCTTGTCCTTGGCGCCGACGTTGACGATGCCGTTGGCGTCGATGTCGAAGGTGACCTCGACCTGCGGGATGCCGCGCGCCGCCGGCGGGATGCCGATCAGGTCGAACTGGCCGAGCACCTTGTTGTCGGCGGCCATCTCGCGCTCGCCCTGGAACACGCGAATGGTGACCGCGGTCTGTTTGTCCTCGGCGGTCGAGAACACCTGGCTCTTCTTGGTCGGGATCGTGGTGTTGCGGTCGATCAGGCGCGTGAACACGCCGCCCAAGGTCTCGATGCCGAGCGACAGCGGAGTCACGTCGAGCAGCAGCACGTCTTTCACGTCGCCCCGCAGCACGCCGCCCTGGATCGCGGCGCCGGAAGCGACCACCTCGTCCGGGTTGACGCTGCGGTTCGGGTCCTTGCCGAAGATGTTCTTGACCGTCTCGATCACCTTGGGCATGCGGGTCATGCCGCCGACCAGGATGACCTCCTCGACCTCGCCCGGCGAAATGCCCGCGTCCTTGAGCGCCGCCTTGACCGGGCCCACCGTCCGCTGCACCAGGGTGTCGACCAGCGCCTCGAGCTTGGCCCGGGTCAGCTTGATGTTGAGGTGCTTGGGACCGGATTGGTCGGCGGTGATGAACGGCAGGTTGATCTCGGTCTGGGTCGCCGAGGAGAGCTCGATCTTGGCCTTCTCGGCCGCCTCCTTGAGGCGCTGGAGGGCGAGTTTGTCGGCGCGCAGGTCGATGCCCTGCTCCTTCTTGAACTCGTCGGCCAGGTAATCGATGATTTTGCCGTCGAAATCCTCGCCGCCCAGGAAGGTGTCGCCGTTGGTGGACTTGACCTCGAATACGCCGTCGCCGATCTCGAGGATCGAGATGTCGAAGGTGCCACCGCCCAGGTCGTAGACCGCGATGGTGCCGCTGCCGCGCTTCTCGAGCCCGTAGGCGAGCGCCGCGGCGGTCGGCTCGTTGATGATGCGCAGCACCTCGAGGCCGGCGATCTTGCCGGCGTCCTTGGTCGCCTGGCGCTGGGAATCGTTGAAGTAGGCGGGCACCGTGATGACCGCCTGGGTGACCTCCTCACCGAGGAACTTCTCGGCCGTCTCCTTCATCTTCTGCAAGATGAAGGCGGAAATCTGGGAGGGGCTGTATTTCTCGCCGCGGGCCTCGACCCAGGCGTCGCCGTTGTCGGCCTTGATGATCTTGTAGGGGACCAGGTCCTGGTCCTTCCTGGTCAGCGGATCGTCGAAGCGCCGGCCGATCAGGCGCTTGATCGCGGACAGGGTATTTTCCGGATTGGTGACCGCCTGGCGCTTGGCGGGCTGGCCTATCAGCCGCTCGCCGTTTTCGGAAAAGGCGACCATCGAAGGGGTGGTGCGGGCGCCCTCGGTGTTCTCGATGACCTTGGCTTCCCTGCCGTCCATGACCGCGACACAGGAATTGGTGGTGCCGAGATCGATACCGATTACTTTGCTCATTCTCCTCCTCGCTCCTCAGCAAACCGCCCGGGCGGCCTCATTTCGGTTAAGCACCGCCTCCGGATTCCCGGTGGGTGGAGTCGTCATCTCCATCGTGGTACGCGGGATATATGGGCACCCGGGCGCGGCCTACAAGACGGGAATTCCGAGGCTTCGGGCCGAATTTTCGGTCGATGCGGACGATTCGGGCCTTGCCGGGCTGCAATCGGGGCGCGAGACTCGATTCCGGCGGGCCGGGCGCCCGCCATGAGCAAGGTTTCGTTAATACCAGCGATCAGGCTTGGCCGGCGACAGGTGCGTTCATGCCTCGGGATGGTATCTACCGGACGATTCTCTGGGTCCTGGCACTGACCGTGGTCGCCGGGGCCGCCTTCGCGATCCTGGGCGCAACCGCCGCCCGCGACCCGGTCATGGTCCGGGTCGGCGCCGGGGTCGCGCTGGTCGCCGGCGTCATTTACGCCTTCTTCCGCCGGCTCGGCGCGAAGCAGAGCCAGCGCCGCGGCGATTCCAACGAATAGGCTGCAACCCCTTACCATGATCGTCTCGGCCAGCTACCGCAGCGACATTCCGGCGTTCTACGGCGCGTGGTTCCTGAAACGCCTGGAAGCCGGGTTGTGCCGGGTGGTCAATCCCTATGGAGGGCAGATTTACGAGATCGCGCTCACCCCGGAGGCGGTCGCGGGCTTCGTGTTCTGGACCCGCAACCCGGGGCCGTTCCGCGTGGCCTTGCGGGAGGTCGCGCGCCGGGGCTTTCCCTTCGTGGTCCAGGTCACCGCGACCGGCTATCCGCGCGCGCTGGAGGCCTCGGTGCTGGCGCCCCAGCGCATCGTGGCGCTGGTCGGGGAAATCCGCGCCGGCTACGGACCGCGCGCGGCGGTGTGGCGCTACGATCCGGTGTTGATCACCTCGGCGACGCCGCCGGCGTGGCACCGGCGCAATTTCACCGTGCTCGCGCGCGCGTTTGCCGGCAAGGTCGACGAGGTGGTGTTCTCCTTCGCCCAGATTTACGCGAAAACCCGGAGCAACCTGAACCGCGCCGCCCGAAGCCACGATTTCACCTGGGACGATCCGGCCGAGGCGGACAAGCGCGCCCTGCTGGCCGAGCTCGCCGCGATCGCGCGGGAGCTGGGCCTGAAGCCCACGCTCTGCGCCCAGCCGGACCTCCTGAGCCCGGGCCTGGAACCGGCCCGCTGCATCGACGCCGAGCGCCTCTCGGATCTCGCGGGGCGGCCGATCGCGGCGCGCGCCAAGGGCAACCGCCCGGGCTGCCTCTGCGCCGAATCCCGCGATATCGGCGCCTACGACTCCTGTCCCCACGGCTGCGTCTACTGCTACGCCGTGCGCCGGCCCGAACTCGCCAAACGCAACTTCCAGGCCCACGACCCGGATTCGCCGTTCCCGATCGCGCCGCGTTGACGTGAGTTCCGCTAACGCGGAATCGCCCCGGCCCGCACCCCCCGGCCCCCAGGTTCGGGGTTGGCTTGGCCGGCCGAACCAACCCCAAGCCTCAGTATCCTATGGGTGGCCGGGCGGGGGTGCGGGCCGGGGGTGCGGGCCGGGGGTGCGGGCCGGGGCTAGGGTCGATTAGGCCGACGTATCGACGGTGGAGCCGGGCGGGGTTTCGTCGTCGTCGGCCGCCTTGGGCCCAGGCTGGGACTGGGCCCGGGGTTCCGGTCTTGGTTCCGGTTCCGGCCGGGGCGGACCCGGCTCCGGCGCACCGGTCTCGTCCGGTGCCGCTTCTTCGGCTGGGGCCTCCGCCTTCGGCTCGGGCGCGGGGCCGCCCTTGGCGACGCCGACCTGGGCCGGGCGCAGCAACCGGTCGTGCAGGCGGTAGCCGGCCTGAACCACCTGGACCACGGTGCCGCTCGGGGTCTCCGGGTCGGGCACCTCGAACATGGCCTCGTGGCTGTGCGGATCGAGGCGCTCGCCGAGCGGATCGATCTTGACGATGTGATGGCGCTCGAACACC
>JACZVL010000004.1 GCA_022572685.1 Pseudomonadota bacterium
GAGGCGGCGCGGCGGCGCTAGCCTGCCGCGTCCCCGGGCGCGCGCGACCGCTTCATCGAGGTCGAGACCGAAGCGCGCGAGGCCGCCGGGATGCCGCCCTTCGGGCGCCTGGTGGCGCTGATCCTCTCCAGCCCGGACCCCGCGGCATTGGCGCGCGCGGCCCGGGCGCTGGCCCGCGTGGCGCCCCACACCGACGGCGTCCAGGTGCTGGGTCCGGCGCCGGCCCCGCTGGCGGTACTGCGCGGCCGCCACCGCTGCCGCTTCCTGCTCAAGGCGCGCCGCGAGGTGGCGGTCCAGAAGCTGGTCCGGGACTGGGTCGCCCAGGTCAAGCTGCCCGGCAAACTGCGCCTCCAGATCGACATCGATCCCTACAGCTTCATGTAGGGCAACCGGCCGATTCAGCCCGGGAATAACAGGCCGGAAAACCGGTGCCCGTCGCGCCTTGCCTGCCCTTGGGGACTATGATACCAAACGCGCGCCCACGGCGGGGCTGCCTGCCGCGGCGGCGAGGTTATTGTCGCTTTCGATCGCCGGTCCGATTCTGACGTGACCGGCTTCCGCGCTTCCCAGGGGGGGACCCAAAGCTTGGCGGCTGAGGTTATCGGTTTGAGCGGCTTGCCCGGGCGCTATGCCTTGGCGCTGTTGGAGCTGGCGGACGAGCGCAAACAGCTCGATCCGGTGGCCGACGACCTGCGTGGCCTCAAGGCCGCGATCGCCGAGAGCGAAGACCTGCGCCGGCTGATCCGCAGCCCGCTGTTCACCCGCACCCAGCAGAGCCAGGCCATGGCCGCGATCCTGGACCGGGCGGGGGTCGGCGAGCTGACCCGGCGCTTCGTGCTGCTGGTCGCGCGCAACCGGCGCCTGTTCGCGCTCGATCGCATGATCGCGGCCTATCTGGCCGAGCTCGCGCGCCGGCGCGGCGAGATCACCGCCCGGGTGACCAGCGCCACCGCGCTCGACGACAAACAGCAGCGCGCCCTGGTCGAGACCCTGCGCAAGGAGGTCGGCGCCAAGGTCCAGGTCGAGATCGAGGTCGACCCGGGCCTGATCGGCGGCCTGATCGTCCGGGTCGGCAGCCGCCTGATCGACGATTCCATACGCAGCAAGCTGCAGAGACTACAACTGGCCATGAAGGGGGTTGGGTGATGGACATCCGCGCCGCGGAAATCTCCGCGATCCTCAAGGAGCAGATCGAGAACTTCGGCGCCGAGGCCGATGTCGCCGAGGTCGGCCAAGTGCTGTCGGTCGGCGACAACGTGGCCCGGGTCTACGGCCTCGACAACGTGCAGGCGGGCGAGCTGGTGGAGTTCCCCGGCGGGCTCATGGGCATGGCGCTCAACCTCGAGGCCGACAACGTCGGCGTGGTGCTGTTCGGCGAGGACCGCAACATCAAGGAAGGCGACGTGGTCAAGCGCACCGGCGCCATCGTCGCGGTGCCGGTCGGCAAGGGCTTGCTCGGCCGGGTGGTCGACGCGCTCGGCAATCCGATCGACGGCAAGGGTCCGATCGAGGGCGCCGAGCGCAAACGGGTCGAGGTCAAGGCGCCGGGCATCATCCCGCGCCGCTCGGTGCACGAGCCGATGCAGACCGGCCTCAAGGCGATCGACTGCCTGATCCCGGTCGGCCGCGGCCAGCGCGAGCTGATCATCGGCGACCGCCAGACCGGCAAGACCGCGATCGCGCTCGACACCATCCTCAATCAGAAAGAGATCAACGCCGGCGACGACGAGTCCAAGAAGCTCTACTGCATCTACGTCGCCATCGGGCAGAAGCGCTCCAGCGTGGCCCAGTTCGTCAAGGAGCTCGAGGACCGCGGCGCGCTCGAGTACTCGATCATCGTCGCGGCCACCGCCTCGGAGCCGGCGCCGCTGCAGTTCCTGGCGCCCTACACCGGCTGCACCATGGGCGAGTTCTTCCGCGACAACGGCATGCACGCGGTGATCTTCTACGACGATCTGTCCAAGCAGGCCGTCGCCTACCGCCAGATGTCGCTGCTGCTGCGCCGGCCGCCGGGCCGCGAGGCCTATCCGGGCGACGTGTTCTATCTGCATTCGCGCCTGCTCGAGCGCGCGGCCAAGATGAACGACGACCACGGCGGCGGCTCGCTCACCGCCTTGCCGGTGATCGAGACCCAGGCGGGCGACGTCTCCGCCTACATTCCGACCAACGTGATCTCGATCACCGACGGCCAGATCTTCCTCGAGACCGACCTGTTCTATCGCGGCATCCGCCCGGCGGTGAACGTCGGCCTCTCGGTCTCCCGCGTCGGCTCCGCGGCCCAGATCAAGGCCATGAAACAGGTCGCCGGATCGATCAAGCTGGAGCTCGCCCAGTACCGCGAGATGGAGGCCTTCGCCCAGTTCTCCTCCGACCTCGACGCCGCGACCCAGCGCCTGCTGGCGCGCGGCGCGCGCCTGACCGAGCTGCTCAAGCAGGATCAGTACACGCCGATGCCGGTCGAGGAGCAGGTGGTGGTGGTCTTCGCCGGTGTGCGCGGCTTCCTCGACGGCATCCCGCTCGACAAGGTGACCAGTTTCGAGCGCAAGCTGCGCGACGAGATCAAGGCCAGCGGCCAGGAGATTCTGGCCGCGATTCGCACCGAAAAGGAAATCTCCGCGGCCACCGAGGAAAAGCTCAAGGCCTTCATGGAAAACTTCCTCAAGACCTTCGTCTAGGGCGCCAGGGGCCATGCCGAATCTCAAGGACCTGCGGGTCCGGATCGCCAGCGTCAAGTCGACGCAGAAGATCACCGCCGCCATGAAGATGGTCGCCGCCGCCAAGCTGCGGCGGGCTCAGGAGCAGGCCGAGGCCGCGCGCCCCTATGCCGAGCGCATGGAGCGCATGCTGAACTCGCTGGCCGCCGCCAGCGCCGGCAGGGAGGGCGCGCCCGAGTTGCTCGCCGGCAACGGGCGGGACCAGGTTCACCTGTTGGTCGTCGGCACCGCCGACCGCGGACTCTGTGGCGGCTTCAATTCCGGCATCGTGCGCGAGGTCCGGCGCCGCATCGCCGCGCTGCGCAAGGACGGCAAGACGGTCAGGCTGCTCTGCGTCGGGCGCAAGGGCCGCGACCAGCTGCGCCGCGAGTTCGGCGACGCCATCATCGACACCATCGAGGACGTGGCCAAGCCGAGGCTCCGCTTCGAGGCCGCCGAGTCGATCGCCAAGCGCATCGCCCAGATGTTCGAGGCCGGCGAGTTCGACGTCTGCACCATCTACTACGCCCGCTTCCAGTCGGCGATCAGCCAGGTCGTGACCGCCCAGCAGCTGATTCCCTTCGCGCCCGCGGATGGGGCCCACGGGGGCGCCCACGGGGGCGGATGGCGCCGAGGCCGCGGAGTCGGGCGGGGCATCCGGCGGGGACTCGCGCGCGGTCTACGAGTACGAGCCGAGCGAGGAGGATATCCTGGCGGCGCTGCTGCCGCGCAACCTGGAGGTGCAGTTGTTCCGGGCGCTGCTGGAGAACACCGCCAGCGAGCATGGCGCGCGCATGACCGCCATGGACAGCGCGACCCGCAACGCGGGCGATATGATCGACAATCTGACGCTGACCTATAACCGCACGCGCCAGGCGGTCATCACCAGTGAACTGATCGAGATCATCTCCGGCGCGGAAGCCCTTAAGTAGGCCCGCGGCGGGAACGAGATTAGAAAGACGAGGGAGCAACACCGATGGCCAAGAACCTTGTCGGCAAGATCACCCAGGTCATGGGCGCCGTGATCGACGTCCATTTCGAGGGCGACCTGCCGGCGATCCTGAACGCGCTGGAGACCGACAACCAGGGCAACCGCCTGGTGCTCGAGGTCGCCCAGCACCTGGGCGAAAACACGGTCCGCACCATCGCCATGGACAGCACCGAGGGCCTGGTGCGCGGCCACGAGGTGGTCGACACCGGCGGCCCGATCACCATGCCGGTCGGCCCGGAGACCCTGGGGCGGATTCTCAACGTGATCGGCGAGCCGGTCGACGAGCGCGGCCCGGTCAACGCCAAGAAGCGCCTGCCGATCCACCGCCTGGCGCCGGCCTACGTCGAACAGTCGACCGAGACCGAGATCCTGATCACCGGCATCAAGGTGGTCGATCTGCTGGCGCCCTACGTGCGGGGCGGCAAGATCGGCCTGTTCGGCGGCGCCGGGGTCGGCAAGACCGTGATCATCATGGAGCTGATCAACAACATCGCCAAGGCGCACGGCGGCTATTCGGTGTTCGCCGGGGTCGGCGAGCGCACCCGCGAGGGCAACGACCTCTATCACGAGATGATCGAGTCGGGGGTCATCGACCTGGAGGGCGACGGCTCCAAGGCGGCGCTGGTCTACGGCCAGATGAACGAGCCGCCGGGCGCCCGCGCGCGCGTCGGCCTGAGCGGCCTGACGCTGGCCGAATACTTCCGCGACGAGGAGGGCCAGGACGTCCTGCTGTTCATCGACAACATTTTCCGCTTCACCCAGGCCGGCTCCGAGGTCTCGGCGCTGCTGGGCCGCATCCCCTCGGCGGTTGGCTATCAGCCGACGCTGGCCACCGAAATGGGCGCGCTGCAGGAACGCATCACCTCGACCAAGAAGGGCTCGATCACCTCGGTGCAGGCGATCTACGTGCCGGCCGACGATTTGACCGATCCGGCGCCCGCAACCTCGTTCGCGCATTTGGATGCGACCACCGTGCTGTCGCGCCAGATCGCCGAGCTCGGCATCTATCCGGCGGTCGACCCGCTGGATTCGACCAGCCGCATCCTCGATCCGCGCATCGTCGGCGAGGAGCACTACGCGGTCGCGCGCCGGGTCCAGCAGGTGTTGCAGCAGTACAAGTCGCTGCAGGACATCATCGCGATCCTGGGCATGGACGAGCTCAGCGAGGAGGACAAGCAGACCGTCACCCGGGCCCGCAAAATCCAGCGCTTCCTGTCGCAGCCGTTCTTCGTCGCCGAGGTGTTCACCGGCAAGCCTGGCGTGCTGGTCAGCCTGGAAGACACCATCCGCGGCTTCAAGGGCATCGTCGATGGCGAGTACGACCACCTGCCCGAGGCGGCGTTCTACATGGTCGGCACCATCGAGGAGGCGGTCGATAAGGCGCGCGAGATGGCGGCCGAGGCCGCCTGAGGCACGCGGAACCAGAAACCACGGCGGCATAACCGGACGCGGAACGAGGGCCATGGCCGAGGAACAGGTGAATTTCGAATTGGTGACGCCCGAGCGCCTGCTGGTCTCGCGCGGCGTCGATATGGTGGTGGTGCCGGGCGAGGACGGCGACTTCGGCGTCTTGCCCCGGCATACGCCGATGATCTCCAACATCCGTCCGGGCGTGCTCGGCCTCTACCAGGACGGCGAGCTGACCGAGAGCATCTTCGTGGCCGGCGGTTTCGCCGAGGTCACGGCGGCGCGCTGTACGGTGCTGGCCGGCCAGGCCATGGCGGTCGAGGACCTGGACCGCGGCGCCGCCGAGCAGAAGCTCAAGGACACGCGCGAGGACCTGGAGGACGGCCGGGACGACGAGGCCCGCCGCGAGGCCGAAAGGCAGATCGCGGTCTGCGAGGAAATCCTCAGAATCACGGCAAGCTGACGCGGCGCGGCGCGCGGAACGACAGGCACGGGTTCGGACCATGGCCATGACGGATACTTCGGAACCAGACGCACCCGGCGTGATCGCCAAGCCGCCGTTCATCTATTTGGGTTTTCTCGCACTCGGCCTCGGGCTCGATTGGCTGTGGCCCTCTCCGCTGCTGCCCGAGACGCTGCGCTACATGCTGGGCGGCGCCCTGATCGGCCTTGGCATCGCCCTGACCCTCGCCTCGGTCCGGCAATTCAGGGCCGCCGGCACCAGCTTTCACACCCACAAGCCGACGACCGCGATTCTGACCGACGGGCCCTACCGCATCTCGCGCAACCCGATCTATATCGGCCTCACCGCGATTTACGCCGGGATCGGCATCGCCGCCGACGCGCCCTGGGTCTGGGTCCTGCTGCTGCCGACGCTGGTGGTCATGCGCTACGGCGTCATCGCGCGCGAGGAGCGCTACCTCGAGCGCAAGTTCGGCAAGGAATACCTGGACTACAAAGCGCGCGTGCGGCGCTGGCTATAGCGCCTCGGCCAGGAGAAGGAGAAAGGGGACAGTCCCACTCCTGTCCCCTTTGTCTACCCCGCCGGCGTCTCGAAGCGGTCCTCGGCGTAGCGGCGGCCGGTCTCCAGCATCTCGGGGGTGCCGACCAGCTCGTTGACCTGGCGGAAATCGAACATGCGGTCGCGGAACGGCCCGGTGGTGCCGTGGCGCGCCAGGGTTTCGAAGAACGCGCCGGCCATGTGGGCGAAGGCGCGCACCAGCGCGCTCGGGAAGATCACCATGCGATAACCCAGCCCCTGCAGCTCCTCGGCCGGCAGGATCGGGGTCTTGCCGCCCTCGACCATGTTGGCGAGCAGCGCCACCCGGCCGCCGAGCTCGCGCCCGATCGCCGCCAGCTCCTCGCGCGAACCCGGCGCCTCGACGAACAACACGTCGCAGCCGGCCTCGATGTAGCGCGCGCCGCGTTCGAGCGCGGCCTCGAAGCCCTCGACCGCAATCGCATCGGTGCGGGCGACGATCAGGGTCTCGGCGTCGGCGCGGGCATCGAGCGCCGCCTGGAGCTTGCCGACCATCTCCGCCGCCGGCACCAGGGTCTTGCCCTCGAGATGGCCGCAGCGCTTGGGGTTGGTCTGGTCCTCGAGCTGGATCGCGCTGGCGCCGGCACGCTCGAAGCGGCGCACCGTGCGCATCACGTTGAGCGCGTTGCCGTAGCCGGTGTCGGCGTCGACCACCAGCGGCACGGCGACCCGTTCGCGGATGATCGCCAGGGTATCGGCGACCTCGGTCATGGACACCAGGCCGATGTCCGGCCGCCCGAAGCGGCCGTAGGCGATGCTGGCGCCGGACAGGTAGAGCGCGGTGAAGCCGGCCCGCTCGGCGGTCAGCGCGCCCAGGCCGTCATAGACCCCGGGCGCGACCACGATGCGCCCGCTGTCGAGTTGCGCCCTGAGAGTCCCCGGGGGCGTCGCTTGGCTGGTCATGACCCTTCCTTTCCGGCCCGCGATTTGAAGCGCCGCTCCAGCTGCGGGATCAGGCCGCCATCGGCGATCAGCGCCAAGAGGTGCGCGGGCACCGGCTCGCAGGCGTAACGCTCGCCGGAACTCAGGTTGCGGAGCACGCCGGCCTCGGCATCGAGCGCCAGGCGGTCCCGCGCGTCGATCCGCCCGGTTTCCGGGCAGAGCACCGCCAGCAGGCCGAGGTTGAAGGCGTTGCGGTAGAAGATGCCGGCGAAGGACTTGGCGATCACCGCCGCCACCCCCAGGATGCACAGCACCTGGGCGGCCTGCTCGCGCGAGGAGCCGAGGCCGAAGTTGCCGCCGCCGATCACGAAGTCGCCGGGCGCCACCTGGCCCGCGAAGTCCGGGTCGACCGATTCCAGGCAGTGTGCCGCCGCCGCCTCGACCGGGCCCTTCATGTAGCGGCCCGGGGCCAGCACGTCGGTGTCGATATTGTCGCCGAACACCCAGGCCCGGCCGGCCTGACTGTTGGGGCCGGGGCCGTTTTCCGTCATGGCGCCGCTCCGTCCAGCAGCTCGCGCGGGTCGCCGATGCGCCCGGTGACCGCCGCCGCGGCCACGGTGTAGGGCGAGGCCAGATAGACCCGGGAAGAGGTCGCGCCCATGCGGCCCTTGAAGTTGCGCGCGGTGCTGGCGATGCAGACCTCGTCCTCGGCCAGCAGCGCGCCGCCATACCCGGCGCAGGCGCCGCAGCCGGTCGGCAGAATGCTGGCGCCGGCCTCGGTCAGGACCTCGAGGGTACCCTCGGCGGCGGCCTGCTCGGCGGCGCGCGCGGAGGCCGGCGCGACCAGCAGACGGGTGCCGCGCGCCACCTTTCGACCTTTCAGCACCTCGGCGGCCATGCGCAGGTCGATGAGCTTGGCGCCGGTGCAGGCGCCGATGTAGGCGCGGTCGACCGCGACCGGGCCGATCTCGCCGACCGGCGCCGCGTTGGCCGGGCTGTGGGGTGCGGCGACCTGGGGCGCGAGCGCGCCGGCGTCGAAATCGAGCGTGGTCCGGTAGGCGGCGTCCGGGTCCGACTGCCAGCGCGCCAGGTCTCCCGCTTCGCCGTCGAGTTCGGCGCCAACGTCGCGCAGATAGTCCGCGGTCGTGGCGTCGGGTGCGATCAGGCCGGTCTGGGCGCCCAGCTCCACCGCCATGTTGCACAGGGTCATGCGCTCGGCCATGGGCAGCTCGGTGACCGCCGCGCCGTCGTACTGGATGACCTGGTAGCCGCCGCCGTCCATGCCGAGGCGGGCGCAGAGTGCGAGCATCATGTCCTTGGCCGCGACCCCGCGCCCGAGCCGGCCGGACCAGCGCAGGCGGATCGTCTCCGGCACCCGGATCCAGGTCTCGCCGGTGGCCAGCACGCCGGCCATGTCGGTCGCGCCGACGCCGAACATGAAGCAGCCGAAGGCGCCGCCGGTGCAGGAATGGCTGTCGCCGCCGACCACGAACAGGCCGGGCCGCAAGTGCCCGCGCTCGGGCAGCACGATGTGGCAGACGCCCTGCATGTCGTAGAAGTTGCGCACCCCCGCCGCGGCCACCCAGTCCCGGGTCAACGCCTGGATCGCCGCCGAGGCGGCGTCGAAGGCGGGCACGAAGTGATCGGTGATCACCACCAGCCGGTCCGGGTCCCAGACCCCCACGCCCAGTCGTTCGAGCATGGGCGCGAGCCGGCGCGGGCCGCTGGAATCGTGGACCATGGCGAGATCGACCCGGCAGGTCACGATCTCGCCGGGCGTGACCGCAGCGCGGCCGGCGGCGCGGGCGATGATTTTCTCGGCGAGAGTCTGGGCCATGGCGCGCGCGCCCTACGTTGTGGCCGGCTCGGTCTTGCCGGTCAGGCAGACCGGGCAGACGCAAGAGCTCATCCCCGTGCGGATGATGAAGTCCTCCCAGTCGAAGTTGATCTCGACCTTGAGGCACCAGCAGTCCGGCGGGCCGTCGCAGTTGAATGTGCGCCCGCAATTCGGGCAGCTAACGCCCGCCTTCGCTGTCGTATCCTGATTGTCCATCCCGCCTCGGCAGTCCGCATCGATCCGAACCGCACTATAGTCCAAACAGAGCGCGGACGCAGCGGCAAGAGGAAGCGCGCAGGTGCGCCTCAAGCCGGTGAAACGCTCACGCTGACTTGCGCGGGAGGTCCAGATGCAGCTCCAGATCGCCGCCGGCGGCACGGATGGCGTCGGCCAGGCGCTCCAGGCCGCTGGCGTGGCGCGGATCGAGGAGACGCCGGACCTCGCGCTCGTGGCAACCCAGACGGGCGGCGAGCGCGACGTTGGTCAAACCGGCCACACGCTGGGCGATATAGAGCGCCAACGTGGCTGCGGTCAGCGCCGGCGGCGCGACCAGGCGCTCGCCGCGCCGTTTGGCCGAGGGCAGGGGCACATCGAGACGCCGCGCGATCCGAAACGACAGGGCCTCGTCCAGGCAGTCGCGCGCCGCCTCCAACGCCGCGTCCGGATTTTCGCCGAAGGTGACGGCGCCGGGCAGGTCGCGAAAGGTGACCGTGACCTCTCCCCCTTCCTCGATATGAAAGACGGCGGGATAAGCGATTCGGGACACCGCCATGACATTATCTCCTTCTCGAACCGGGGCGCATCAACCAAGATCACCCAAAGTCAGCCCCAACCCCTTCAACATGGCGGCCAGGGTGCCTTTCGGCAGATCGCCGCGATGCCCGGGGACCGTCGTGAAGCGGGAGCCATAAAGCAGGGTCACATGACTGCCCTTGCCACGGCTCGTGACGACCTCAACGGAAATGCCACGCTTCCGGCCAAGCTTTCTGATCCTGCGTATGAACCGCGCTCCGTTCACGACGCTAGATATCGTACATATGTGTCCGATTTACAAGCGTAATATCGTACATAATTGTCCGATTTTCCTGCCCGCTTCGCGGAGCTTACCGCGAGACCCCGGCGCTTGGTATCTTGGGTGCGATCTGCCATGTATAGTGCCGCACCGGGACCGCGGCCGGGGCACCCAATACGCCCTTGAAAACGCTACAGGAACCAGCCGCCCGGCCCCGGGAAGGAAACCAGTCGAGAGCCGCGAGACATGGCGCAACCCCTGCTCAGCGTCGAGAACCTGCGCGTCGAGTTCCCGACCCGCCACGGCACGCTGGTGGCGATCGACGACACCTCGTTCCACATCGACGAGGGCGAAATCCTCGGCGTGGTCGGCGAATCGGGCGCCGGCAAGTCGATCACCGGGATGTCGATCATCGGCCTGCTCGACCCGCCCGGCCGCATCG
The DNA here is from genome assembly GCA_022572685.1 of Pseudomonadota bacterium. Classification (GTDB taxonomy): domain Bacteria; phylum Pseudomonadota; class Alphaproteobacteria; order Kiloniellales; family J153; genus JACZVL01. The sequence continues at coordinate 10,304 of JACZVL010000004.1, forward strand.
CCGGCGGCCGCATCCACCTCGACGGCCAGCGCATCGACAACCTGTCCTACGAACAGATGCGGCGCATCCGCGGCAAGAAGATCGGCGCCATCTTCCAGGACCCGCTGACCAGCCTGAACCCGCTCTACACCATCGGCCGGCAGCTGGTCGAAACCATCCTGACCCATAGCGAGATGTCGCGCGCGCGGGCCCGCAAGCGCGCCGTCGAGCTCTTGGTCGAGGTCGGCATTCCGGCCGCCGAGCGGCGCTTCGACAGCTACCCGCACCAGTTCTCCGGCGGCATGCGCCAGCGCGTGGTGATCGCGCTCGCGCTCTGCGCCAACCCGCGCCTGATCATCGCCGACGAGCCGACGACCGCGCTCGACGTCTCGGTGCAGGCGCAGATCATCGCGCTGCTCAAGACGCTGAGCCGCGAGCACGGCACCGCGGTCATGCTGGTCACCCACGACATGGGCGTGATCGCCGAGACCGCCGATCGGGTCGCGGTGATGTACGCCGGGCGCCTGGCCGAGATCGGCCCGGTGCAGGAGGTGATCCAGCGCCCCAAGCACCCCTACACGGTCGGCCTGATGGGCTCGATTCCGACCATCGGACACCGCATCGAACGGCTGATCCAGATCGAGGGCGCGATGCCGCGGTTGACCGACATTCCGACCGGCTGCGCCTTCAATCCGCGCTGTCCCAAGGCCTTCGATCGCTGCCGGGTCGAACGCCCCGAGCTGATCCCGGTGGAAACCTCCGAGGCCGCCTGCTGGCTCTACGACCGGGAGCGGGAGGTGGCCCGTGCCTGAGGCCGCGGCGGCGGAGTCGGGCGGCGGCGGGAAAACGGCCCGGGAAACCGCCCGGGAAACCGCCCGGGAAACCGATGCGCCCTTCGTCTCGGTGCGCGGGCTGGCGCACTATTTCGACGTCTCCAAGCCGTGGCTCAACCGGACCCTGGAGGGCGCGCCGCGCCTGATCCTCAAGGCGGTCGACGGGATCAGCTTCGACATCCCGCGCGGCAAGACCTTCGCCCTGGTGGGCGAGTCCGGCTGCGGCAAGTCGACCGTGGCGCGCTGCGTGGTCGGGCTGTACCGGCCCAGCGCGGGGACGGTCCGGCTCGACGGGATCGACATGGCCAGCCTCAAGTCGCGCCGCGAGATCATGCCCTTGCGCCGGCGCCTGCAGATGATCTTCCAGGACCCCTACGCCAGCCTCAACCCGCGTTGGCGCGTCTCGGCGATCATTGCCGAGCCGATCGTCGCTCACCGCCTGATGACCGACCGCAAGGCGATCCGCGCGCGGGTCGACGAGTTGCTGCGCCAGGTCGGGCTCACACCCGAGGACGGCGTGAAGTATCCGCACGAGTTCTCCGGCGGCCAGCGCCAGCGCGTTTCCATCGCGCGCGCGCTCGCCAGCAACCCGGAGTTCCTGGTCTGCGACGAGCCGACCTCGGCGCTCGACGTCTCGGTCCAGGCCCAGATCCTGAATCTCATGAAGGACCTGCAGAAGGAACTGGGGCTGACCTACCTGCTGATCTCCCACGATCTCGCCGTGGTCTACAACTTCGCCGACGAGGTCGGGGTCATGTACCTGGGCCGCCTGGTCGAGTCGGGCGCGACGGAGGCGCTGTTCGGCGCGCCCCGCCACCCCTACACGCGCATGCTGCTCGACGCGATCCCCGACCTGGAGATGTCGGGCCGCGCCCGCGTCCCGGTGGCCGGCGAGGTGCCGGACCCGATCGACCCGCCCTCGGGCTGTACCTTCCACCCGCGCTGCCCGCACGCGGACGCGCGCTGCCGCCGCGAAGCGCCCGAGACCATCACGGTCGACGGCATCCGCCTCGCCTGCCACGGCATCGAGGAAGGCCGGATCGCGGCCGTGGCGCGAGGGAAGGCGTGAGGCGCTAGAGAGCACTCGGCGGTTCCGATCCGGATGTCGAACCCCGGGATTCCACCGTCCGGCCGAATGCCTTACAATCCCGATATCGGAATCCAGCGGTGCGCGGAACGGCAGGCGAGGAGCCCATGCTAGCCACCCAGCAAGACCCGGAGAGGGAGAAACTGGCCCGCCGCTATGTCTGGTGGCGGGAGCCGGACGCGGCGCTTGGCGACCTGCCGCGCCTGCTGTGCCAGATCATGGCCTTCGGGACCGCGCGGGACTATGTGGCGGCGCGGCGAATCTGGGGCGAGGGCGCCTTCAAGGACGCGCTTGGCGGCGCGCTTCCCGGCGCCATGGACGCGCGCTCCTGGGCGTACTGGCATCGGTACTTCAAGCTGCCGGAGCGCGCCATGCCGACAAGGTGCTTCGATGACGCCGCACCTTGAAATCCTGCCGCCGCCGCAACGCGGGTTCTGGGACGCCCATGCGCGGAGCGTTCCCGAGGGCTGGGTTCTCTATGGCGAAACCGCGATCGCCTTGCGATACGGACACCGGAGCTCGGTCGATTTCGATTTCTTCTCCGACCGCGAGCTGAACGAGGACGCGCTCAGGCGAGAGGTGCGGCCGCTGCGTGACGGCACGGTCGTCGTTCGGCGGCCAGATACGCTGATCGTGGCCGCACCTGTCGATGACGGCGAGGTCCGCCTGTCCTTTTTCGGGTCCATAGGCTTCGGCCGCGTGGGCGAACCGGATCGAATGCCGGGCAAGTTTCCGATCGCATCGCCACTCGATCTTCTGGCGACGAAATTGAAGGTCTTGCTTCAACGCGTCGAGGCCCGGGATTACCTCGACGTGGAAGTATTGCTGCGTGGGGGTCTGTCGCTGAATCAGGGCGTTTCGGCCGCGCTGGCCCTGTTCCCCGATCAAATCAATCCCCTGGACGTCGCGAAGACCGTCGGCTGGTTCAAAGAGGGCGATCTCGACGCTCGACTGCCCGAGGGCGTCAAAAAATTCCTGACGGCGGCGTCGGTGTCGTTCCAACCCGAGGTCCACGCCATGAGGCTGGCCGCAAGGAAACTGGGACCGGACGCGGCGGCTTGAGGCGCGCTGGCGGCGCTCGGCCGCGAACTCCCTGGGTACTTGGCCGCTACCGAAACGGCGAACCATCCTGCCGTTCCGCCAGGCTCAAGGCGCGGAGAATGGCGAGGGCGCTGTCCACGAGGATCGACGTCGAGCCCTTCTCGAACTTGACCACCGTGGGTTGGGTCACCCCGGCCAGCGCGGCCAGGTCCCGCTGGCTCAGGCGCTCCTGTTTTCGGACCGTAACGGCCTCGCGCACCAGTCGTTCCCAATTCAGCATGGTCGCTCCGTCGTTCAGGGACAAATACGAAAGTACGCCGCGCGTAGCGTGTCGGCGAAAAGGTCGCGAAAATCGTTTTCCTCGACCCTTTCCGGCGGCGGCACGAGCCCGAGAAGCTGTTCTCTTCTCTTCGCAAAACCTTCAAAGGTTCTCGCGATCGCCGGCCGGGGCAATCCCAGTTTCAGCCCTAATCCGGTCAACAAATCTCTGTCGATTTGGTCGAACTGGCGAAGTTCATTGTCGATGCGCAGACCGAACCGCGTGCTGTAGCCTTGAGCGCCGTAGATATAGGTATTGACGATATCGTAGGCAGGCGAGAGGCGCAGCCCAACGACCGTTTCGAGCAACGAGAAATTCTTCAGATGGCAGTCGCAATTGCCGATCAAGGCATAGGCGACGATACGCTGAAAGTACCGCAGAATATCTATTTCGGGGCGGGCGCTGTGGCGGGTGATCGCCGCGCCGATGTCTTCGAAACCGGCGTCGTATTTTCCCAAGTAATCTCTTCCCCGCGGCTTGGACAGGATTTGCGCGAAATCCTCGAGCCTGAGCTTGTCGCCATCGGGCGTGCGGTCGAAGCGGCGCACGACGAGTGCCGGTCTGGGAATTCCCACGACCGCGGCGGGCTCCGCCTCCACCACCTGGTCGCGCCCCAAGAGCAGTCGGGCCGCCTTGAGAGCGAGCGTCTCGTTGGCAACGATATTGGGAAGATCGTCACTCGGAAACTTCGCGATGTAAGGCGCGGGGCCGGCGGCTCCCGCCGGAACGAACCCCGCCGCGCCCTTGGTGACGAGAAGTTTCGGTTGTACCCCGGAGAGGGTCCGCTTGCCCGCGACGGCCGCCGCGGTGAGTTCGTCGAGCTGCCCCCGGCCGGCGGAGACCGGAGGCTCCACGGGCGCGTGAATCGAAACGGCGCCGATGCAGTCCACGCCAAAAGCAAGCAGGATGCCGAAATCGTCCTCGACGGCGATCTCGGCGGTCCTGGCTTGTCGATCTCGCAGCCAGCCCTCCGGCCCCAGGTGCTCGAAGAAGGGATGCAAACCTACCGGCCAGGTGTGACTGTCATGGGCGCGTGGCAGGGCGCAGGCGATGTCCTCCGGGAACTGGCGGTCGTACTCGAAGACCGTCCCGCCCTCGGCGGTCTCGCGCAAGGTCCCGGCTCGGCGGTCCTTGAAGTCTATCCGGGCATGACGCAGCGCAGCCATCCGATTAACGATCGTTATTCATTCTTAGTTTTCGGCAGAGTTAGATAAACTATTGTTTATCAAATAGCGGTCGTCAATACAATAGATAAACGATCCTTTCTCAAAAAATCGCTTGTCGGGTCCACGCGGATCGCGGCCTTGTTCGGGTTAGCCGCCCCCGCCCTCGACCGGGCCATCGGCTTTCTTCCAGGCGTCGAGGCCGCCCTTGATGTGGCAGGCGTTGGTCAGCCCGGCTTCCCGGGCCGCCTGCACCGCCATCGCCGAGCGCTCGCCGTAGGCGCAGTAGAACACCAGGCGCTTGCCGGCCGCCGAGGCCAGCTGGTGCAGCAGGCCGCCGGGCCGGACGTTCCGGTCGAGCTCCGGATAGGGCGCGTGGGCCGAGCCCGGAATCTCGCCGTGGCGCGCGCGCTCGGCCCGGTCGCGCAGGTCCACCAGCACGATCTCCGGCCCGCCGAGCAGGGCCTGGGCCTCGGCGCAACTCAGCGACCAGCCGCGCGCCTCGATCTCGTCCTGGCTCAGGCCCTGGCGCAGGTTGGCCGGCACCGCGACATCCATCTGCTTCGGGTCGGGCAGCTTGAGGTTGTCCATGATGGCGGCGTATTCCGCGGCGGAAGACACCTGGAGGCGCGGGTTGTGGGCGCGCTCCTCGCCGATGGTGGAGACCGTGTCGCCCTTGTAGTCGTGGCCCGGGTAGACCAGGGTTTCGGCGGGCAGGGTCAGCAGCTTGGTGAAGATCGAGTGGTAGGCGGCGTGGGAATCGCCGTGCTGGAAATCGGTGCGCCCGGTGCCCCGGATGAACAGGGTGTCGCCGGTGAACACCCGGTCGTCCATCAGGAAACAGTAGGAATCGTCGGTGTGGCCGGGCGTGTAGAGCGCGGTCAGGCGCAAGCCCTCGATCTCGATCGGGTCGCCGTCGGAGACCCGCTGGGAGACCACGTCGACCTGGCTCTCCGCCCCCATCACGGTGATGCAGCGGGTGCGGTCGCGCAGCGCGCCCATGCCGGTGATGTGGTCGGCGTGGACGTGGGTGTCGAGCGCTTTCACCAGCTTGAGGTCGAGCTCCTCCAGCAGCCGGAGATAGCGGTCGACCTTCTCCAGCACCGGGTCGATGATCAGCGCCTCGCCGCCGCGCCGGGAGGCCAGCAGATAGGTATAAGTGCAGGACACGCTCTCGAACAGCTGACGGAAGATCATGGCGGGGCCTCGCGGGTTGCGAACGCGGGGGCCTAGATTAGCACGGGCGCGCTCCGCCCTCTATCCCACCGCGATCACCGGCTCGCCCAGCACCTCCAACTGCGGCCCTCACAGCGGCAAATGGTCATCGGGCTGGGGTCTGGATCGCCAAATTAGCCCGATGTAGAGGGAGATTGCCACGTACCATTCCAAATTAGAATTCTACTTCCTATTGAGTGTATTCTGTGGTAACACTCTCGCTAATCGGGAATCATCGCTTTTTCGTAGGTTCCCAATAGTGCTTCAGCAACTCAGGGAGATATCTAATGGCTGTACGGAAAGGCATTGGTTCGCAAGAGCTTCAACGCACAAGTGGTGCACTCGAACTAACGGAACTTTCTGGCAAGGATTTCAATAATGAGATCGCTAAGTCCCGCATCATGGATGCGGTCCATAGGCACGTGAGAGAAGATCTCGGTGTTGCGCCGGACGAGGTTGAAGTCAAATTTGGACTGAAATTTAGCCTCGACATCGAGTTTTGATTCCGAGAGAGACGAGGGCTTCCGAAGTCCTCGCCTCAAATTATGCCGCAGAACTTTACGCAAAATGTTTCAGACGGTAATCATCAAGCTTACCGCAGTCTGTAATCTAGACTGCACGTACTGTTACATGTTCAATCTTTCGGACAAGACCTTCTTGCGTGTCCCTGCCATGATGGCGCACGAGACTGCGGCCGCCGTAATTGATCTAGTTGATAGGCATCTAAGCCGTCACGGCAGCCCACCATTCCAAGTAGTCCTGCACGGCGGCGAACCAACGCTGTGGCCGACGGCGGACTTCCAACACTTGCTTGAACGGGTTGATGCGTTATGTGGCAAGCACGCACGTGTTAAGGTTAGTCTGCAAACCAATGGTGTTATGCTGCGGCCCGCGCTTGTGCGACTGTTGGCATTACACCGGGTGTCTATTGGTATTAGCCTCGATGGTCCAAAGCCGTATAACGACCAGGTTCGCGTCGACCATTGCGGCCGAGGGTCATACGACAAGGTAATTCGCACCGTTACGGCGCTATTAGACCAGGAGGGCCAAGGCAATCTTATCGGCGGCTTTTTGGCCGTAGCTCAGCCGCAGATCCCACCGCTGCAATTTCTTGATTGGATCGCAAGACTTCCGGTCCCTCGAGTAGATGTGCTGTGGCCCATCGAATTCAATTACGACAACCCGCCTTGGTCTGACGTTCGGTTCGCCGATTACATTCGAAAGCCCCGGTACGGGCATTGGTTTGCAACATTGTTTGAGCATTGGTGGCGACGCGATGATCCGGAGATCTACATCCGCCATTTCTATGACATCCTCGAACGCATGGCGGGAAGCAAGGTCCATACGGATGCAATCGGCAACGACATGTTGAACATGTTCGTGGTCAACACCGACGGTGGCATCGAATACCCGGATTATTTTCGCGCTTACCGCGATGGTGGGGCGCGGACACCTTTTAATGTGTTCGAACATGATCTCGACGAAATTTTGGCCGACGAAGTATTCAGTTATTGTTTGAACATGGGTCAGCACCAACCGGTCGAATGCCGAAAGTGTCCGCACCTGCATGTTTGTGGAGGCGGATTTCTGCCAGGTCGGATGGCAACGGGCGAGACAGTCCCATTGCGAAAGTCTGTGCTTTGTTATGATCACTATTACTTTCTTTCGAGAGTTGCCGAGTTGGCCGCACCGTATTTGGCGAAGTCTACTGCATTGGGTCAAAGTGTTAACGTTGGCGGTGAATTGTCCGCCTTCGCGTCGCAAGAGAGCTTGAGAGTGACGTAAAGCGTGTGGAACAGCGTGGGCGTGGTGATCGAGCTCGGCCCAGTCGGTCTTATCCACCAAGACGACAAGCTCGTGCTTCATGTTGATGGTCTGATCGAGACCGGCGCGGAAAAGATCGTCATGCCGCGCCTTCTGCTGGTATTTCGATCACATCCGATCCTCCAATATCAATGCCTTGAGGGAATCACAAATCGGCCGGAAAATGATTCCTAATTCGCAAGAAAACGGTCGCCAAAACTAAGGTTTCCTGCAAATTCGGTAAATTCGAATCAGTGAAAACGCCAGGCAAATCAAAGGCGGTCTGGTTTTTCACAGGGACCGACATGATTGCGAAATGTCTCGCGTGCGTTCCCCCACCCCATGGCAATTGCTCAACGGTGGCGTCAGCAAATCGTCGTGGCGCGACTCAGGAGACCGCGATCACCGGCTCGCCGAGCACTTCCATGCGCGGCCGCACGCCCAGGCCGGGGGCGTCGGAGGCGGCCATGCGGCCGGCGAGGCGTTGGGGGGCGCCCTCGGCGATCGACACGCTCACGTAGCTGTTGAAGTCGGTGGCGGTGAAGCGGAACGGTTCCGGGGTCGAGTGGTAGAGGTGGGCGATGGCGGCGGTCACGATGTCGCCGCCCCAGGAATCCTCGATGGTCATGGCGAGGCCCATGGCGACGCAGAGATCGCGGAGCCGGCGCGCCTTGGTCAGGCCGCCCAGCTTGCTGATCTTGATATTCACCACGTCCATGGCCCCATCGGCGTGGCCGCGCAGCAGCATCTCGATGCCGTCCACCGATTCGTCGAGCACGAAGGGCTGGTCGCAGTGGCGGCGCACGCTCAGGCACTCCTCGTAAGACAGGCAGGGCTGCTCGATATAGACGTCGAGGTCGCGGACCGCGCGCAGCACGCGCAGGGCCTGATGGGGCAGCCAGCCGGTGTTGGCGTCGGCGATCAGCACGTCGCCGGCCTCACACCGCTCGGCACAGGCTTGGATGCGCGCGATGTCGGTGTCCGGGTCGCCGCCGACCTTGAGCTGGAAGCGCCGGTAGCCCTCGGCCCGGTAGCCGGCGACCCGGGCCGCCATGGCGTCCGGCGCGTCTTGCGAGATCGCCCGGTAGAGCATGCCGTCCTCGCCATCGCGCCCGCCCAGCAGGGTGCAGACCGGCAGCCCCGCGGCCTGGCCCAGGATGTCCCAGCAGGCCATGTCGAGGGCCGATTTCACGTAGGGGTGGCCCTTGAGCCGGGCGTCCATGTGCCGGTTGAGCGCGTCGAGCTCGCGCGGGTCGCGGCCGATCAGCGCCGGCGCCAGCTCGGCGATCCCGGCGCGCGCGCCGGCGGCGTAGGACGGCAGATAGGAGGGCCCCAGCGGGCAGACCTCGCCGTGGCCGGTGACCCCGGCGTCGGTCTCGATCCGCACCACGGTGGAATCGAACACCGAGACCGACTTGCCGCCGGACCAGTGGTAGCTGCCCTCGTGCAGCGGCAGGTCGACCTGATAGGCCGATATCCTGGTGATTTTCATGATGCCCCCCGGCGCCGAATGCTGTGGCCGAACCCTACCGCCGGCGCGGTCCTATTGCCAAAGGTTCTTGATAAAACCCGCGATGCGGGCGCAGACCAGATCCGGTCGCTCGAGGTGTGGAATGTGGCCGCAGTCCGGGATCATCCAGGCCTCGGCCGGGCCGGACACGCCCGCCGCGATGGCCGCGACCTGGGCGGGGGAGCCGTGCGCGTCGTCGGCGCCCTGGATGACCAGGGCCGGACAGGTGATGGCGGACAGCCGGTGTTCCACGTTCCAGTCCCGGGCGCCCGGATCGAGCCAGGTCTCGGCCCAGCCGCGGAACATGGCCTCGGTGTTGGCGCCGTGGTGCCGGGCCAGGCGGTCGCGCAGGCCGCCCGCCCGCCAGCGCGCGACCACGGCCTCGATGCCGCCCCGGGTCACGTCCTCGACGAAAACGTGCGCGGCCAAGGTCACGCAGGCCTCGGCGCGTTCGGGGCAGGCGGCGGCGTAGAGCAGGGCGATGGTGCCGCCGTCGCTGTGCCCGATCAGGACCGGCCGCCTGACGCCGCAAGCCGCCAGCACCTCGGGCAAGGCGTCTTCGGCCTCCCGTTCCAGATGGTCCCGGGGCCGCGGCAGCGCGAGCGCCTCGGAGCCGCCGAAGCCCCAGCGTTCGTAGAGCAGGCCCGACAGGCCCGTGGCCCGGCACAGGGCGGCGGGAAAGTCCTCCCATTGCGGGATGCTGCCCAGGCCCTCGTGCAGGAACACCAGGCAGCGCGCCCCGGGCGCGGCCGGCCCGCCGATCCACTGCGCGCGCAAGCGCCGGCCCGCCGCGGTGATCTGGAAGAATTCGCCCGGCGCGAAGGCGCTCACGCGCGTGGCGGGCCGAAGCCGTAGAGCTCGGCCGGGTTATCGGTCAGGATGCGCCGGCGTGAGGACTCGTCTCCGGCCCAGTCGAGCAGGAGATCGAGCAGCACCGCGTCGTCGGGCGGGTCGGCGCGCGCGCTCGGGTGCGGCCAGTTGCTGGCCCAGAGCATGCGCTCCGGCGCCGCCCGGATCAGCGCCTTGGCCAGGGCGCCGACATCGCCGTAGAGCGGCGGGCCCTGGCGCGAGGTCTCGTAGGGCGCGGAGAGCTTGACCCAGCAATTCCCGCCCTCGACCAGGCGCAGCAGGCTCCGGAAGGCCGGGTGATCGGGCGCCACCGGCTCCAGGAACTTGCCGGTGTGGTCGATCACGAGCGGCCCCGGCAGGCGCTTGAGGGCCGCCTCGTGCTCCGGCAGCTCGCGGCCGTCGAGTTGCATCTGCAGGTGCCAGCCGAAGGGCGCGACCCGCGCGGCCATGGTCTCCAGGCTGGACCAGGGCAGCACCCCGCCGGGCAGCATGAAAAACCGGATGCCGCGTGCGCCGAGCCCGGTCAGGCGCTCGAGCTCGGCGTCGGTCACGCTCTCGTCGACCACCACCACCGCGCGCGCCGCCGCGCCCAGTTCCGCCCCGCCCAGTTCCGCCCCGCCCAGTTCCGCCAGGGCATCCAGGGTGCAGCGGTTGTCCGTGCCGTAGGCGCTGGGCTGCACGATCACCACCCGCTCGACGCCGAGCCGCGTCATCAGCCTCCGGTAGGCCTCGACCGGCGCGTAGGGCGGCGGAAACGGGCAGGTCGGCGCCAGGGGATAGTCCTCGCGTGGGCCGTAAAAGTGCATGTGGCAGTCGGTCGCGCCGGCCGGGCAGGCCAGCCGGGGCGCGGTTTCGGTCACCGCCGCTATCGGGATGTCTTCGTTCACCGCCTCGCCTCCGCGTTTTTAGTTCATGAGGTGTCTTGGTATGCCGGGTCCAGTCTTTTAGCATGCGTTTTGAGCCTGGCGAAACGAACCGGCGACCGAGGAGGCACCCGCGTGGCGAACCTGACACTCTCCGATGGCGAGAACCTCTACTACGAGGTCCACGGCCAGGGCCCGCCGCTGGTGCTGATCAGCGGGCTCAACGGCGTCGGCGCGTTCTGGAAACCGCATCTGGAGGCCCTGGCCCGGAGCTACACGGTGGTTCTTCACGATCACCGCGGCACCGGCCAAAGCAGCCCCTCGCGGATCGACTATTCGGTCGAACAGATGGCCGGCGACCTGGTCGAACTCCTGGACCATCTGGAGATCGGCACGGCGGACTTCGTCGGGCATTCGACCGGCGGCGCGATCTGCCAGGTGCTGGGCATCGAGCGGCCCGAGCGGGTTGCCAGTCTCGTACTTTCCGCAACCTGGACCGCCGCCGACGGCTACTTCCGCCGCCTGTTCGAGCTGCGCGCCGACGTGCTGCGCGCCATGGGGCCGGAGGCCTTCGTGCGTGTGAGTCTCATGTTCATGCGCCCGCCGGCCTGGATCCGCGACCACGACGCCACCCAGAGCGAGGAAATAGCCGCGATGGTCGCGAACTTTCCGGTGCCCGAGATCATGCTGAGCCGCATCGCGGCGCTGCTCGAATTCGACCGGCGGGCCGATCTCGGCCGCATCTCGGCGCCGACCCTGGTGGTGGGCGCGCGCGACGACATGGTGACCCCGATCTACTACAGCGAGGAGCTGGCCAGCCTGATCCCGGGCGCCGAAACCGCGATCCTGGAGACCGGCGGGCATTTCTTCCCGGTCTCGGCGGCCGAGGAATTCCGGGGCCTGGTGCTGGATTTCATCGCCGGTCCGGCGGCCCAGGCGGGGGTCGCGCAATGAGCGCGCGGCTCGCCGGCAAGAAAGCGCTGATCACCGCCGCCGGTCAGGGCATCGGCCGGGCGACGGCGCTGGCCTTCGCCGCCGAGGGCGCCCAAGTGATCGCCACCGACATCGACGCCGATCTGCTGGACGATCTGGCGCGGGAGGCCGGCATCGAGGCCCGGACCCTCGATGTCACCGACCCGGCGGCGATCGCGGCGCTGGCGGGCGATCTCGGCGCCCTCGACGTGCTGTTCAACTGCGCCGGCTTCGTGCACCACGGCAGCATCCTGGACTGCACCGAGGACGATTTCGATTTCTCGGTCACCCTCAACCTGCGCGCCATGTACCGCACCATCAGGGCCTTCCTGCCGGCCATGCTCGATGCCGGCCGCGGCAACATCATCAACATGTCCTCGATCGCCTCCTCGGTGATCGCGGCCGAGAACCGCTTCATCTACGGGGTCACCAAGGCGGCGGTGATCGGGCTGACCAAGTCGGTCGCCAAGGATTTCGTCGGCCGCGGCATCCGCTGCAACGCGATCTGCCCGGCGACGGTGGACTCGCCCTCGCTGCGGGCGCGCATCGACGCCTTCGACGACCCGGAGGCGGCGCGCAAGGCCTTCATCGCGCGCCAGCCCATGAGCCGGCTCGGCACGGTCGAGGAGATCGCCGCGCTCTCGGTCTACCTGGCCTCCGACGAATCCGCCTTCACCACCGGCACCGCGGTGATCGTCGACGGCGGCTGGACCACATGAGCGGCAACCGCCCGGAAATCGAGGTCAACGGCCGGCGCTACGCCTGGCCGCGCGCGCCGCTGGTGGTGGTCTGCATCGACGGCAGCGAGCCGGACTACGATGACGGCCCCTGGGGCAGCGACGGTGGCGGCTACATCGAGCGCGCCATCGCCGCCGGCTGCATGCCGTTCCTGGCCCGGGCGCTGGAGACCGGCACGCGACGCCTGGCGGACAGCGTGGTGCCGAGCTTCACCAACCCCAACAACCTCTCCATCGTGACCGGCGTGCCGCCTTCGGTGCACGGCATCTGCGGCAACTACTTCTACGACCCCGGCAGCGATTCCGAAGTGATGATGAACGATCCCGCGCTGCTGCGCGCCGGGACCATCTTCGCGGCCTTCCAGGAAGCCGGCGCCAGGGTCGGGGCGATCACCGCCAAGGACAAGCTGCGCCGCCTGCTCGGCCACGGCCTGGCCTTCGGGGACAGCGGATCGTTCAGCTTCTCCGCCGAGCGGGCCGACCAGGCGAACCCGGCCGAGCACGGCATCGAGAACGTGCTGGCGACGGTCGGGCTGCCGCTGCCCACGGTCTACAGCGCGGACTTGAGCGAGTTCGTGCTCGCGGCCGGGGTCGCGCTCATGACGCGCGCGCGCCCGGACATCCTCTATCTCTCGACCACCGACTACGTGCAGCACAAGCACGCGCCGGGCACCGAGGGCGCCAACGCCTTCTACCGGATGATGGACGGCTACTTCGCCCAGCTCGACGGGCTCGGCGCGACCCTCGCGCTGACCGCCGACCACGGCATGAAGGCCAAGCACGACAGCCATGGCGATCCCGACGTGATCTACCTGCAGGTGCTGATGGACGACTGGCTGGGCGCGGATGTGGCGCGGGTCATCTGTCCGATCACCGACCCCTATGTGGTCCATCACGGCGCGCTCGGCGGCTTCGTCACCATCTACCTGCGCGAAGGAACCGACGCCGCGGCGGTGATTTCCCGCCTTGCGGCGCTGGACGGCATCGACTGCGCGCTCGGCCGGGCCGAGGCCTGCCGGCGCTTCGAGCTGCCCGAGGACCGGGTCGGCGAGGTGATCGTGACCGCCGCGCGCCACAAGGTGCTGGGCACCCGCCCGGAGCGCCACGACCTCACCGGGCTGACCGAGCCGCTGCGCTCCCACGGCGGCCGGTCCGAGCAGCGCGTGCCCTTGCTGCTCAATCGCCCGACCCCGACGCTCGATCCCGGCCGCAGCTTGCGCAACTTCGATGTCTTCGACGTCGCGCTGAACCACGCTCAGGTCGGGTAACCGCCGAGCAGCCGAAACCAAATCCCGGGACCGCCCGCCTAACCTGCATCTCCCGCGCAGCGGAAACCGACCATGTCGAGGCCGATGTCGGGCGGGTTGCCGTGGCGGTAGGACACGCGCAGACAGTACGGGTTGTTGCCCCAGCCGCCGCCGCGCAGGGCGACGTCGTCGGGCTTGCCGGGGAAGCGGCTCGCCGTCCACTCCCAGACGTTGCCGGCCATGTCCAGGAGCCCGAAGGGCGAGGCGCCGCGCGCGTAGCTGCCGACCGGCGCGGTGGTGCGGTAGCCGTCGGCGGCATCGGGCGCGCAGCAGGGCACGGTGCCGAAGTTGGCGCGGGCGCCCGCGCCCTGCTCCGGCGCCGCGTCGCCCCAGGGATAGCGCCGGCCGTCGCTCCCGCGCGCGGCGAACTCCCATTCCGCTTCGCTCGGCAGGCGCAGGCCCGCCCAGGCGCAGAAGGCGGCGGCGTCCCGGGCCGAGACCTGGACCACCGGATGGTCGGGCCTGTCGGCGATGGTGCTGTCCGGGCCCTCGGGGCGGCGCCAGTCGGCGCCTTCGACGCGCCGCCAGCGCCCGGTCCAGACGTAGCCCGCGCCCGAAGCCTCCGCGTCGCTGCGGTAACCGCCGGCCGCGGCGAAGGCGGCGAACTGCCGGTTCGTGACCTCGTGGCGCATGATCCGGAAGGCCGCGACGCGGACCCTCTTGGGCGCCTCGTCGGGCTCGCCCTCCGCGTCGCCCATGACGAATTCGCCGCCGGGCACGGCGATGAGATCGAGCGCCGGCGGCTCGGCCGCCGCGACCCGCGCGCCCAGCAAAAGAGCGCCGATCAAGAAGCTCGCGGGATGCACCCTGCCGGCCTTTCGCGTGTTGCGCCGCGCTCACTCGATCTTCGTAAGATCGCCCGAGAACTCCATGCCGCAGAACGGGCCGCCATGGAAGGCGCGCTCGACCTCGGGCTCGTCCTCCGGCGCCATCCGGGCCTCCAGCTCCGCGGCGAAGGCCTCGGCGTTGTCTTGTGGCGCAAAGCCGATGCGTTTGCCGCCTGGGTTGTCCCACCAGTTGCGGTCGTTGGCCGAAACCCCGTAGACGATCTCGAAGTGGACGTCGGCGGCATCGAGCGCGCGCCCGATGAGATGAATCCCGTCGCGCGGGCTGAGCCAGGTGGACAGCATGCGCAGGTTCAGCGGCTGGGGCTGCCACGAGCCGATCCGCAAGGCGACGCAGGCGATGCCATGCTTGTCGGCGTAGAGCCGGCCCAGGCCCTCGCCGAACAGCTTGCTCAGCCCATAGTTGCCGTCCGGCCGGAAGGTGGCGCGATCGTCGATGCGTTCGGACCGCCGGTGGAAGCCGATCACGTGGTTGGAGCTGGCGAAGACCACGCGCTGGACGCCCTGGCGCCGGGCCGCCTCGAAGACGTGGTAGCAGCCGACGATGTTGGCCTCATGGACGATCTCCCAGGTGTTCTCGACCGCCATGCCGCCCAGATGCACGACCGCGTCGACCCCCGCCATCGCCGCCTCGACCTGGGCGAGATCGCGCAGATCGGCGGGCACCAGTTCCTCGCCCGGCCCGGCCTCGCCGAGCGGCGCGATATCGGAAAGGCGCAAGATCGGATAGGCGCCGCGCAGGCCCTCGCGCAGGGCGCGGCCGATGGTGCCGGCCGCGCCGGTGATCAGAACCCGTTCCATTGTCCGTCTCCCTATTTATTTTCCGCCCACGGCACGATCGCGGCCTTTTCGACCGCCGCCTGGTCGAAGCCGAAGCCGAGGCCGGGGTCGCTCGGCACCACCAGATCGCCGCCGCGGAGCTCGAGCTGGCGGTCGATCAGCCGGCGGAAATTGAGCACCTGGTCGTCCGCGAAATACTCGACGAAGGGCGCGTTCGGCAGCGCCGCCACCAGGTGGACGTGGAGGTCGTGGAACCAATGCGGGCAGACCGGCACCCCGAATCCGGCCGCCATGGCGGCGATGCGCCGGAACTCGGTGATCCCCCCGCAGACCGCGGCGTCGGTCTGCAGGATGCCGGCGGCGCCCTTCTCCAGGAGTTCCTGAAAGCGCCACCGGCCGGCCTCGATCTCACCGGTCGCCACGGTCACGGCGGTGTTCTCGACCAGACGCACGTGGTTGTCGATGTCGTCGACCGGGAACGGCTCCTCGATCCAGTAGGGATCGTAGGGCTCGTAGCGGCGCACGTACTCGAGCGCGGTCGGCAGGTCGCGCCAGGCGTTGTTGGCGTCGAGCATCAGCAGGACCTCGGGATCGAGCGCCTCGCGCGCCGCGGCGATTCGGTTCTCCTCTGCTTCGGGCGAGAGCCGGCCGACCTTCATCTTGACCGCCGTGAAGCCCTGGGCCGCGTAGCCGGCCAGCTCCTCGCCGAGCATCTCGTCGGTCTTGCCCTCGAGGTAGTAGCCGCCGCTGGCGTAGGCGGGCACGGTCTCGCGCGCGTGGCCGCCCAGGAACCGGGCCAGCGACAGGCCGCAGGCGCGGGCGTTGCGGTCCCAGATCGCGATGTCGAGGGCCGAGAGCGCGCGCATCACCGTGCCGGCGCGCCCCTGAAGTACCGATTCCCGGTACATCTCGTCCCACAGGCCTTCGACCCGGTAGGGGTCCTCGCCGATCAGCACGGGGGCCAGCAACTCGCGCACCGCCACCGTGCCGAGCGCGCCGGCGGCGCTGCCGACGTAGCAGAATCCGATCCCCTCGACCCCGTCGTCGCCGCGCACCCTGACCAGAAGGTAGTGGCGCTCGCGCACCGTGCGGGTGGAAAACGCGGTTGGCTTGTCCAGCGGCAAGCTGACCGCGCAGCTCGATACCGATTCGATCTTGGTCATTGAGTTCCGTCCCCGTTGGCACGCCGGCCCGGAGGATTTTAGAACATCGGCGCCGCTACGGAAAACGCTTTACCGCCGCCAGCCGGCCGAGAGCGTGCGGGCCACGGCCTGGGCGCGATTCTTGACCCCGAGCTTGCGGTAGACGCCGCGCAGGTGGAGCTTCACCGTGATCTCCTGGATATGGAGCACGCGTCCGATCTCCTTGTTGGTCAAACCGCCCAGGAGCTGTTCCAGGACGTCCGCCTCGCGCTCGGTCAGCGTCTCGAAGGCCGCGACCGCGGCACCTTCCGGACCGGACCTGGGACCGCCCAGCCGTTCCGCCGAAAGCAGTCCGGCGGGAACGTAACTCTCGCCGGAAAGAACCAGCCGGACCGCGTTCAGGAAGGATTCGGCGCTCAGGTCCTTGGGCAGGAACCCGCTCGCGCCGTGTTTCATCGCCGCCAGGACCTCCGCGCGCCGAACCTCGTCGGCAAGCACAAGCAGGCGGACCGCCGGAAAGTAGGCGCGGAACACCGCCACGCCGGCGATGCCGTCCATATCGGGCAGGTCCCGGTCCAAGAGCACCAGATCGAAGGTCGCTTTCTTGGCCGCCTCCAGGGCGTCGGCGAAGGCATCGCAGGCGGTCACCGCCACCCGCCCTTCCAGGCGCTGGAGCACCACCTTGAGGCCTTCCAGAACGAGTTCGGTCCGTTCGGCGATAAGGACCCGCATGCCGACCTCCAGCGAAGGACCGCGGCGGATTGCGCGGCGTGACTCCGACCCTATACGAAAGTAGTAAACAATTACATACCTCCGGGCGGGGATTTTCCCAGGCGATAGGCAGGATTTGAGCTAATCCCAACCCAATCCAACCTAGGGGTTCCCTGAGCCACGGCAGGCCGGAGATTCAACCCTACCGACCCTGGCAATACCAACGATGGTTTATAGTCCATTCGTATAGGCATCTGTTGCCAAAGGTATATGGTTAATCGACTCTTAGCCTTTCCAGGGGACACTTGGCGCCTAGTTCAGAGGACGCTCGGGACGGGTCGATCCGGTCCCAGGCCTCGCTCGCCCAGGGCGCGTTTGTGCGCCGCAGGCGAAACGGAAGTGGAAGGAGAGAGCCGTCATGGCAACCAAGAAGGACGGTCCGCTCGGCCCGGGGCAGAAAAAGCTGGTCCAAGACAGCTTCGCCAAGGTCGTGCCGATCGCCGAGGCCGCCGCGGAGCTGTTCTACAACAAGCTCTTCGAGCTCGACCCCTCGGTCAAGGCCCTGTTCAAGACCGACATGAAAGAGCAGGGCAAGAAGCTCATGGCCACCCTCGCGCTGGCGGTCAAGGGCCTCAACGATTTGGACAAGCTGGTGCCCGTGCTCCAGCAGCTGGGCCGGCGTCATGCCGACTACGGCGTCGAGCCCGCGCACTACGGCACGGTCGCCGAGGCGCTGCTGTGGACCCTGGAGCAGGGCCTCAAGGACGACTTCACCGCCGAGGTGAAGGAGGCCTGGACCGTGGTCTACACCCTGCTGGCCGACACCATGATCGCGGCCGCCGATCAAGCAGACACACCTGAAGACACAACCGCATCTCAGAAAGTGGAGGGATCCGTGAGTAAGCAAGCCGTTTTCTCGGACCAGAACTTCCACCAGATGGTCGAGGACATGCCGATTAACGTCATGGTCGCCGATCTGGAGGAGTTCAAGGTCATCTACGCCAACAAGGCGACGCTCGCCTCGATTGCGCAACTGGAGGAAGTCACCAACCTCAAGGCCGACGATCTGGTCGGCACCTGCATCGACATCTTCCACAAGGACCCGGCGCACCAGCGCAAGCTGCTGTCCGACCCGAAGAACCTGCCCCACAAGGCGCTGATTCAGGTCGGCCCGGAGACCCTCGATCTGCTGGTCTCGGCGATGTACGACGCCAAGGGCAACTACATCTACGCCATGCTGACCTGGAGCATCGTGACCGAGAAGGTCAAGGCCGACGCCCAGGCCGCGCAGCTCACCCAGATGGTCGAGGACATGCCGGTCGGCGTGATGATGTGCGATCCCGAGACCCTCGAGATCAACTACCTCAACAAGTTCTCGACCGAGACCCTGCGCACCCTGGAGGAGCATCTGCCGGTCAAGGTCGACGACCTGATGGGCACCTGCATCGACATCTTCCACAAGAACCCGGCGCACCAGCGCAAGCTGCTGTCCGACCCGAAGAACCTGCCCCACAAGGCGCTGATTCAGGTCGGCCCGGAGACCCTCGACCTGCTGGTCACCGCGATCAGCGACAAGGACGGCAACTACATGGGCCCGATGCTCAC
Organism: Pseudomonadota bacterium; assembly: GCA_022572685.1. GTDB lineage: Bacteria > Pseudomonadota > Alphaproteobacteria > Kiloniellales > J153 > JACZVL01. Next base: position 29,065 of record JACZVL010000004.1, read on the forward strand.
CTGGAGCGTGGTCACCCAGAAGATCCAGGCCGATCGCGAGAGCGCGCGGCTGTTGCAGATGATCGACAACATGCCGATCAACATCATGACCTGCGATCCCGAGACCCTCGAGATCAACTACCTCAACAAGACCAGCGTCACCACGCTGCGCTCGGTGCAGGCGTTGCTACCGGTCAGCGCCGACGAAATGTTGGGGCAGTGCATCGATATCTTCCACAAGAATCCCTCGCACCAGCGCAAGCTGTTGGCGGACCCGAAGAACCTGCCGCACAAGGCCAAGATCAAGCTGGGCGACGAGACCCTGCAGCTCAACGTCTCGGCCGTGATGGACAAGGAAGGCAAATACCTGGGCCCGATGGTGGCCTGGGACGTCGTGACCGCGCAGGTCCAGATGGCCGAGCGGGTCGGCGAGGTCGTCGACATCGTGTCCTCGTCCTCGGCGGAGTTGCAGGCGACCGCCGAATCCATGGCGGCGACGGCCGAGGAAACCAGCCGTCAGTCCGAGGCGGTGGCTGCCGCCGCCGAGCAAGCGACCACCAACGTCCAGACCGTGGCCGCGGCGGCGGAGCAGATGGCCAAGTCGGTCGAGGAGATCGGCCGTCAGGTCGCGCAGTCCTCGATCGTCGCCGGGCGCGCGGTCGACGAGGCCAACCGCACCAACACCACGGTCGAGAGCCTGGCCGAGGCCGCCCAGAAGATCGGCGAGGTGGTCGAGCTGATCAGCGACATCGCCAGCCAGACCAACCTGCTCGCGCTCAACGCCACCATCGAGGCGGCGCGCGCGGGCGACGCCGGCAAGGGCTTCGCGGTCGTTGCCTCCGAGGTCAAGTCCCTGGCCAACCAGACCGCCAAGGCGACCGAGGACATTGCGGCCCAGATCTCGGGCATGCAGGAAGCCACCAGCGGCACGGTCGAGTCGATCAAGGGCATCTCCTCCACGATCGGCGAGATCAGCGAGATCGCCAACGCCATCGCCGCGGCGGTCGAGGAGCAGAGCGCCGCGACCCAGGAGATTTCGCGCAACGTTCAGGAGGCCGCGACCGGCACCCAGGACGTCTCGTCGAACATCACCAGCGTCAACGAGGCCGCGATCGAAACCGGCAAGTCCGCCGGCGGCGTCCTCGAGGCGGCCCAGGAGCTCTCCACCCAGGGCGAGAAACTGCGCACTGAGATCGAGAAGTTCATGAACGACGACGCCGCGTAAGGCGACCAGGAACCCGCCTGGCGGCGGGCACAAAAAAAGCGGGGCCGGCACGGAAAAGTGCCGGCCCCATTTCTTTGCCCCGATATCAGCGCCGCGAGACCGCGCCGCCGCGCCCCACGAACCGCATCAGTGGCGCATCAACGCGCCGATGTGGGCGGCGCCGGCGCTGGCCACCGCCTCCGGATTGTAGCCGCCCTCGAGGGCCGACACCAGACGACCGCCGCAGTGGTCGTCGGCGACCGCCATCAACAGCTCGGTCAGCCAGGCGAAGTCGGCGGTCATGAGGTGCTGATCGCCCAGCGGATCGCGCACGTGGGCGTCGAAACCGGCCGAAATGAACAGGAGTTCGGGCGCGAACTCCATGAGCCGGGGAACGATCCTGCTCTCGAACGCCTGCCGGAAGTCTTTCGCCGCGGTGTGTCGCGCGAGGGGAACGTTGACGATGTTTCCGGCCCCGGTGTCGCTGCTATCGCCCGAATTGGGAAAGATCAGCGACTGGTGGATCGAGGCCACCATCACGTTGGGCTGGTTCCGGAAGATCGCCTCGGTGCCGTTGCCGTGGTGAACGTCGAAATCGACGACGGCGACACGCTCGAGGCCATGAACCTGGCGAGCCTGCTGGACGCCGATGGCGACAGAATTGAATATGCAAAAGCCCATGGTGTTGGCCATCGCCGCATGGTGGCCCGGTGGGCGCACGGCGCAGAAGGCGTTCTGCGCCTCGCCCTCCTGCACCGCGTCGACCGCGGCGCAGACCGCGCCGGCCGCGCGCATCGCCGCGCTGAGCGAGCCCGGCGACATCACGGTGTCCGGCGCCATATAGGCCTCGCCCTCGGTGGGCAGGGTCTCGAAGACCTTCGAGATGTAGGGCATTTCGTGGGCGCGCGCGAGCTGGGCGCGTTCCGCGCAGGGCGCGCTACGCCGCTCCAATGCGTCGAACTCGGGTTCGTCCAGGCGGGCCAGCAGCGCCTGCAGACGCGCGGCCGACTCCGGGTGACCGTGGCCGGTATCGTGCCCGAGGCAGGCGGGGTGTGAATATAGAATCGTCGTCATCGCGCGCCGTCCCGGCCCTAACGGCCCTTCGGTTTCTCGCCTCGCGGCAGGCACCAGGGCCGGGCCCGCCTGTCGCCCTTGCGGCAGAACTCGCATTGGAGCTTGATCTGACTCATGTGGTTCGCGATCTGGCCCTCGCAAAGCTTCAGGAAAGCCACGCGGTCCTCGGCATCGACCGTGACATCGGAAATCGGCGCGCCGGTCACCTGCGGGTCGTTGAACCCAAGCCGGCGCAGCAGGCGCACGGTCCCGGGATGCACCGAATGGGCGTAGATGCGGGCGACGTTGTACGCCTCATCAGCGACCAGATCGGCGAAGCCCTGGGTGACGAGAAAACCGGCCAGCCCCCGCCGGCGCAGGCGGTTGTCGACGATAACCGAATCCAGTTTCAGGACGCGCCGGGCCTGGTCCCGCGCCGACCGATAGAGATGGAAGCAAGCGACCGCGCAGAGGGTGTCGCAACCCCAAAGGCCGACCAGCACGCGGTCGCAGTCGTCCGGCTCGTCGATACCGCCGTCGAGCGACGTCTGGATCGGTCCGATCTCGGGAGAGCTCGCATAGCGCCTGGCGAATTCCCGGAACTCCTCGGCCGAAATCTCCGCAATCCTTGGCCCGTCCTGCGCCATGACCGCCCTTTTCCCGATCGCCGGACCGGCCTGGTCCGTCTTGGCATCGCAATGATTCGAATTCTCCAGCCATTATCGCGCAAGAATATTAAAACGGCGATAAAGGAAAGGCCCCGGACCGCCCCTTGCCTCCCGTATTTACTGATTATTTTCAACGAGTTATGAGGCGTTCTAGATCAGGCCTCGGGCGCTCAGGTTCACCATCAGCGCGCGGCTCCCGAAGGTCCAGGGCGGCAGCCGGTCGCTTCGGTCGACCCGGTTGACCAGGCAGCCCAGGGTGGGACACGAGATGCGCACGATGTCCCCGGTCTTGTGGGTGAAACCCTCGCCGGGCCGGTCGCGGTCCTGTACCGGCACGAACATGGTGCCGGTGAACAGCAGCAGGCCGTCGGGGTACTGGTGGTTCGGGTTGATGGTCTGCGCGGCCAGCTCGGTCACGTCGCGGCTGATCTCGGCCATCGAGCTGGCGCCTTCCAGGCGGTAGCCGTCCTGGCCCTCGATGACCAGCTTGACTTCCGCCTGGCGCAGGTCGTCGAGGCCGAAAGTCTCGTCGAACAGGCGCAGGAAGGGGCCGATCGCGCAGGAGGCGTTGTTGTCCTTGGCGCGCCCCAACAACAACGCGCTCCGGCCCTCGAAGTCGCGCAGGTTGACGTCGTTGCCGAGCGTGGCGCCGACGATCCGGCCCCGGGGGTCGATCACCAGGACGGTCTCCGGCTCCGGATTGTTCCACACCGAATCCGGGTGCAGGCCGACGTCCTCGCCGACCCCGACCGCGGACATCGGTGGCGCCTTGGAGAACACCTCGACATAGGGGCCGATGCCGACCTCGAGGTATTGCGACCACAGGCCGCGCTCGATCAGCGCCGCCTTCAGGCGCTCGGCCTCGGCCGAGCCGGGCTTGACCGAGGCGATGTCGGCGCCGGCGACCTGGGACAAATCGGCGCGAATCTCCTCGACCCGGGCCGGATCGCCCTGGGCGCGCTCCTCGATGACCCGCTCCAGCAGGCTGGCCACGAAAGTCACGCCGCAGGCCTTCAGGGCCTGGAGATCGCAAGGCGCCAGGAACCGGGGGCGAATCTCGTCGCGGCCCTCGCGCGGGCTGTTGGCGAGCAGGGCATCGGTGCTGCCCAGGACCTCGCCGCGCGGGGCGGCGCGCAAGGCCTCGACCGGCGCCTCGGTCTCGAGCAGATGGGCGACCGTCGGGATGGTGGCGGAAACGTCATGGACCTGCCCATCTTCGATCACCACCAGCGACGGCCCGGCATGCTTGCCGGGCACCCAGGCGCGACCGACCAACGTTCCGGCATCGCCGTCCGTCGGCAGGCAGCTCGCGGCGTCGAGTTCGAGGTGCATGAACGGGGTCTCCGGCTCGCGGTCCCTGGGCCTGACGCCCGGATCACTCCCTGGGCGTGACGCCCAATCATATGGAGCCCGGCCGCCGAAGCAAATTATTCCGGAGACCGGCCGCGGTCCAGAATGGCGCGGATCTTCCGTCCCAGCGCGGCCTTGCGGAACGGCTTGCCGATCATCTCGGCGGCCTCGTCCAGCACGCCCTTGTGGACGACGGCGTTATCCGTGTAGCCGGAGGTGTAGAGCACCTTGAGGTCCGGATAATGTTCCCGGGCCAGGCGCGCGAGTTGCGCACCGTTGACGCCGCCCGGCAGCACCACGTCGGTGAACAACAGGGCGACCTCCGGGTGCCGGCCGAGCATGGCGAGCGCCGAGTCCGCGTCGGTGGCCTCCAAGGCAACGTATCCCAGACTCCCGAGCATCTTCATCGCCAGCAGGCGCACCTCCGGGTCGTCCTCGACCACCAGGATCGTCTCGAGCGTGCCGTTGGTGGCCGATTGAACGATCGGCACCTCGAGGTCGCCCAGGTATTCGGGCTCGCTGCTGCGCGGCAGGTAGACCTTCACCGTGGCGCCGTGGTCCGGCTCGCTGTAGATCTTGACGTGGCCACCGGACTGCTTGACGAAGCCGTAGATCATGCTGAGCCCGAGCCCGGTCCCCCGACCGACCTCCTTGGTGGTAAAGAACGGTTCGAAGGCGCGCTCGATGGTTTCGGACGACATGCCGACGCCGTCGTCGGTCACCGCCAGCATGACGTATTGGCCGGCGACGACCTCGGCATGGGCGGCGGCGTAGTCGTCGTCGAGCCGGACATTGGCGGTTTCGATCGTCAGCTTGCCGCCCTTCGGCATGGCATCGCGCGCATTGACCGCCATGTTGAGCAGCACGTTCTCCAGTTGCGCCCGGTCGACCTTGCAGCGCCATAGGCCCGCCGCGGTCACGGTTTCGATATCGATGGTCTCACCCAGGGTCCGCTGCAGGAGTTCGGACATGCCCAGGACCAGTTTGTTGATATCGATGACCTTGGGCTCCAACGGCTGGCGGCGGGAGAACGCCAGGAGGCGCGACGTCAAGGCGGCGGCGCGGTCGGCGGCGGCGATCGCGCGCGACACCGACTCGCGTGGTTTCGGAGCCTCGCCGAGCTCGGCCTCGGCCAGTTCCAGGTTGCCGATGATGATCGCCAGAAGGTTGTTGAAGTCGTGGGCCACGCCCCCGGTCAGCTGGCCCACGGCCTGAAGCCTCTGGGCGTGGCGCAACTGCGCCTCGCGTTGCTCGCGCAAGGAGACATCGTGGAGGATCACCGTGAACACCGTGTCTCCCTCCGCGTCGACCTTGGAGATCGAGGCCTCGGCCGGAAACTCCTCGCCGTTCTTCCGGAGCCCGACGACCTTGCCGCGCTCACTCATCAGCCGGCTGGCCTCCGGGGCGCCGTGGAACTGGCCCAAGTAGCCGCGGTGGGCGGTTCTGAAGCGCTCGGGCAAGAGCGTCTCGAGAGGTTTTCCCAAGATATCCTCGGGCGCATAGCCGAAGATTTCCTCGGCGCCCTTGTTGAACAGTTGGATCTTCTGGTCCCGGTCGACCGAAATGATCGCGGCGGAGGCGATGTTGACGATCTCGGCGAAACGGCGGACCGAGAAATTCAGCGCCTGGCCGGTCTGACGGTGGGCGCCCAGCTCGTGGGTGAACTCGGCCCGGGTTTCTTCGAGATACCTGGCCTGCGCGGCCAATCCGGTGCGGAGCAGCGCCAGCCCGAACGCGGTGGCCCCGACACTGGCGACCACCACCACCCAATTGTAGGCCGGCGATATGGACCCGCCCCACGCGACGGGCAAGGGCGCGCCGTGCAGGCGCAACAAGTCGGCTAGGTGATAGAGGCCGATGGCCGCCAAGCCGCCAGCGATCCACAGCAAGCCGCGGCGGGCCCTGGCGTCGACGGCCGGCTCTCGATGCCACGTCACATAGAAAACCGCGGCCGCCGCAATCCCAATGACCGCGACATCGACGAACGATCGAAGAACGACCGGCTCCGTCACGAACCCTCCCCACTACTCCCCGCCGATGATCGCGCTGCTTTCGTTGCAACCTTTATTCCCGACGGTTATGCAATTTTTACCAGATTCACGGAGCCCTGGCGAGTCATACCGGCACCCGCGCCGGCCACCCGTGCAGAAGCGGAAGGGCCGCGGGGACGGGGAACCGGCGTCAGCCTTCGTGGGTCGGCACGACGACCATCTGGGCGATGGTGACGCGCGCGGGCTGATCGAGCGCGTAGACGATGGCGCGGGCGATGTCGCCGGGCTCGAGGGTTTCGGCGAAGCTATCGTAGTAGGCCGTGCCCTTGGCCGCATCGCCGCGATGCCGGCGTCCGGCGAACTCGGTCCGGGTCAGGCCCGGCAGAATCTCGGTCACCCTGAGGTCGCGGTCCCCGTAGTCCAGGCGCAGCGCCTCGGTGAAGCCGCGCACGGCGAACTTGCTGGCGTTGTAGATGGTGCCCCCGGGATAGGCCTTGAGCCCGGCGGTCGAGCCCAGGGTCACCACGTGGCCGCGTCCCCGCGCGACCATGCCCGGGACGACCGCGTGACAGGTCCGGATCATGCCGGTCACGTTGGTCTCGATGATGCTGGCCCAGTCCGCGACCGCGCCTTGGTCGAGGCGCCGGCGCCCGCCCAGGTCGTGGCCGGCGTTGGCGACCAGGATGTCGATGGCGCGCAAGCCCTCGGGCAGCCGCGCGATCAGGCTTTCGGCCGAGGCCGCATCGGCCACGTCCAGCTCGATGGCGTGGGCACCGGCGCCCAGCTCCGCCACCAGCTCGTCCAGGCGCGCCTTGTTGCGGCTCGCGCAGACCACGGCCACGCCGCGCGCGGCCAGCGCGCGGGCCGTGGCGGCGCCGATCCCGGCGCTGGCGCCGGTCACCAGCGCCACCGCGCCGGGTTGCAGGATACCGTCCTCGGCCAAGTGTCCATCCTCCGCTGGCATCATCAGTGGTGCAAGTTGCCGTATGGATACCGAACCGGGCCTGGTTTGCAAATCCATTCCGAAGCGCCTGGGCTGGTGGCGCCAACCGCACGCAGTCCAGGACCCTTGGCATCGCTTCCGGTTCCGAGAAGCTCCCTTGAGGTCAGAGCCTGACCTTGGCGAGCGCCGCTGCAATCATATCGGCGGAGGCGTGACTTACGCCGTATTCACTGGCAAACGGTTTCCATTTACTGAGCGCGCCTTCAACACGCTCTATCACTTGCGTAGCGTCCGGCGCTTTCAGGTCGGCTTTCCTGCCTAGTTCGATCAGGTGCGCACGGGTAATGTTTTTGCCATGCCCAAGCACCGCGCTTGAATGCTCTCCCCCCGGCCCCTGTGACCAGGTCAGATCATAAGCCGGCGCCATACGCCACGAGCCGTCGCGCTCCATGATATAACTGAATTGCCGGGCATGGTCGTCGCGGTTATGGGCAAGAACATTGAATACCGCGAGGGTGAACATGGCTTTGCATTGGCGCTGGTCACGGGTAACGGTGCGGGTCAACAAGATAAGGTCTTTATAGTCCAGTGCCGGAATACGAAAGTCCGAATAAAGCAGGCCGCTGGCCGAATGAACATGGACTCGGCTCGCTCCATCCCGATCGAAACGACGGGCGGCGAAATAGAACTGTCCGTTATTACCGCCGAGCAACCTGGTCTCCGGCATGGACACACCGGCTTCCTTGGCCATCATCGCGTAGGCCATTTCGATGGCTGCAATGTCTTCGGGGTCACCATGACCTGGGAATTTGACCAAGTAATGGTCATAACCTTCGGGCGCGGCATCGGTGCCGTGGACGGCGCGACCATTGTCGTTCAGGGCAATCAACGCCTTTGGACGCGCACCACCAGGCGACCCGCCAGCCTGCCCTAATGTTGAAAGCACTTCGCCAACGTCACCGCCGAGAACCAATCTGGCATCAGCGGCGAGTTGGTCCAGGTCGAGCTCATTTTCACCCGCTTCCCAAGCTTCGATCGACGGCGCATAGCAAAGAGCGCCGATCCCACGGCTCCCCACACAGGCAAGGCGATCGAGAGGCGTGAGGGTGGCAGGTTCGATTCCGAGTTGACGCGCGCGACGGTCTACCAGCAAGCGTCCCCATCCGTCAGGCAGGCTATCGTTGAAAACGCCGTGCAAGCCTTCAAAAACGTCCGCCTGATAAGGCCGTTGCAAACCGCTGCTTGTTTCGTGATGAACGGGGGAGAGGTCGCGCCCCGCCTTTAGAAAGGCGTCATCGTATTCCAGGTAGGCGATGCGATCCCGGTAGGCCAGTTGGCCCACAGGCTGAATATCGTCATCGTTCCAATGCAGCGATACGTTAAGCGGTGTTCCCGAGGCGATTTTCACTTGATGCGCCCCCGCTGTGGTTTTTTCCCGCTTCCCAGAACCTCGTCAAGGGTTTCAAACCTCTGCTCAAGCAACAACTTTTCCAACGCCGCTTCATCCTTCAAGGCGACGGCAAGACGAATGAACGAAACCAGCGCGATTTGGCCGGTACGCTCAAACTTCTTCAATGTGCCCAAAGCTACGCCGCTACGTTTAGCAAGGCCTTCCAGGGTCAGGTTTTGGGCCAATCGGCGGCTTTTTAGGCGCGCGGCTAATGCGGCCGCTATTTCCTCGGATGGTAACATCGCAAAGGTCATTATTATATCCATTATCGTTCATATGCCTATCTAACAGATACTATCATATCCTTTATAGATTCAAAAAGAGAAAATAACCGCCACTGGGATGGGCCTTCCACAGGCCTATCGACTCGCCAGTACGAGGCCGTCGCCACGCTGCCCAAATAAACATCGTCCACCTATGTACGAAGCCCCGACCATGGCTCGCGATGCCCCGCATCGCCACGCCACGCGCTCCTTGCCGAAAACCTTGGCAAGCCGTCCCTATGGGTCATTATCACCGCTCCTTGGTATAAGGTCGGGGGCACCAGGAGGGATCGGGAAATGACCGCCACGCGGGGCAACGGGGGCTTGCGGCCCAACACCTTCTTCTGCATCGACGGGCACACCTGCGGCAACCCGGTGCGCCTGGTCGCGGGCGGCGGTCCGCCGCTCCAAGGCGCCACCATGAGCGCGCGGCGCCAGGATTTCATCGCGCGCTACGACTGGATCCGCACCGGGCTGATGTTCGAGCCGCGCGGCCACGCCCTGATGTCGGGCGCGATCCTCACCCCGCCGGCCGATCCCGAGGCCGATACCGGCGTCCTGTTCATCGAGACCAGCGGCTGCCTGCCGATGTGCGGCCATGGCGCCATCGGCACCGTCACCTTCGCGCTGGAGCGCGGGCTGGTGCAGCCGCGCGAGGAGGGCGTGCTGCGCCTGGACACCCCGGCCGGCCTGGTCGAGGCGCGCTATGAGACCGAAAACGGCCACATCGAGTCGGTGCGGATCGTGAACGTCGGCGCCTACCTGGCCGCCGAGAAGGTCACCGCCGACTGCCCGGGCCTGGGCGCAATCGCGGTCGACATCGCCTACGGCGGCAACTTCTACGCCATCGTCGAGCCCCAGGCCGGCTATCGCGACCTGGCCGACTTCACCGCCGGCGACCTGATCCGCATGTCGCCCGGGTTGCGCCGCAACCTGAACCAGGCGATCGAGGTGGTCCACCCCGAGGACGAGACGATCCGCGGCATCAGCCATATCCTCTGGGCCGGGGCGCCGCGCGACCCCGCGGCCCAGGCCCGCAACGCGGTGTTCTACGGCGAGGGGGCGATCGACCGCAGCCCCTGCGGCACCGGCACCTCGGCGCGCATGGCCCAGCTCGCCGCCCGCGGCGAACTTGCGGTCGGCGACGACTTCGTCCACGAGAGCATCATCGGCTCGCTGTTCCGCGGCCGCATCGAGGCCACCACCAAGGTCGGCAACCACGCCGGGATCGTGCCCTCGATCGAGGGCTGGGCCCGGATCACCGGCTTCAACACCATCTTCATCGACGACCGCGACCCCTACGCCCACGGCTTCCAGGTGATTTGAGGAAGGCGATCAGGCGACCAGCAGCAGTTCATCTCCGGCAAAGGCCGATTCGATGAGATCGGTTTCCATGTTGTCGTTGGCGGCGACCAGTTTCACGAAGGCGCCGCCGTCCACGATTGCCGGGATATCGAAGCGTTGATGTAAGAATCCGCGCAGCGCCGAAACGCTGCGTGGCTCGCTTCGAGCCTCCTGCCTGAGCCAGGCGAGCGTGCGGTCGGCCGCCGGGCGGTCGCCGAACAAGAAGGCCTTGGCGACGTCGAGGAGCTGCGCTTGGCTGGAGAAGGACTCCTCCAGCCGGGCCAATCGATCGGCGTCCTTCTGTTTCACGGCGTCAATGAATGCAATGGCGAAGGATCCCCCGACCGAGCCGGCCGCGTCTTTACCTTCCAGCTCCCGGTTCAGGTATTCCGCGTAGGCGAGGTTTGGGTCCTCCGAAAGAATGCGCTGCACCTCTTCGAGGGCCGAACCGCGCCATTGGCCGTCGCCCTGCCCTCGCCTGAATTCGGAATGAAGCCGGCGCAGACGGCCGCGCTGCCGAACCGCCACGTCGACCGGGTCGTCGGTGACCGCGACTTTAGTTGCAGGTATCTTGGGTTTGGCGGCACCGGTTCTGGAAGCGGCGGCCTTCAGCGGGAGCGGCTTGCCGGCATCGAGCATCTGGAGGTGGGTGCGAAGGACGGGATCGGTTGGAAAGCGCTCGACACCAGAATGCAAGACATCCCTCGCAGCCTCGACGTCGCCGGCGTGATAGAGCAGGCGGGCGCGAAGATCGAAACTTGCCTCGTTTTCCAGATGGCGTGAAAAAATGTCCTCGACAACGGCGGTTGCCTCATCTGCACGGTCCAGCGCAATCAACAGTTCCGCCAGCTGGGTGCGCGCGACGACATTATCGGGGAAACGGACCATGGTCTCGCGCAGCAGCCGTTCGGCGTCGGACTCACGGCCGGGCAGGTCGCCGAGCAGCAGCGCCAGCTGGGTGCGCCATTGTTCATTCTCCGGGAAGCGGCGGATGGCCTCCCAGCCGACCAGCTCCGCCGCCTCGACGGCGCCTTGCTTGGCAAGCGCATCGCGCCACAGGGCCCAACCATAGACGTTGGCCGGTTGCCAGGCGAGCGCTTGCCGTGCCAGACGGCAAGCCGGCCCCGGCCAACAGGATCGTCGCTGCCCGTGATGATCCCCATGCCGATGTTGCAGGCCGTGGTGACGAGGTAATGGCTCTCTCCGGTCGCCTCGGCATAGTGTCGGCGTTCGTCAATCAGCGTTGCTATCTCTTTCCCGATCGAAGGAAGCGGATTGCGCGCTCTTTTCCGGAGTGATTGGACGACGCTCAGCGGGGCCAGTTGCGGGACGGCGACAGGCTGACTCTGTGGCTGTTGTGCCGTCGTGCCGTCCTTCACCTTGACGTCCTGCCGCCACCAGTCTTTGAGCTCATCCGGCATCTCCTTGGCAGAAGATTGCAACAGCGTTTCTTGTATCGCCCGGCCCCAGTAGGACGGCATGCGCGGATACAATCCCTTGAGCGCCCACCATTGTTGCGAAAATTCCGCGACTAGCGGCGTCTGACCCATGGCCCAACGCACGAGGCCGGTTATCCACGGCCGTTCCGAAGGACTACCCTCCCGCTCCGGAAGCATGCGCAATCCGAGGAGCCCCACGGCCAGATAATGGGAAGGGAAGCTGCCGCCTGCCTGCTCGCAAATGCGCAGCCAGAGCGGTTCCAGGGCAAACGGGTTTGCTGCCGGTTCTGCGCCGGCCACCAGGCGTTGGGTGAGCGCCAGCGTGCGCCATAGGGTATAGCGGCCGTCCCGCTGGGCAGCGACCGCCAAACGGTCGGCCCATGAATTCCAGACCACGAACCTCCGGCGAAAATCGCGGGACGAGTCTGGCAGCATCAGCAGGCCGACGATCTCGAAGGCCTCCGAAACCTTGCGAATCCATCGCTCCAACGGCAGCCGATCGAGCTCGGGCATGCCGCCGGCACGCTGGGAATCGAGCCACTCAAGCAGCGCCTGATCGAGAACGCCACGGGCTTCGTCCTCTTCCGGGAGGCCGCCAAACAGGAGCCGTGCCGCATCCGGCGCATCGGCGCTTTCGTAGGGCCCGATGCGCGCGTGGCCCGAAAGCAGATCGTCCAGCTCCGAGGCCGGATCGGCCAGGAAGGCGTCGAGCCAGGGGTGCCGGTCGCGGGGGCGCGCCGTCGTGGCCATGGCCATCTACCTAGAGTTCCTCACCGAAATCATCCCGCACGGCCGCCACCTGGAGCGCGGCCAGATGATTGTTTCGCAGGGT
>JACZVL010000267.1 GCA_022572685.1 Pseudomonadota bacterium
GCCCATGGAATGGCCGGCCAGCGAGACCTCGCCCAGGCCCGCCGCCGCGATGAAGCGGCCGAGCCAGGCGGCGAGCTCGGCGATCGAGGCGAGCGCCGGGCCTTGCGAGTGGCCATGGCCGGGCAGGTCGAGCGCCACCACCGCGCGGCCGCGGTGGGCGAAGTAACGGGTCTGTAGCGCCCAGATGGTGTGATCCAAGCCGGCGCCGTGAACGAAGATCACGCCCGGCAGGCCGGCGTCGAAGGGCCGGCCCCCGGTGGCGGCGAAGACCGCCTTGCCGTCGACGCTAAATTCTTGCATGCGCCCGAACTCTAGTCCCGCTGGCCCTGGTCCCGCTGCGAGGCGCGCAGGGCCTGGCGCAGGTCGGCGATGATGTCGTCCGGATCCTCGATGCCGACCGAGAGCCGGACCATGTCCTCGCCGACCCCGGCGGTGGCGAGCTGTTCGGCGCTCATCTGCTGATGGGTGGTGCTCGCCGGATGCAGCACCAGGGTCTTGGCGTCGCCGACGTTGGCCAGGTGCGAGGCGAGCTGGCAGGCCTCGATGAACCGGGTGCCGGCGGCGCGCCCGCCCTCGAGCCCGAAGCTGACGATCGAGCCGGCGCCCTTGGGCAGCAGCCGCTTGGCGAGCTCGAAGTCCGGGTGGCTCGGCAGGGCCGGATGGATGACCCAGGCGACCGCCGCGTCGGCCTCGAGGAATTCGAGCACCTTGGCGGTGTTGGCGATGTGGCGCGCCATCCTGAGCGGCAGGGTCTCGATGCCCTGCAGGATGTAGAAGGCGTTCTGTGGGGCCATGGCCGCGCCGAAATCGCGCAGGCCCTCGGCGCGGGCGCGCATGGACAAGGCCTGGGGTCCGAACTCCTCGGCGAAATCGATGCCGTGATAGCCGGCGTAGGGCTCGGTGAGGGTCGGGAACTTGCCGCTCTTCTCCCAGTCGAAGCGGCCGCCGTCGACCAGCACGCCGCCGATCGCCAGGCCGTGGCCGCCCAGCCACTTGGTCGCCGAATGCAGGACGATGTCGGCGCCGAGCTCGATCGGGTTGCACAGGTACGGTGTCGCGAAGGTGCTGTCGATCATCAGCGGCAGCCCGGCCGCGTGGGCGATCTCGGCGACCGCCGGGATGTCGAGCACCTCGAGCCCCGGGTTGCCGAGCGTCTCGGCGTAGACCAGCCGCGTCTCGGGCCGGATCGCGGCGCGGAAGCCGTCCAGGTCGCGCGGCTTGACGAAGCTGGTGTTGATGCCGAAGCGCGGCAGGGTGTGGTCGAGGACGTTGATGCTGCCGCCGTAGAGCGAGGCCGAGGCGACGATGTGCGCGCCCTGGCCCATCAGCGTGGCGATGCCGAGGTGCAACGCCGCCTGGCCCGAGGCGGTCGCGACCGCGCCGACGCCGTGTTCCAGCGCCGCGACGCGCTCCTCCAGCACCGCGACCGTGGGGTTCGAGATGCGGCTGTAGAGGTACCCGGCGCGCTCCAGGTTGAACAGGGCGGCGGCGTGGTCGGTATCGCGGAACACGTAGGAGGTGGTCTGGTAGATCGGCACGGCGCGCGCGCCGGTCGTGGGATCGGGTTGCTGGCCGGCGTGGAGCGCCTGGGTGTCGAACTTGAGGAACTTGGGATCGGCCATGGAGCACCGGAGGCTGGAAGGGGCCGCAAAGGGGCTGGCCGCCGCGCCGAAGCGGCCGGCCGCGGCCGGAGCCAGACTACCGCTCCGCGGGCGCCGCCTCAACGGCGGCCAAACCGCCCATCGCGGCCGGGATCATGGAGGTTCCGGAAGCCCTAGTTGTTGAGGGGCCTGCGGTCCATACCTCGACCACGGCCCCTCGGGATTTTATAACCTCAACCTGTCAACTTGCCGGACCCGGAGACTACGAAGCTCCAGCGATGGGGTCAAGAACTCAATGGTTAACGAGGACACCGCCCGCAAGTAACTGCCGGACCATAAAAAAAAGCCGCCGGGACGAACCCGGCGGCAAGTTAACAGGGAGGCATAACAAGGAACGGATTCTCATCCGTCCGACGATGGGGCATCCCAGGGCGGGCGCCCCGAATCGTCAGTAGCATAATTCAACCAAAATGCCTAAGAAATAGTTAACAAAATACGCAACAAAATTACTCGGTTTTCGGATTCGCGGCGCCCGCCCGCACCCGGAAAACCCCTAAAAACCCAGACTCACCTTGGGTTTTTGGCCAGCAGCGGGATATCCGCCCCCCCACCGGTGCGACCCGCGCGCAACCGGAAAGAGTGAACCGAAACGCCGAAATCCCGCCCGCGGACCCCTTCGCGCCGCCAAAACCGACTCCCCGAGTCGGCGACAGCGACTCGGCCGGGATAATCCTTTGGTACAGATTCAACGATCGTGGAATCGGACCCCGAGCACCCGGTGACATGGGTGACGGGTTTCCGGCCAGTTCCCGGCAAAGCCGGCCGGCGCCGGTGTCGGAGCGGCCACGCGGGCGGTTTTCCCCGCCGCCCCGGCGCGTTACAAGGGACC
>JACZVL010000104.1 GCA_022572685.1 Pseudomonadota bacterium
GTGTAGCGGACGGAAATTCATGCCAGTTCCTCCCTGGGCTTGGGGTTACGAATGGTGCCATCCTTCAACACCGCGAAAGTGCGTTTGGCACTCTGTCCCTGCGAGTGCCAGCGATCTAGGCGCCTTTTCCATCAATGTCAAGAAGGTCTTCCGTGGCAGCCGCGTTCGGAGCCGATTAAGCGAGCCTGAAGGTCCGAACCCGTCACCGCTTCGAACGTCGCGGCTACCCTGGCGCAGGCCAACTGGGCTATGCCCGCTGGGCCGGCTCGGTGATCTCTGTATCTTCCGACAACCATCGCGGGACCCTGCCGGCTTGATACTCTGAACGTCCTGTCCTATAGAACCGCGATCAGCGCGGCGAATACCGGAGATAGGGCGAAAAATGGCGGATACGACGAAGACGACGGCGAAAACCGAGGCGAAATCGGAAGCAAAGGCCGGCACCAAGGACAAAACCTCAAGCGATGCAGGATCCGGCAAGGAGACTGAAAGTTCGACGTCGGACGCGTCCACGGGATACAGCCGCGGCGAGAACCAGAAGTTGGTGACCGATGCCTATCGCAACCATTGGGACGATGTTTTCGGCAAGAAACCTCGCCGCGGATCGAAGAAATAAAGTACATGGCGTCGGAGCAACGTTCGCATTCCGGTGACGGCGTAGCAGCCGTCGGCGCGCCGCTCCGGCATCGGTAGTTGCGGCATGGGTCATTCAATATTCCGTGGAAAAGATGATGCTTCGCCGAGCGGACTTCGCGACCTTCAAAAGTAAGCGAGTCCCGTGCAACTATGCGAGTTTCAGATTCGCGTTTCAGGTTGGCGAGACCAACCTGGGTACCGGTGCGTTTCTTGGCAGAATTTCGAATCGAGACACGACCCTTGGCGCGGTCGCTTGGCAAGGCGCGCGCCAACCCCTATGGTCCGGGCGAATCATCTCGATCCGATTCGCTGGGGACATCATTTCCACACGAATTGTCGGGTCGAATTGCCGTAGAAGCCACGACATCCTGTGGTAATCTGGCATGAATCGACTCCAAGGAGGGGTACGGAGACATGGCTGCAATCCTCACCGACTTGAACCGGACCGTGATCGCGGGAATCATCCTCGCGGCGGTTCTGTTCATCATCTACTTCGTCACCCAGGGCTATTCCGGCGCCGAATTCGGCATCTTCTTCTTCCGCTGGCTGCACGTGCTCAGCGCCATCATGTGGATCGGCCTGCTGTGGTATTTCAACTTCGTCCAGATCCCCAGCATGCCGAAGATCCCGGACGACCAGAAGCCGGCGATCAGCAAGGTGATCGCGCCGGCCGCGCTGTTCTGGTTCCGCTGGAGCGCCATGGCGACCATCGTCACCGGGCTGATCGTGGCCGCGATGTACAAATATCTCGGCTGGGCGTTGACGCTCGGGTTGATCGACGGCGACCCCAAGCACACCATGATCGGCATCGGCATGTGGCTGGGCATCATCATGTGGTTCAACGTCTGGATGATCATCTGGCCGAACCAGAAGCGGGCGCTCGGCTTGGTCGAGGCCAGCGCCGAGGAGAAGACGGCCTCCGCGCGCAAGGCCATGCTGTTCTCGCGCACCAATACCCTGCTGTCGATTCCCATGCTCTTCGCCATGGTCTCGGCGCAGAACCTGTACTAACCCGCGAGTGTTTCGCCAGTACCGGGAAAGGGGCCCTTCGCGGCCCCTTTTTCCTTTATGGCGCGGGCCATGCTAGGCTCGGAGGGTATCCGCGGAAAGGGCCCCCACCCATGACCGAATCGCACCGGATCACCACGGGCGCGCAGTTGGACGCGCTTTACGGCGCGCCGCTGGGCCGCTCGCTGACCAAGGAGATCGGCTACATCTCCGCCGGCTACCGGAAGTTCATCGAGGCGGCGCCCTTCGTCGTCGTCGCGACCAGCGGGCCCGAGGGCCTGGACTGCTCGCCCCGGGGCGACCCGCCGGGATTCGTGCGCGTGCGCGACCGGAACACCGTGCTGATCCCGGACCGCCGCGGCAACAACCGGGTCGATACCCTGCGCAACCTGGTGGTCGACCCGCGCATCTCGCTGCTGTTCCTGATCCCCGGCGTCGGCGAGACCCTGCGCATCAACGGCCGCGCCGAGATCGTCACCGATCCGGAGCTTCGCGAGAGCTTTGCCGTGCGGGGCAAGGCCCCGGTAAGCGTCCTGGTGGTGACCGCCGAGCGAGTTTATTTCCAATGCTCCAAGGCCCTGGCGCGGTCGCGCCTGTGGCACGCCGAGGCGCAGATCGCGCGCGCCGAGTTGCCGAGCAGTGGCGAGATTATGGCGGAAATCACGGGCGGCGCGATCGACGGCGCCGCCTACGACCGCGCCCATCCCCAGCGCCTCAAGGATACACTCTACTGACCGGCGGCTACTGGACCCGGCGGCTACTGACCGGCGGCTGCTTCCTCGGCGCCCTCGGCCGCTTTGGACGCCTCTTCCTCTTCCCCGCCGGCCACCCCACGCAGGTTCATGAACGAAAGCAGCGGCACCGCCAGCCCGATCGAGGAGTAGGTGCCGATCACGATGCCCCAGATCAGCCCGGCCGAGAAGCCGCGGATCACCTGGCCGCCGAACGCGAACAGGCAGACCAGCGCGATCAGGGTGGTGACGCTGGTCAGCACGGTGCGCGTCAGCGTGCCGTTCAGGGCCAGGTTCAAGAGATCGAGGATGTACAGCTTCTTGTACTTGCGCAGGGTCTCGCGCACCCGGTCGAAGATCACCACGGTGTCGTTGATCGAGTACCCCGCGATGGTCAGGAGCGCGGCGAGGGTCGCCAGGTTGAACTCGATCTGGAGCAGCGCGAAGAAGCCGATGGTGCTGAGCACATCGTGGATCAACGCCGTCAGCGCGGCCGCCGCGAACTGCCACTCGAAGCGGAACCAGATGTAGACCCCGATGCCGGCGAGCGCGAGCACGGTGGCCAGCAGGCCCGCCCGCTTGAGCTCGCCGCCGACCTTGGGTCCGACGAACTCGACGCGCCGGTACTCGGCGACCAGCCCGCCGAGCTCGGTCTTGACCGCCTGGATGGCCTTGATCTGGGCCTTCTCGTCGCCGTCCTGGCGTTCCACGTTGATCAGCACGTCGTTGGCGGCGCCGAACTCCTGCAGCGTGACCTGGCCCAGGTCGAGCCCGCCCAGGCGGCGGCGCAGGTCGGCCAGGTCGGCCGGCTCGTGGGTCTCGATCTCGATCAGGATGCCGCCGCGAAAGTCGACGCCGAGGTTGAGCCCCAGGATCGCGACGGCCGCCAGCGAGGCCACCATCAGGCAGGCCGAGAACACCAGGAACAGCTTGCGCCGGCCCAGGAAGTCGATCTTGGGATTGAGCGGGAGTCTGCGAATGAGCGCCATCGCTACCGTCCCCTAAATCGCCAGCGCCCGCGGCCGCCTGCGCCGCAGCCACGTGACCATGAGCAGGCGGGTCAGCATGATCGCCGTGAACATCGAGGTGATCAGGCCGAGCGTCAGCGTGATCGCGAAGCCGCGCACCGGCCCGGTGCCGAACACCAGCAGCATGAGCGCGGCGATCAGCGTGGTCACGTTGGAGTCGATGATCGTGGTGATGGCCCGCCGGTAGCCGGCGTCGATCGCGGTCACCGGTCCGCGGCCGTTGTGGGTTTCCTCGCGGATGCGCTCGAAGACCAGCACGTTGGCGTCGACCGCCATGCCGATGGTGAGGACGATGCCGGCGATGCCCGGCAGGGTCAGCGTCGCCTGCAGGCCCGAGAGCGCGGCCAGGATCAGCATCAGGTTGACCAACAGCGCCACATTGGCCATCACGCCGAACAGGCCGTAGGTCGCGGCCATGAACACGATCACCAGCGTCAGGCCGAGCAGGCTGGCGACCTTGCCGGCGGCGATCGAATCGGCGCCCAGGCCCGGGCCGACGCTGCGTTCCTCCAGGATGGTGAGCGGCGCGGGCAGCGCGCCGGCGCGCAGCAGCAGCGCGAGATCCTGAGTCTCCTGTACCGTGAACCGGCCGCTGATGATGCCGGTGCCGCCGCAGATCGGCTCCCGGAGAACCGGCGCGGAAATCACTTTCCGGTCGAGCACGATGGCGAACAGCTTGCCGACGTTCTGCGTGCTCGCGTCGCAGAAGCGCTTGGAGCCCAAGGTATCGAAGGTGAATCGGATTACCGGCTGATTGTCCTGGAAGGTGGCGGCGGCGTCGGTCAGGTTCTCGCCGCTGACCATGACCCGCTTCTTGACGATATAGCTCCGCACGTTGCCGGCGCCGTCGCGTTCGTCGGAGGACAGCTCCTCGCTGCCGGCCGGCACGCGGCCGGAGCCCGGGATCGCGTTCTCGTCGACGAAGCGGAAGGTCAGCTTGGCGGTCTGGCCGAGCAGGCTCTTGATCCGCTCCGGATCGCCCACGCCGGGAAGCTGGACCAGGATGCGTTCGTCGCCCTGGCGCTGGATGCTGGGCTCGCGGGTGCCGGTCTCGTCGATGCGGCGACGGACGATCTCGATCGACTGCTCGACCACTTTGCGGCGCCGCTCGTCGAGCGCCTGGGAGGTGAAGGAGATCCGGAACGTGCCGGTCTCGGAGGCTTCAACCAGAAGATCGCCGGCCAGGTCGCGCACGATCTGGCGGGCGCGGCCCATCGTGGTGGCGTCATCGGCGTCGCGCAGGGTGAAGGTGACGGCGCCGCCCTCGACCCCCAGGTTGGTGTAGCCGAGCCGCGCCTTGCGCAGGCCGATGCGGATGCCGTCGACCAGGTTGTCGAGCTGCTCGCGGACCACGAAGTCGAGATCGACCTCGAGCAGCAGGTACGAACCGCCCTGAAGGTCGAGGCCGAGGTTGACCTGCTGGTTCGGGACCCAGCCCGGCAGCGCCTCGGCGGTCTCGCGCTTGAGCAGGTTGGGCGCGGCGAAGGCCAGGCCGATGACCAGCACGGCGAGGACCAGGACCAGCTGCCATTTCGGGAAATGAACCATGTCTTTTCTCGGAGTCCGGAAAAGCCTCGGTGGAAAACCTTGCGCGCGGCGTCTAGTGGATTCTATTCACTAGCCGTCCGGCTTCTTGCCGCCGAGGCCGAGCAGCTTGCCCAGCGCGAAGCCGCCGGACGCTTGGCCAGCGCCGGTGTCGTTGGCCGGCTTCTTTCCCCCGGCCTTGGACGCCGGCTCGGGCTTGGTGAGGATTTCCGTGAGGGTGTGACGCATCACCTTGACCCGCACCCCTTCGGCGATTTCGACCTGAATCTCGCCGCCCTCGGGCGCCCTGGTGACCGTGCCGATCAGGCCGCCGCCGGTAATCACCTTGTCGCCGCGCTTGACCGCCTCGACCATGCTCCGGTGCATCTTCGCCTTCTTCTGCTGGGGCCGGATCAGCAGGAAATAAAAGACCACGAAGATGAGGACGAGCGGGAGCAGCTGAAGCATCCCCCCGGCGCCCCCGTCTCCGGCGGCCTGGGCATAGGCGGGCGAAATCAGCATCGATCTGTCCTCACGATAGTTTCCAATACCCCAGTTTACCGCGCCCCGGGGGCGGTTTACAGGCGTTTCCGGGTGCCCCGGCGGGGCGGACCGGCGGACTATAGCGGCACGCCCGCGAATTGCAACGCCGGGTCGCCGGCTGCCCCCCGGGACCGCGCGCGCGCTTCCGGGGTCCGCGAACGCCGCCCCCGGGGTCGATTTGACGGGTCTGCCCGCCGGCGCTAGTCTCGCGCCCGTTTCCGGCGGGTTCCCCGCCTTTTTCGGCCCGTATTTACGCCAGGCCAGCCCATGACCGAGCGCCGACCCGAGGACCTCGTGCCCCTGCTGCGGCGGGTTGCCGACGCGCTCGAGCGCCTGGCGCCGGTGGCCCCGCCCTCGGCCGGGCTGGACAGCGCCGAGGCCTTCGTCTGGCATGCCGAGGCCGGCACCCTGGAAGCGGTCGCCCGGGTCAACCGGGTCGACTACGTGCTGCTCAAGGGCATCGCCCGCCAGGCCGAGATCCTGCTCGAGAACACGCGGCGTTTCGCCGCCGGACTGCCGGCCAACAACGCGCTGCTGTGGGGCGCCCGCGGCATGGGCAAGTCCTCGCTGGTCAAGGCGGTCCACGCCCGGGTCAACGAAGAAGCGCGGGATAACGCCGAGAAGTCCGGGGCGCGCGGCCCGCTCGCGCTGGTCGAGATCCACCGCGAGGACGTCCCCTCCCTGCCCGGCCTGCTGCGGCGTCTGCGCGGGGCGAAACGGCGCTGTATCCTGTTCTGCGACGACCTCAGCTTCACCGACGCCGACACCAGCTACAAGTCGCTCAAGGCGGTGCTCGAGGGCGGCATCGAGGGCCGGCCGGAGAACGTGCTGTTCTACGCCACCTCGAACCGGCGCCACCTGATGCCGCGCGACATGATCGAGAACGAGCGCTCGACCGCGATCCATACCTCCGAGGCGGTCGAGGAGAAGGTCAGCCTGTCGGACCGCTTCGGGCTGTGGCTGGGTTTTCACAACTGCGACCAGGACACCTACTTCGCCATGGTCGAGGGCTACGCGCGGCGCTACGGGCTGGAGCTGCCGGCCAAGACCCTGCGCGCCGAGGCCAGTGAATGGTCGATCACCCGCGGCGGCCGCTCCGGCCGCGTCGCCTGGCAATACATCCAGGACCTGGCCGGCCGGTTAGGGAAACGCTTGGAGTGAACTCCGGCGGCGCCGCGCCGGGCGTCAGGGCGCGCCTCGACCGGCGCTCCTTTAGGTATTACCTGAAAATCACGGCGCATCGGCCGCGGCGAGGCCGCGATCCAACCATTTCAGCTGATACATTTCCGGGAACGGACCGTCGCGATCGGGGAACAGGTCGTTGCGGTAGCTGATGTCCCCATCGCTTTCGAGGTCGACGAGGAGCATGACTTGGCGCACCATCTCGGGGATCATCTCCATGCCGATGTATTTCCCCAGACAATCGTGCGCGCCGAACCCGAAATTGAAGTTGTGATAAAAATTCCGGTTCGGGTCGAATTCGTCAGGATTTTCAAAGGCGTAAGGATCGAACATGGCGGAATGGGTCAACAGGCGCACGATCGTGCCGGCCTTGATTTCGGTCTCGTGCCCGGTGCCCTTGGCGATGGTGTAGTCGCTGGCGGCCTGGCGGAAGATATCGGGGCGGATCGGCACGAAACGCAAGGCTTCCCACACCATCGCGTCAAACGCCGGGGTGTCGTCTTGCCGGGCCTTGTCCTTCACCTCCTTGAGCAGGGCCGGGTTGTCGATGAAATATTCAACCACCTGCGCCACCGCCTGCGACGTCGTCTCGATCGCCCCGATCAAGAGACCGCCCGCGTTCACGCCGACCCGGGTCAGCGGGAAATCGACCTGTTTCGCGAACTTGGACCGCAGCATGCGCGTGACCATGTCGTCGTGGCGTTCGGGCAGTACCAAACCGAGGATCCGGTAGATCAGCTTCTGGATCGGGTTCAGCAACATGGTGATCGCGCTCATGATCTTCAGCCGGACCAGTTTCCGGACCATCAGCACGGCAATGTAGACGCCCAGTTCCTCCGACGCGTTGTCGTGCGCTTCGACGATCTGGCGGTATTCGCGATCGGAACGCATATCGAACGGCTGGTTGTTGAAGGCGTCGTACTGGTTCCAGTAGGACCATTCGATCAGGTGTTTCCGGTCGATCCCGTCGAGTCCGAAGTAGTCCTGCACCAGATGCACCGGCACCATCCGGCAATATTCGTCGACCAGCTCGATATTCCCACCCGCCTCGGCGAGGATTTTCCCGGCGGTTTCCGCGACCATTTTCCGGACCCGGGGTAGATCGCGACGGTTCAACAGGCCCTGCATCAACGACTTCTCCCGGTAATGCAGGGCGTCGTCGTCATGGGCCATCAGAAAGCCGTCATCGGGGCCGGTGACGCTCATCTTCGGCTTGTAGAGGTTGACCGTGAAGATCTTGGGCATTTGCAGCATGTCGCGGACGTCGGTGAACGAGGCTATGAGTGTGCATTCGGGCGTTTGGAGAACCGGGCGTTCGGCGCGCAACTGCCTGAAAAACGGCAACGGCTCCTCCCGGATCCATTTCCGGACCAAGGGATATTTGTCGGCGTTCGGCGCCGCGTCGTATTCGCTCAGATAGTCTTTCCCCGCGTTGGCCATGGCGATTTACTCCGCCGTCGGTAGAGTCGCGGCGCCTAGAGAGTTTTCAGGTACTCGATCAAATTCCAGCGCTCTGTTTCGGATAGACTGCCCGCGCCGTACTCGTGGCCGGTGTTTTTATTGCCACGTTGAATCGTGGTGAACTTGAATCCCTCGGGCCCGTCGCTCTCGAAGCCGACTTTTTCCGGGTCGAACTCCCGCTTGCCGACAAAGAACGTCGAGGGACGATACCCCTCGCCTTCCGGGTCGCCATCGCGTCTTACCGGCAACAGAAGATCATACAGGCTGGGTACGGAACCGTTATGCAGGTAGGGCGCCGTGGCCCAGATGCCGTTGAGCGAGCGGGCCTTATAGGACAGCAGGGAAGCGTGAGGTTTTGCCGTGGTATCCGGATCGTAATCGCCCCGTTTGATGCTGGCCTTTATATCATTGTCGAAAATCGAGCTGGCCAGGGTATAAACCCATTCGGCCCAGCGTCTGGGGAACCATTTGTCGGGATCCGGCGTGACCACGACGCCGATCGTTGCGGCGGTTAGAATTTCCGCGACCGGAGCGCGCTCCTCAATCAATACCTTTCCGACACCGACACTTTGATAGGTGTGTTCGAAGTTGCCGGACATGCCTTTGTATTTAGCGCCATTCTCTGCCATCGCCCGATCCGTGCGGGCTTTGCCGATCCGCAACATCTTGGCGACAATTTTTCTATCCGCATCGTCCCGGTCGATGATTTCATGGCATGACTGACAGAGCCGGGCGTAGTGCAATTTACCGCTTGCGGCCTTGTCCCGATCGATTTTCCCCAGAATATGTTCCGGCCACACCGGCGATTTGAGGTCGCGCAAATGCCTCTCCAGCCGTTGCAAATTGAACAGGTCGACAGAAGAATCAAAGTCGATCACCTCTCGCTTACTGCGTTGACCTGTGGCCCACGCCGACAGACTGAACCGGCGCAGCCAGGCCGACAGACCAAACCATGAGTCATCCACCTTCCAATCGAGAATACCGAAGACGCCGATCACCTCGCCGGCATTCCGTCCCAGCGGCCCGGCCAATGCATTGCTGGCAATACCATTCCATTGGACATAGTCCGACTGCGCGGTATCCCACAAAAACGGGTAGCTGACCGGGGCATCGGGTGGGTTGAAGATCTCGTTTCTGACGTAGAGAAACTCCTTCAAACTCAAGGCCGGATAGCCGGCTTCCCCGGATCTCAATCGTTCGACGATCTTCGCGAAATCGTCATCCAGGATTATGGTTTCGCCGACACCGTCCAGAACCTTTTCGATTTGTGCCTGGGTCAGCAAATACCTGCCCCCGCTTGTGGTTGGGATTCTGGCCTGCGCCAATAGCTCGGCAACCTGTTTCTTGTTGATGACATGCTGGAGGACGCGATTGTAAATCCGTCCAAAGGCGTCGAGCCGGGCGTGGCCGTATTTGACTTTGCTGTGGTTGATCGTGTTGTAGAGGCCGAGTGCCGCGGTCCATTTTTCGAGATCGCTTTGTACTTCTTTTGCCGAATCGTAATCGTTATCCAGGGCCAAGACGTTGCCGACAAATTTCGGCCATTTCACGTCCTCCCGCGCAGCCTCCATCGCCTTTTGCAATTCGGTCAAGAAGGCCACCATGTCGGCCATCGCCGGGCCGCCGTCGATACGAATCGCCTCGCCCTTATAATTGATCTGAGCGGTGTGACAGGCGGCGCAGGTGAAGCCCACATAGTCTTTGCCCCGATAGGTCTCCTTTACGAAACCGACCGGCAGAGCGTCCGGATTGAAAAATGTTTTTTTCTGAGGAAGATAGCGAAACTTATCGATATTCTCGTTCGATCGGAACAGCTGGTCCGACTCCGCTTTCTCCAGTACCAGAAAAAAATCGTACGGCAACAGCGCGGACCCCTGGGTGGTGTTGTAGAACCAGAGGCTGTCGGCCTCGTCCCAGCCCTGATCCAGGTACTCCGGGACCTCATAGCTTTCCCCATAGGCCCCGTCGGTGATGGCGATCGCACCGCGATCGGGATCGTCGTCCCACCTTTGATATATTTTGCTCCCGGCCAATGTAATGACGGCCAAAGCGACCAAACTAAAGAAACTCCACGAAAGAATTTTGGGATGCCGCTTGAGAAATAGGAACAGAGCCAAGAGAAACCTGCCGAGCATGATAGACCCCCCAATTCTCGTGCTGCCATGCAGACGACGACTCATAAGTGTTTTATTGTTTATAAATTATCGCATAAATGGTGTTTCCGCAACCGTTTCTTTGCTACCGGAGATAGCACTATCTTCAGTTCAATTCTGTTGAATGACCACTCTGGGGCCGGAGAATCGATCGCCCGCAGCGGCTTCGAGGCCGCGCAATTGTCAGGTTTTAACTCGCCGCCGCCCGTTGGGGGCCCAGGAAGCGGGTCGGGTCGACGCTGCGGGTGCCCTTGCGGATCTCGAAATGGAGTTGCGGGGTGGCGACGTTGCCGCTGCTGCCGACGCGCGCGATCGGCTGGCCGCGCGTGACCGTCTGGCCGCGTTTCACCAAGAAGTCCTGGTTGTGGGCGTAGGCGGTGACCCAGCCGCCGGCGTGCTTGAGCAGGATCAGGTTGCCGAAGCCGCGCAGCTCGTTGCCGAGGTAGGCGACCACGCCGTTGTCGGCGGCGCGCACCGGGGCGCCGCGCGGGGCGGCGATGTTGATGCCGTCGTTGTGCAGGCCGTCCTTCTTGCGGCCGTAGCCGGCGATGGTGCGGCCCCGGACCGGCCACAGGAACTTGCCGCCGGCGCGCGGTGGCGGCGCCGGGATCGCGGCCCCAGACCTTGTGGCCAGGGAGCGGGTGGCCGGCGCGGCCTTAACGGCGGTCGCCGGTGTTGCGGCGGCCGGCAGCACCAGGCTCTGGCCGGGCGCGATGGCGTAGGGCGCGGCGATGCGGTTGAGGCTGACGATCCGGCTCGGGTCGATGCCATAGCGGCGCGCGACGCCGTAGACCGTATCCCCGGCCTGGACCTTATGGCGGCGCGGGTTGGGCACCCGCAGGACCTGTCCGACCCGCAGCCCGTAGGGCGGCCGGAGGGCATTGGCGTCGATCACCCCGCGCACCGGCACCGCGAAGCGCCGGGCGACGCCGTAGACCGTGTCCCCGGCCTGGATTCGGTAGGCGACCGCTTCCAGCGGGCCCCCCGAAAGCGCCCGGGCCGGCGCCGCAAGCTTGGTGGTAGCGGGGGCCGTGGCTGGATTGCGCAGCGGCGGCGATAGCGGGCCCGTCGTGACGCCGGCAAAGCCCGAGAAGAGTTCGCTGATTGAAGCAGTCCGATATGATAATCCCGATCTGCAGATGCCGCCCGCTGGCAAATTGCCGGCCGGAGAAATCGCGGTGCTCGTCGCTTGGGTGAACCGCGGCGCTCCGTTCCCCGGCAATCCGACGGACCTCGTTGCTCAGAAGCAGACGGTTGATTTGCCCGCCGGCCGACCTTTCTGGTCGTTTCGACCGTTTGCCAG
>JACZVL010000105.1 GCA_022572685.1 Pseudomonadota bacterium
GGTCAGGCAGCCGCTCAGGCTTACGGCCGCCAGCAGCGCCGGAATCAAACTTCGCCACGCCGCGCGCAGGCGCGGCACAGGATGCCGGTTCAGGGTGTTCATGACCCGCGAAACGTCCTCTCGGTCCTAGGGTCTTATCGTCTTAGATCGAAACGATCTAAGACGTGAATAAGCCCCTAACTATATAAGCTGGAGGGCGATTCACGTTTCAAATCGAATCGATTTGAAACGACCGCCCTCTAGCCGTGGCGCCGCGTCGGGGGCGCGGCAGGTGCGGGGAGACCCCTTCATGCCAAAGTCGGGCACTTTGGTCCAGCCCGGAATGAAGAAATTTTATCAACGACCGTTATGCCGCGTCCGAGGGCAGTCCCGCCACCAGGGGCACGAAGCGCACGGAATCCAGGATTTCCTCGCGAATGCCGTCGGCCTCCCGGGTCAGGCGCAGCAGCGCCTGGTCGCCGCCCTGGCGCCCGACCGGCACCACCATGACGCCGCCGGGCGCGAGCTGCTCGACCAGGGTGGCGGGCACCGTCTCGGCGGCCGCGGTCACGATGATGCGGGTGAAGGGCGCCTGCTCGGGCCAGCCCCGGGCGCCGTCGCCGACCCGGGTGGTGATGTTGTACAGGCGCAGCTTCAGGAACCGGCGCTCGGCCTCGCCGAGCAGCTCGCGGTGGCGTTCGACGGTGTAGAGCCGCCGGCACAGCCGCGACAGGATCGCCGCCTGGTAGCCGGTGCCGGTGCCGATCTCGAGCACCTTGGTGCGGCGGTCGGTTCCCAGGGCCTGGGTCATCAGCGCCACCACGCTGGGCGCGCTCAGGGTCTGGCCGCGGCCGATCGGCAGGGTCATGTCCTCGTAGGACTGGTCCTGGAAGCTTTCGGGCACGAAGGCCTCGCGCGGGATGCGCTCGATCGCCGACAGCACGGCGGTGTCGGCGATGCCGGCGCGGCGCAACTGCATGATCAGCCGGATCTTGCGCGCCGCGATGGTCATTCGAAGATCCCCGCCAGCTTCTTCAGCGTCGCCTTGTGGGTCATGTCCATGTGCAGCGGCGTGACCCCGATGGCGCCTTCCGCGATCGCGGCCAGATCGGTGCCCCGGTCCGAGGAGTCGTCGCTCAGAAAGTTGCCGATCCAGAGATAGGGCCGGCCCGCGGGATCGACCCCTTCGTCGATGGTGGTGCCCTCGTCGCGCCGGCCCTGGCGGCAGGGCCGCACGCCCTGGACCTGCTCGGGCGGCAGCGGCGGGAAGTTGACGTTGAACAGCAGGTCCCGCGGCCAGGGCAGCTCGGCCAGCCGGCGCAGGATACGGGATGCGAAATGCTCGGCGGTACGCCAGTCGATGGGTCCGTCGCGCGGCCGCATCTGGCTGAAGGCGACCGCCGGCACGCCCAGGATCGCCGCCTCCATGGCCGCCGCCACGGTGCCCGAATAGGTCACGTCCTCGCCCAGGTTGGCGCCGTGGTTGATGCCCGAGAGCACCAGGTCCGGCGCGCGATCGCGCAGGATGTGGCGGTGCGCGACCAGCACGCAGTCGGTCGGGGTGCCGTCCACGGAAAATCGCCGCGGACCCTGTTTGCGGGTGCGCAAGGGGCGGCGCAGGGTCAGCGCGTGGCTGGTCGCGCTCTGCTCGGTCTCCGGCGCCACCACCCAGACGTCCTTGCTCAGCGACTTGGCGATCCGCTCCAGGGTCTTGATGCCCGGCGCGTGGATGCCGTCGTCGTTGGTGACCAGGATCCGGGCGTTCTTGAGATCGAGCGGGGTTTTAGCCATGGGACCCTATTTCTTTCATGCCGCCCATGCGCGGGCGCAGGACCTCCGGGATCTCGAACGAGCCGTCGGCGCGCTGGGTGTTCTCCATGACCGCGATCAGCGCGCGCCCGACCGCGACGCCCGAGCCGTTGAGGGTGTGGACGAAGCGCGTCCCCTTGCCTTGCGCGGGCCGGAAGCGCGCGTTCATGCGCCGGGCCTGGAAGTCCCCGCAGTTGGAGCAGGAGGAGATCTCGCGGTAGGTGTCCTGGCCCGGCAGCCAGACCTCGATGTCGTGGGTCTTGCGCGCGCCGAAGCCCATGTCGCCGGTCGAGAGCACCACCACCCGGTAAGGCAGCCCGAGGCGCTTGAGCACCTCCTCGGCGCAGGAGGTCATGCGCTCCAGCTCCTCCTCGGAGCGATCCGGATGGGCGATCGAGACCATCTCGACCTTGTCGAACTGGTGCTGGCGCAGCATGCCGCGGGTGTCCTTGCCGGCCGCGCCGGCCTCGGAGCGGAAGCACGGCGTGAGCGCGGCGACCCGCAAGGGCAGCGACGTCTCCTCGAGGATTTCGCCGGCGACCAGGTTGGTCAGCGGCACCTCGGCGGTCGGGATCAGCGAGAAACCCTCGGCGGTGCGGAACAGGTCCTCGCCGAACTTGGGCAGCTGCCCGGTGCCGTAGAGCGCGGCGTCGCGCACCAGGTAGGGCGGCGCGATCTCGGTATAGCCGTGCTCCTCGGTGTGCAGCTCGATCATGAACTGGCCCAGCGCCCGGTGCAGGCGCGCGAGCGGCCCGCGCAGCACCGCAAAGCGGGCGCCCGACATCTTGGCCGCGGTCTCGAAGTCGAGCAGGCCGAGCGCCTCGCCCAACTCGAAGTGTTGCCTGGGTTCGAAGTCCATCTCCGGCGCCGCCCCGACCTCGCGCAGGGTGACGTTGGCGCGCTCGTCCGGGCCCTCGGGGACGTCCGGGCCGGGTGTATTCGGCAGGCCTGCGAGCTCTTCCTCCAGTCTCTCTTGAAGTTCTCGTGCCTTCTGTTCAAACGTCGCCTGCAAATCCTTGTCGATTGACGCGCTGTGGATCAACTCGGATGCGTCCTCGCCCTTCGACTTGGCGATGCCAATCTCTTTGGCAAGCTTGTTGCGCTTGGTCTGGGCTTGCTGCGCTAAAGTGAGCGCGCCACGACGCTCTTCGTCGAGCGCGAGAATCCGCGGCGACGCGGGCTCGAGCCCGCGCCGGGCCAAGCCGGCGTCGAAGGCCTCGGGAGACTCGCGAATCAAACGGATGTCGTGCATGGCGCTCGGGCGAATCGGGAAATCGGGTTGGCGGCCGGGCCGCTCTTATACGGGCTCATCGCGCCCGCGTCCATGCTCTAGGATGTCGCCGGCTTGTCGAGCGAGACCCAGACATAGCCGTCTTGAACCCGGCACGGAAATATCTGCAGGCGGGCACGGTTCTTGGAGATATCCCCAAGTTGTTCCATGCCCGGAACAGTGCCGTCTTGGTTCAGATTTTCGCACCAGCTCCTGATTTCACCGGTCTGCAAGTCGAAACAGCTTTGGTGCCATCTACAGATGATGCCGAGGTCATCGGTAAGGGAGCTGGCGGCCGCCGCCGGCGCATCGCCGCCTCCGGAGGTTTCCCGTTGCTCGAAGAGCGGCAGGTGAAGGTGGGGACAGGCGTTGTTGAACGCCACGTAGGTATCGGCCCGGCGCAAGACCACGACATAACAGTTCTCGAATTCGAGGACACGCCGTTCTCCGTCGCCCAGCTCCCCGTCGCCGAAGACACGGACCCAGTCCTTGCCGGCGAATCGCATGCTCTCGCGCGGTTCCACGTCGTTCAGCGCGGCATCCACCTCGGGCGTCAGCCGGGAAATCTCGTAGAGCGTCATTCTCTCGCTGGTTCCGCGCAGGCGGACCCTGACGTAATCCGAGACCTCCACGCTTGCCTCGACCTCCGCATGCAAAGCCTCGGAAATCAGGAAACGGGTGCCAGCCTCCTTGTTGGCGGCTTCGACCCGGCTCGCGACGTTGACCACGTCGCCGATCGCGGTGAGCCGTTCATGGCCGATCGAGCCGAGCGAACAGATCACGGCCTCGCCCCGATGGAGGCCAATCCGGATATCGAAATCCACATCGTACATGGAGGAAAAAAAAGGCTTCATGCGATCGACGGCATCCAGGGTCTGCAGGGCCGCGTTGACCGCACGGATCGCCGCGTCCGGTTGGTCGTCGAGGCCGAAGATCGCCATCAGGCCGTCGCCGACGAACTTGTCGATATAGCCGCCATTGGCTTCGACGATCTGGCCCGCGTGCGCGAAATAGCGGTTGAGCAGATACATCACGTCATAGGGCGAGAGCGCCTCCGATATCGAAGTGAACCCCGCGACATCGCTAAAGAAGACGACGATGTCCCGAGCCTGGCCTGATTGAGTGACGACCGAACGGTCCAACTGGTTACTCATCGCCAGGTCGGTATCATCCAGCACCAGCCGGCGTAGGCGAATGTCGCCGACGGGTTTGAGTTGACAAGCCAGACGCACTTCTTCGGTCAACCGGAGTTTGTCAGCCAAAACCGCTTCGGTCTCCGTGCGTGCCGGGCATGCTTCAAGGCCATCGAGCACCCAGACCCGGCAGGTGGAGCATTTGCCGCGTCCACCACAAGCGTGTGCCATCGGCACACCAGACCTTAGCGCCGCTTCAAGCAGCGTTTCTCCACCCGCGACTTCGAAAGTGACATTGTCCGGCAACGAGAGGATATCAGCCACGATCCGCCCTTCCGCTGGAAGATGTTAGCAGGGCCGAGGGGGGTCAGGATTCTTCGGTCCCGTCGCCGCTATCGCTCCCGCCGAACTCGTCATCGAGTTCGTCCTGGTCCTTGGCCCGCTTCTTCTCGACCAGCTTGGCCATCAGGATCGAAATCTCGTAGAGCACGATGATCGGGATCGCCAGGCTGAGCTGGCTGATCGGGTCGGGCGGCGTGATCACCGCGGCCACGATGAAGACCCCGACGATGGCGTACTTGCGCTTCTCCGCCATGCCCTTGGAAGTCGCCAATCCGACCCGCGCCATGAGCGTCATCAGGACCGGGAGCTGGAAACAGAAGCCGAAGGCGAAGATCAGCTTCATCACCAGCGAGAGGTATTCGGCGACCTTGGCTTCCAGCTCGATCGGCAGGGTGCCGTCGCCGCCCAAGGTCTCGAAGCTGAGGAAGAAGCTCCAGGCCATGGGGAACAGCACGAAATAGACCAGCGCGCCGCCCATGAAGAACAAGACCGGCGAGGCGACCAGGAACGGCGCCAAGGCGGTCTTCTCGTTCCGGTACAGCCCCGGTGCCACGAACAGCCACAACTGGGTCAGGAAGATCGGGCTGGCGGCGAACGCGCCGAAGAAGAAGCCGATCTTGATGTGAGTGAAGAAGACCTCGGTGAGATCGGTGAAGATCAGCCGCCGCGCGCCGCGTACGCCCTCGCGCTCGATCAGCAGGTCGGCGAGCGGCTGGACCAGGAAATTGAACAGCTCCTCGGCGAAGTAGAAGCAGATCAGAAAGGCGACGAACAGCGCGATGAAGCTGTAGAGCATGCGCTGGCGAAGCTCGATCAGATGATCGAGCAAGGGCATCTTGTGGGCTTCCGATCCCCCGTTCGCACCCCCGTTCGCCGTGGTGTCGCTCATCGTGGTCAGGCCCGCTGCTTGGAGCCGTCGCCGTTCGCGGCGGCCCCGACCGGTTCAGGTTTTGGCATGACCGCCTCCGGCTCGGGCGGCGGGGTCACGGAATCGGGCGGCGCGATATTGAGCGGGTGTTCGACCACGGTTGCGCCTTCTGCCGCGCCCTCATCCGCGCCCTCTGCCGCGCCCTCTGCTGCGCCCTCTGCTGTATCCTTTGTTACGTCCTCTGTTACGTCCTCTGTTACGTCCTCTGTTACGTCCTCTGTTACGTCCTCTGTTACGTCCTCTGTTACGTCCTCTGCCGCGTCCGACTCCGCGGCGCCATCGCCGGCAGCCTCCGCCGCCTCGCGCGCCATCTCGTCCTCGAACTCCTTGGCCTCGTCGCGCAGGCCTCCGGTCGGGTCGATGGTCTTCTCGATCGTCTTGCCGACGTCGAAGGATTTGGCGGACTCGATCGCCTTGCGCGCCTCATCGAGGTCGGCCTCGCGCACCATGTCGTCGATGCCGGTTTGGAACTCGCGCGCCATCGACCGCGCCTTGCGGGTCCACTTGGCCAGGGATCGCATGGCCTTCGGCAGCTCCTTGGGACCGATGACGACGAGCGCGATGAGCGCGATCACCGCCATCTCGATCCAGCCAACGTCAAACATGGCCGATGTCAAACATGGTCGATGTCACCCATGGTGGGCAAACGGGACGGGACGCCGGGACGGAGCGCGGGTGCGGAACGGAACGGAACGAAGCTGGATCGGCCTCAACTGCTGGCCGCCGCGTCCTTTTCCTTTTCCTCGACCCGTGCCGCGGTGGTCTCCGCCGGCTCGGACTCGGCCACCTTCTTGGGCTCGGAGGTGGCTTCGGCCTTGTCCTTGTCCTTAACCTCCTCCTTCAGACCCTTCTTGAAGGCGTTCACGCCTTGGCCCATGTCGCGCATCAGCTTGGGAATCTTGCCTCCGCCGCCGAATAAAACCAGCACGACCACCAACACGATGAGCCAATGCCAAACACTGAACGTACCCATACCCGGGGTCTCCTAGACCTGTGGATAACTGCTTATTGAGGACGGACTATCGCAAAAAGCCCGCCCTGCCGCAACGCTCGTGGGCACCCGGGAAGGCGTTATCCGCTCAGGGGTTAATTTCACACGGGTTTCACGGGAAATACGAAAGCCTGGCTGCGGTCCAGCTCGACCTCGAGCACCTGGTTCTCCTCGGGCAGGAAGCGCCCGGGAATACGGGCGTGCAGGTGCAGCTCCCGATCCGGACCGCTGGCCACGCTCAGATGGACCAGGCTGCTGCGGCCCAGCATGCGTGACGCCATGACCCGGGCCAGGCCCGGACGGGGCATGTCGCCCTCCTCGGCCGGCCGCAGATGGAGCCCCTCGGGCCGGATCAGCACCTCGACCGGGATGCCCTCGTCCAGGTTCCGGGCCACCAACGGGCCGAAGGGAGTCGCCACCCGGCCGTCCTTGACCGTGCCGTCGAGCCGGTTCACATCGCCGAAGAAGCCGGCCACGAAGGCATCCCGGGGGGCGAAGTAGAGGTCCGTGGGGGCGCCGACCTGGATCAGGCGGCCGGCGCGCATCACCGCTACCCGGTCGGCCATGAACATGGCCTCCTCCGGGTCGTGGGTGACCATCAGGGTGGCGGCGCCGCTTCGCTTGAGCACGTGGAGTGTTTCGTCGCGGATCTGGTGGCGCAACTGGACGTCGAGCCCCGAGAACGGCTCGTCCAGCAGCATCACCTTGGGCTGGGGCGCCAGCGCCCGGGCCAGGGCCACGCGCTGCTGCTCGCCGCCCGACAGCCGGTGCGGATAGGACCCGGCGTGGTCGGCCATGCCGACCTGCGCCAGGGTCGCCGAGACGCGGTTGCGGCGCGCCTCCGCACTCAGGCGGGTCAATCCGAAGGCCACGTTGTCGCGTACGCTCAGGTGCGGGAACAGGGCGAAGTCCTGGAACACCAGGCCGACGTTGCGGGCCTCGGGCGGCAGGTCGATGCCGTCGCCCGCGACCACCTTGCCGTCGAGCAGCACCCGGCCCTGTTGCAGGGGCTCGAGCCCGGCGGCGATCCGGAGCACCGTGGTCTTGCCGCAGCCCGAGGGGCCGAGCAGACAGACCAGCTCTTCCGGCTCCACCGAGAGGTCGAGGTCGTCGGCCGCCACGATCTCGCCGTAGGCGTGGGAGACACGCTCCAGGGTGAGCGCGCTCATCGGTCTTTGGATCGGGTCATGGCGCAAGCTATGGCGAGCCGGGCGCGATGGCAACCGGGCCCACGCGCCGGCGGCCGCGCGGCCTTTCGGTTCAGGACCCGTTCGGGCCGGGCGCGATCGCCGCCTTGATGGGATGGTCGTCTTGCTCGCCGATGGCGGCCGCGGCCTCCTCGGGGCTGGCCACCTCGATGTCCTCGGCGCCACGCCCCGCCGAGACGTCGTCCTCCTCTTCGCCACCGTCCCCGGCCCCGGCCCCGGCCCCGGCCGACCCGTCCGGCACCAGATCCTCGCCGAAATCCGCGGCCAGCGGGAACTCGAGCTCGGCCTCGGCCTCGTCCGGGTCGCGTTCCTCGGCGATCTCGCCGGCCGCCGGCAGGATGCCGCGGGTGCCGAGGGCGGCGATCGCCGGCCGGGTGTCGAGCAGGCCCGCGGCCTTGAGCTCGGCGACCCCCGGCAGGGCCTCGAGGCTCTCCAGGCCGAAGTGGTCGAGGAAGGCTTCGCTGGTGCCCCAGGTGACCGGGCGCCCCGGCGTCCGGCGCCGGCCCTTGGGCTTGATCCAGCCCGCCTCCAGCAGCGTGTCCAGGGTGCCCCGGGACAGGGCGACGC
Organism: Pseudomonadota bacterium; assembly: GCA_022572685.1. Classification (GTDB taxonomy): domain Bacteria; phylum Pseudomonadota; class Alphaproteobacteria; order Kiloniellales; family J153; genus JACZVL01. The sequence goes on from JACZVL010000105.1 coordinate 8,228, forward strand.
CACGAATCTCCTCGATCTCGGCGCGGGTCACGGGCTGATGGTAGGCGATGATGGCCAGCGTCTCGACCGCCGCGCGCGAGGGTTTGCGCACCACGGCGCGCTCGATCCGCATGAGTCCGGCCAGATCGGGGGCCGTGCGCAGGGCCCAGCGGTTGCCGATCCGGATCAGGTTGACGCCGCGGTTGGCGTAGCGCGAGACCAACTCGGCGAGCAGTTCCTCGGCATCGGCGCCCTCGGGCAGGTGGCGCTTGATCTGGTCCAGGCCGAGGGGCTCGGCGGAGGCGAAGAACAGCGCCTCGATGAGGCGGAGCAGTTGAAATCGGTCGCTCATGTCGGTTCCGTTCTGTGATCGGGGCCGCGGCGCAGGTAGATCGGCTCGAAGGGGCCGTCCTGTCGGATCCGCAGCCGCCCCTGCTTGGACATTTCGAGGGACGCGGCCAGGGTCGAGGCGATCGCCGAGCGCCACAACAGCCCGCCCTGCAGCCCACCTTGCAGCCCACCTTGCAGCCCACCTTGCAGCTCTGCCGGCAGGAAACTGGTCAGGGTCCGCCAGCCCGGCATCTCGCCGAGCATCCCGGTCAGGCGGGTGAGCGCATCGTCGACGGAATAGAGATCGGCCGGATCGATGCGCAGCGTCGTGGGCTGGACCCGGGACCGGCTGCGTCCGTAGGCGCTGAGCAGCTCGTAGAGACTGATGTCGTAGGTGGTCTCGGCGACGATCCGCAGCGGCACCGGCTCGCCGCGCGCGAAGACGTCGCGGCCCAGGCGCGGCAGGGCCATCAGGCGCGCGCCGGCGTCCCGCATGGCCTGCAGGCGCTGGAGCTGATACTTCAGCGCGGCGGCCATCTCGGCGCCGCTCGGCTCCTCCCCCTCCTCGGGTTCGGGCAGCAGCAGGCGCGACTTGAGATAGGCCAGCCAGGCCGCCATGACCAGGTAGTCGGCGGCCAGCTCCAGGCGCAGCTTGCGCGCCCGGCTGACGAAATCCAGGTACTGATTGGCGAGCGCCAGGATCGAGATCCGGGTCAGGTCGACCTTCTGGTCGCGGGCCAGCTGCAGCAGCATGTCGATCGGGCCCTCGTAGCCGTCCAGGTCGAGCACCAGGGTCGAATCGTCTGTCTCGGGCGCCCCCTCGTCGAAGCCGTCGAACTCGGTGGTCTCGCTCACAGCATCACTCTCAGGGTCTCCCCGGCCAGTCCCTCGAACAGCGGCCAGAGCGCGTCTATCGGCCGCCAGATCAGCCAATAGACCACGTTCAGGTCCAGGCCCACCTGCCGGCCCAGCATGGGCAGCAGGAACACCAGGCCGATCACGATGAATAGGCCGAAGCGTTCGAGTCGCGCCAGCGGTATGGCGAGCGCGTTGGGCAGCAGTCCGACCGCGACCCGGCCGCCGTCCAAGGGCGGCAGCGGCAGCATGTTGAAGATCGCCAGGATCAGGTTGATCAGGACCGCGTGGCAGAGGTTCCAATAGAGCCAGACCGCGAGGGAATCCGGGGCCTTGACCGCAAGCCCGACCAGCAGCGCCGCGATCACCGCTTGAATCAGGTTGCTGCCCGGCCCGGCGGCCGCCACCAGTACCATGTCGCGGCGCGGGTGGCGCAGGCGGTGGAAGGCGACCGGCACCGGCTTGGCCCAGCCGAACAGGAACGGCGCGCGCAGCAGCAGCAGCAGCGCCGGCAGCACGATGGTGCCGAAGAGATCGATATGACGCAGCGGATTGAAGGTCACCCGGCCCTTCCGATAGGCGGTGTCGTCGCCCAGGCGCCAAGCCACGAAGCCGTGGGCCGCCTCGTGCAGGGTGATCGCGATCAGCACCGGCAGCACCCAGACCGAGGCCTTGTAAAGCACGCTGTCGAAGCCCGTATCCATCATGATTCGAGGCTAGCCGCGCGCATCCAGGAGCCGCTCGAGCCGGGCCGCGAGCGCCGCCGCATCCACTTCCTCCGGCGCGCTCGGCCGGGCGGCGGCCGCGGTCAGGCGCCGGGTGGCCTCCGCGCTCAGCGCTCCGACGCCGCCCATCGTGGCGGTCATCTCCTCGGTCTTGCCGTTGCAGTGCAGCACCACGTCGCAGCCGGCGGCGAGCGATTTCGAGGCGCGGTCCGCATAATCGCCGCTCAGCGCCGCCATCGAGAGGTCATCGGTGACCAGCACGCCGTCGAAGCCGATGGCGCCCCGGATCACCTCGGCGATCACCGCGTGGGACATGGTCGCCGGGTTGTCCGGGTCGATCGCGGTGTAGACCAGGTGCCCGGTCATCGCCCAGGGCGCTCCGGCCAGCGCGACGAAGGGCCGGAAGTCGCTGAGCTCCAATTCCGCGCGCGGGGTCTCGACCACCGGCAGCTCGTGGTGGCTGTCGACCCGGGCGCGGCCATGGCCGGGGATATGCTTGATCACCGGCAGCACGCCGCCGGCCAGCAGGCCATCGCAGAACGCCTGCCCCAGCGCCGCGACCCGCTCCGGGTCGGCGCCGAAGGCACGGTCGCCGATCGCGTCGTTGGCGCCGGGCGTCGGCAGATCCAGGACCGGCGCGCAGTTGACCGTGATCCCCAACTCGAGCAGCTCGGCGGCGATCAGGCGCGCGTTGAGGTGCACCGCTTGCTCCGCGAGCTCCCGGTCGCGCCCGGCCAGCAGGCCGAAGCGCCCGGCCGCCGGGACGGCGCGCCACCGCGGCGGCTTGAGGCGGGCGACGCGGCCGCCCTCCTGGTCGATCAGCACCGGCGCGGAACCGCGGCCGATCGACTCGCGCAACTCCGCGGCCAGGGCGCGGATCTGCTCCGGGCTCTCGCAGTTGCGTGCGAAAAGGATGAATCCGAGGGGGTTTGAATCCACGAAAAATTCGCGTTCCCAATCGGTTAGGGACAATCCCTCGCAACCGAAGATAACGGCGTTGGCGGTCACGGAACTCAGCGCTTTACCACGAGGCAGTCCTGCCCGCGCGCCTTGAGCGCGGTGCACAGTTCGAGCGCGCCGGCCCGGTCCGCGAAGAACCCGGCCTGGACCCGGTAGAAGATGCCGCGATCGCCGAGGTCGACCTGCTGGATCGTCAGTTCGCGATCGCCTAGAAGCGCCGGATGCGCTGTCTGCAGGCGCACCCAGGCCGGCCGCGCGCCGTCCTTCGCCCTGAGCGCGGCAAGCTGAACCACGAAGCCGCCGGTCTCGGTGTCGGGCAGGGCCGCGACCTGGGGCGCCGGCGCGCTGGTCGCCGCGGATGGGGCCGCGGATGGGGCAGCAGAGGGAGCCGCAGAGGGAGCCGCGGGAGGCTCGGGAGGCTCGGGCGTGACCAGTGTTTCGGCCTTGGGTTCCGGCAGCACCGGCTCTGGCGCGGC
>JACZVL010000268.1 GCA_022572685.1 Pseudomonadota bacterium
GGCCCCGCCCCTAGCGGGCAGAGTCCCGACGCCTAGGCGCCCACGCGCGCGCCATCGCCGTTGCGGCGCAGGCCGTGGGCGGCCGGGCGGCCATCCTCGGCCGGCTGGTAGAACACCGAGATCTCGCCGAGCGCCTCGCGCCAGCCCGCGATGTCCGTGCCCTCGGCGACCTCGAAGGCGTCGAAGCCGCAGCGGCGCATGAACAGCGCCTGATCGCGCAGCACCTGGCCGACCGCGCGCAGCTCGCCCCGATAGCCGTGGCGTCCGCGCAGCAGGCGCGCGTAGGAGTAGGCGCGGCCGTCGCCGAAGCTGGGGAACTCGAGCGCGATCACCTGAAAGCGATCCAGGTCGGCCGCGATCTCCCCGGGCGGCTGGTCGGCGCGCAGCCGGATGCCGAGCGGCGCGTTGCGCCCGGCCAGGGTGTCGCGCTCGGCCCGCCAGCGCGCCAGGCCGACGATCGCCGGCGCGCCCTCGGGCAAACCCTCTTCGTCGTCGACCGCAATCCAGGGATCGTCAACGATCCGGTCGCCCTTAATGAGCGGCATAGAGCTTCTCCTTGAACGGCGCGAAGCCGACGCGGGCCAGGGTCTGGTTGAAGGTCTCGCCGTTCGCGCGGACATCCAGATAGGTATCGACGATGGTCTCGACGGCGTCGACCACTTGGTCGTAGGCGAACGCCCGGCCGACGATCTTACCGAGCGTGGCGTTCTCGTCGGCGGCGCCGCCGAGCGTGATCTGGTAGAACTCCTCGCCCTTCTTGTCGACGCCGAGGATGCCGATCTGACCGACGTGATGGTGGCCGCAGGCGTTGATGCAGCCGGAGATCTTGATGCCGAGCTCGCCGATGGCGTGCTGGCGCGCCGGATCGGCGAAGCGCTCGCCGATCGCTTGGGCGATGGGGATCGAGCGCGCGGTCGCCAGGCTGCAGTAATCCATGCCCGGACAGGCGATGATGTCGGCGACCAATCCAATGTTGGGACTGGCCAGGCCGTGCCGTCCCAACTCCCGCCACAGCGCATGGAGATCGGCGAGCTTGACGTCGGGGAGCAGCAGGTTCTGCATATAGCTGGCGCGGATCTCGCCGAAACCGAAGCGTTCCGCGAGGGCGGCCACCACCTCCATCTGGTCGGCGGAGATGTCGCCGGGCACGCCGCCCTCGGGTTTGAGCGAGATATTGGCGATGGCGTAGCCGGGCACCTTGTGGGCGGCCACGTTGCTGCGCAGCCAGCGGGCAAAATCGCGGTCCTCGAAGCGCCGGACCTCGAATTCGCGGTTCTGGGCTTCCAGCGCCTCGCCGGTCCAGGTCTCGTAAGGCGGCGGCGCGAAGTAGGATTGGATCCGCGCGACCTCCCCGGCCGGCAGCTCGACCGGGCCGTCCTTGAGCTCGGCCCATTCGGCCTCGACCAGCTCGGTGAAGGCCTCGGCGCCCAACTCGTGCACCAGGATCTTGATGCGTGCCTTGTACTTGTTGTCGCGCCGGCCGAGCTGGTTGTAGACCCGCAAGATCGCCTCCAGGTAGGACAGCAGGTGGCGCTTGGGCAGGAACTCGCGGATCGTCTTGGCGACGAAGGGGCTGCGCCCCAGGCCGCCCCCGACCAGGACCTCGAAGCCCGGCTCGCCGTTCGCGTCGCGGCACATGTGCAGGCCGATATCGTGAACCTTGACCGCCGCCCGGTCGTGCGGCGAGCCGGTAACCGCGATCTTGAACTTGCGCGGCAGGAACGAGAACTCCGGGTGCAGGCTCGACCACTGGCGGATCAGCTCGGCGGTGATGCGCGGATCCTCGATCTCCTCGGCGGCGACGCCTGCGTAGTGGTCGGCGGTGACGTTGCGGATGCAGTTGCCGCTGGTCTGCAGGGCGTGCATCTCGACCTCGGCCAGATCGTTCAGCAGGTCGGGCACCTGATCGAGCCGGGGCCAGTTGTACTGGATGTTCTGACGGGTGGTGAAATGGCCGTAGCCCTTGTCGTAGCGGCGCGCGATATCGGCGAGGGCGCGCATCTGCCGCGCCGAGAAGGTGCCGTAGGGAATCGCGACCCGCAGCATGTAGGCGTGGAGCTGGAGGTAGAGCCCGTTCATCAGCCGCAAGGGCTTGAATTCCTCCTCGCTCAACTCCCCACTCAGCCGCCGCGCGACCTGGCCGCGAAACTGGGCGACCCGCTCGCGCACCAGGGTGCGATCGAATTCGTCGTAGCGGTACATGGGCTCGGTTTCCCTCTCGTCTCGCCGCCTAGGCGAGGTCCGCCTGCTTGCCGAGATCGGGGCGCACCGTCGGGCCCAGGGCGCGGATCGCCTCGCGGTGGCTGACCGGCCGCGGCACGGCCCCCTCGCGCGTGACCTCGATCAGGTAGGGGTCGACCACCCGGACCGCCTGCCCCGGCCCCTCGGCCCGGGCGAGCAAGCCGTCGGCCGCCGCGTCGTCGCCGGCGACCCCGGCGTCGTCGATGCGCTCGGACCAGCCGGCCCCGCTAAGATAAACC
>JACZVL010000106.1 GCA_022572685.1 Pseudomonadota bacterium
CTACACCGAGCGCAGCGGCCTGCCGCTCGAGCTGCCGGAGCACCGCCGCATCTACCGCTCCAACGCGGACTCGCGCGGCGCCGCCGAGCGGGAGGAGAAGCGGGCGCTCGAAGCCGCGGTGGCCGAGCTCGCCGACCGCGATTACATCGTCATGGACACGCCGGGCAGCGACTCCTTCCTGTCGCGCGCCGGCCATGCCTGCGCCGAGATTCTGATCACGCCGATGAACGACTCGTTCCTCGACCTCGATTTGCTGGCGCGCATCGACACCGAGGGACGCCAGATCCTCGGGCCCAGCCTGTACAGCCAGATGGTCTGGGAGCAGCGCCAGCGGCGCGCGGCCGCCGGCCTGCCGCCGATGGACTGGATCGTGATGCGCAACCGCCTGAGCCACATCGACGCGCGCAACAAGCGCGAGATCGGCCGCCTGCTGGAGCTGCTCAGCGAACGCATCCGCTTCCGCCTGGCGCCGGGCTTCGGCGAGCGGGTGATCTTCCGCGAGCTGTTCCCCAAGGGCCTCACGCTGCTGGACCTGCGCGAGGGCCAGGGGGCGGACGGGGGCGCGGCGCCGCTCTCCATGAGCCACGTCGCCGCGCGCCAGGAGGTGCGCGCCCTGCTGCGCGCCATCGGCCTGCCCGAGGCGCCGGCCGGCCAGGGGGCCGGGGCCGGGGCGGGGCCGATCCCTGGACCCGAGGCCTCCGGCACCCTATCTTAAAGGCTGGAGGCAGCTCAAATCATGACCGCAGACAAGAAGGTTCCCACTACGCCGCCCACCGCGCCCTTGGCCTCGTCTTCTTCAGCCGAGGTCGACGCCTTCCTGCGCAAGATCGCCCAGGCGCCGGCGATCCACAAGCCGGGCGAGTGCGGCCGGCTGATCTTCGCCATGGACGCGACCGCCAGCCGCGAGCCGAGTTGGGACCGCGCCTGCCATATCCAGGGCGAGATGTTCAAGGAGACCACGGCCCTGGGCGGGCTCGAGATCCAGCTGGTCTACTACCGCGGCTTCGGCGAGTGCAAGGCGAGCCCCTGGGTCGCCAACTCCAACGACCTGCTCAAGCGCATGACCGCGGTGATGTGCCTGGCCGGCCACACCCAGATCGGCAAGGTGCTCAAGCACGCCCTCAAGGAGGCCAAGAAGCGCAAGGTCGGCGCCCTGGTGTTCGTCGGCGACTCGATCGAGGAGGACATCGACCGCCTCGGCCACCTGGCCGGCGAGCTGGGCCTGCTCGGCCTGCCCTGCTTCATGTTCCACGAGGGCCCGGACCCCCTCGCGCGCATGGCGTTCCAGCAGATGGCCCGGCTTTCGGGCGGTGCCTACTGCCCCTTCGACGCGAACAGCGCCCAGCAACTGCGCGATCTGCTTTCCGCGGTTGCGGTCTACGCCGCGGGCGGGCGCAAGGCCCTGGCCGACTATGGCGACCGTAAGGGCGGCGTGGTCCGGCAGTTGACCCATCAGGTCAAGTGAGTTTGTACACAAGAGCGCACCGGCCCGCGCCCCCGCCCGGCCACCCATGGGATACTGAGGCTTGGGGTTGGTTCGGCCGGCCAAGCCAACCCCGAACCTGTGGCTGGGCGGGGGCGCGGGCCGGTGCCGGTTCCGCGCCGGCGGAACCTGTATTAGATTAGGTCCATTGTGATCCCCTATTTCATCCTCGGCATCTGCCTGCTCGTCGGCTTCCTCCTGCTCGGCTATTGGTTCGTCCGGGCCGAACCCAAGAAGGTGGTGAGGCTGCTGCGCTGGGTGCTGGCGATCCTCGGCCTGATCGTCGGCGGCTACCTTATTTGGGGCGGTCTCCGGGCCTGGGCGGTCCTGGCGCTGCCGTTTCTGCTGCCGATACTGATGAACTGGCGCGCCATCCGCGCCCGCATGCGCGCCGCCCGGGGGCCGAGCCCGGGCCAGGCCTCGGAGGTCGAGACCCGCTTCCTGCGCATGACCCTCGACCACGACAGCGGGGTCATGACCGGCCACATCAAGGAGGGCCGATTTGCCGGCCGCATGCTCGAGGACCTGGAGCTGGACGACCTGATCGCGCTGTGGGCCGAATGCCGCGCCGAGGACGCCCAGTCCGCCGCCGTGCTCGAGGCCTATCTCGACCGCACTCAGGGCGAGGCCTGGCGCGAGGCCGCGGCGCGCGGTGGCGCGGACGGCCAGGGGGGCGCCGGTCCCCGGGCGCCGGGCGCCGCCGGGGCCATGAGCCGGGAGGAGGCCCACGAGATCCTCGGGCTCGAGCCCGGCGCCGGCCGCAAGGCGGTCCACGATGCCCACCGCCGCCTGATGCAGAAGGTCCATCCGGACCACGGCGGCTCCAACTACCTGGCCGCCAAGATCAACCAGGCCAAGGCGCTGCTGCTCGGCGAGTAGGCCGTGATTCGCGGGGTCACTGGCTACAGGCCATGTAGCGTCCGCAAGACCGCTTCCGGGTCCCGTTCAATCATGGCGAGGAGCACTTTGGCCGGGCCTTCAGGCCGTCGGCGTTTTTGCTCCCAATTGCGAACGGTGCCGACGCTTACGCGGAAAACGCTAGCGAAGCCTTCCTGAGTCAGGCCGAGCTTCTTGCGCGTAGCGGCAACGTCCACAGTCGGCACCTCGACGACGCGCGCCGTGCCACGGGACTTGTCACCCTTCGCATATGCGACGGCATCCGATAGGCCCGCCATGATGCTGTCGAAGGCTTCCTTTGCCATGATTATCCTCCATAGCTCTGACGCAGCGCCCGCGCGGCAAAAGCCTTGGTTTAGACCACGGTGATCCCAGCTCCGACCATGGCCATATATACGCCATTGGCGCAGAATAATCAAGATTGGAATGCGCCATTGGCGTAGTTATTTGGGTGGCCAAGAGCGTCATAACCCTCTGATATTTGAAATATTCTGCAATCTCTCGTCAGCCGCTTGACCGCTGGGGGAGACCTGGCCTCGGGCGCTTATCCGGGCGCCGCTTGTCCCCCCGCGGCGGCTGTGGCATTACAGCGCTCGATCTTCCCGATTCGCATCATCCGACCGTTCATCCATGCCACCAGCTCCACGCAAGGCGATCTTTCCGGTCGGCGGCCTCGGCACCCGGTTCTTGCCGGTGACCAAGGCCTTGCCCAAGGAGATGCTGCCGGTCGTCGACAAGCCGCTCATCCAGTATGCGGTCGAGGAGGCGCGCGCGGCCGGCATCGAGGAGTTCATCTTCGTCACCGGGCGCGGCAAGTCGGCGATCGAGGACCACTTCGACCACAGCTACGAGCTGCGCGACACGCTGATGGCGCGCGACAAGAAGGCGGAGCTCGACGCGCTCGAGGACATGCTGCTCGAACCCGGCCAGGTCGCCTACATCCGGCAGCAGGAGCCGCTCGGCCTGGGCCACGCGGTGTGGTGCGCGCGCCACATGATCCACGGCGAGCCGGTCGCGGTGCTGTCGGCCGACGATCTGGTGCTCTCCGAGGTTCCCTGCCTCAAGCAGGTGATCGACGCCTACATGGAAGTCGGCGGCAACCTGGCCGCGGTCATGGACGTGCCGCGCGAGCACACCGACCGCTACGGCATCCTCGACGTGGTCGCCGACGACGGCCGCCTGGTCGAGGCCCGGGGGTTGGTCGAGAAGCCGGCGCCCGCCGACGCGCCCTCGACGCTCTCGATCATCGGCCGCTATATTCTCGATCCTACGGTCTTTGACGAGCTCGGCCGCCAGGAGACCGGCGCCGGCGGCGAGATCCAGTTGACCGACGCCATGGCCCGGACCATCGGCCGGGTGCCGTTCCACGGCCTGCGCTTCGAGGGCCGGCGCTTCGACTGCGGCAGCAAGGCGGGCTTCCTGGAGGCCAACGTCGCCTACGCGCTGGAGCGCGACGATCTGCGCGCGGAGATGCGCGAGATCGTCAGGCGTTACGCGGATCCCGCGGAAGGTTAGAACCGGGCCAGGACGGAGGCGGGGCAGATGCAGATCGCGATGATCGGAACCGGGTATGTCGGCTTGGTGTCCGGCGCCTGTTTCTCCGAGTTCGGTCACGACGTGGTCTGCGTCGATAACGACGCGGGCAAGATCGCCTCCTTACGGAGCGGCGAGGTGCCGATCTTCGAGCCCGGCATCGAGCCCTTGATCGCGCGCAACGTGGCCGAGGGGCGGCTGTCGTTTTCCACCGACCTCGCCGAGGCGGTGCGCGGCGCCGACGCCGTGTTCATCTCGGTCGGCACGCCGAGCCGGCGCGGCGACGGCCATGCCGATCTCGCCTACGTGCACGCGGCGGCGCGCGAAATCGGGGCGGCGCTCGACGGATATACCGTGATCGTGACCAAGTCCACGGTGCCGGTGGGCACCAGCCGGGAGGTCGCGCGGATCGTCCGCGAGGCGCGCCCGGACGCCGAGTTCGACGTCGCCTCGAACCCGGAGTTCCTGCGCGAGGGCGCGGCGATCGGCGACTTCATGCGGCCCGACAGGGTGGTGATCGGCACCGGCTCCGAGCGCGCCCGCGAGGTCCTCGGCCAGATCTACCGGCCGCTCTATCTGATCGAAACGCCGATCATCTTCACCGAGCCGGAGACCGCGGAGCTGATCAAATACGCGGCCAACGCGTTCCTGGCCACCAAGATCACCTTCATCAACGAGATGGCCGACCTCTGCGAGAAGGTCGGCGCCGACGTCCACGACGTGGCCCGCGGCATCGGCCTGGACGGGCGCATCGGGCGCAAGTTCCTGCACCCCGGGCCGGGCTATGGCGGCTCCTGTTTTCCCAAGGACACCTTGGCCCTGGTGCGCACCGCCGAGCAGGCCGGCGCGCCCACGCGGATCGTCGAATCCGTGGTCGCCGTCAACGCCGCGCGCAAGCAGCGGATGGCGGCCAAGATCGTCGCCCACTGCGGCGGCTCGGTCGCCGGCAAGACGCTGGCCGTGCTCGGCCTGACCTTCAAGCCGAATACCGACGACATGCGCGACGCGCCGAGCCTGGACATCGTGCCGGCGCTTATCGAAGCCGGCGCGGTGGTGCGCGCCTACGACCCGGAGGGGCTGGAGGAGGCCAAGAAGCTGCTCGACGGCGTGACCTGGTGCGAGGGCGCCTACGAGGCCATGGAGGGCGCCGACGCCCTGGTCATCATCACCGAATGGAACGCCTTCCGGGCGCTCGACCTGGCGCGCGTCAAGGATTTGATGAAGGCGCCGGTGATGATCGATCTGCGCAACATCTACGACCCGCGGGAGATGGCGGCGGCGGGTTTCGACTACACCAGCGTCGGCCGGCCGCTTCGCGGCGGCGGAGACTGACATGGCCGGGCACCGCTTCGATCCCACGATCCTGCGCGAGTACGACATCCGCGGCGTGGTCGGCGAGACCCTGTCGGCGGCCGACGCCCGGGCGCTGGGCCGCGGCTTCGGCACGCTGCTGCGGCGCGCCGGGGGCACGAAAGCCGGGGGCACAAGGGTTTGCGTCGGCTATGACGGCCGGCTGTCCTCGCCGGAGCTGGAGGCGGCGCTGGTCGAGGGCCTGAGCGCCTGCGGCCTGACCGTGCTCCGGATCGGGCTCGGGCCCACGCCGATGCTGTACTACGCGGCGGTGACGCTGGAGGCGGACGGTGCGATCATGGTCACCGGCTCGCACAACCCGCCCGACCACAACGGCTTCAAGTTGGTGCGCGGCAAGGCCTCGTTCTTCGGCGCCGATATCCAGATGCTCGGCGCGCTGGTCGCCGCCGGGGATTTCGAGGACGGTTCGGGCGCGGTCGAGGAGCACCCGGTGTTCGACGATTACGTGGCCGGCCTGGTGGCGGACTTCGCGCCCGGCGGGCGCGAGCTCACGGTCGCCTGGGACGCCGGCAACGGCGCCGCCGGCGACGCCATGGTGGCGCTGACAAGGGGCTCACCGGCGCGCCTGCCGGGCCGCCACCTGCTGCTCAACGAGACCATCGACGGCACCTTCCCGGCGCACCACCCGGACCCCACGGTGCCGGAGAACCTGGCCCAGCTTCAGGCCTGCGTGCGCGAGCACGGCTGCGACCTGGGCATCGCCTTCGACGGCGACGGCGACCGCATCGGCACGGTCGACGGGCAGGGGCGGGTGCTCTGGGGCGACCAGTTGATGCTGCTGTTCGCCCGCGACATCCTGAAAAGCCAGCCCGGCGCCACCATCATCGCCGACGTGAAAGCCAGCCAGGTGCTGTTCGACGAGATCGCCCGTGCCGGCGGCACGCCGCTGATGTGGAAGACCGGGCACTCGCTGATCAAGGCCAAGATGGCCGAGCTTGGCGCGCCCTTCGCGGGCGAGATGTCGGCGCACCTGTTCTTCGCCGACCGCTATCACGGCTTCGACGACGCGCTCTACGCCGCGGTGCGCCTGATCGAGATCCTGAGCCACGCGGACTGGAGCCTGGCCGAGTACCGCGACGCCCTGCCGCCGGCGGTCAACACGCCGGAGATCCGCTTCCCCTGCGCCGACCACCGAAAGGTCGCGGTGGTCGACGAGGTCCGGGCCCGGCTCCAGGCGGCGGGCGCGGAGATGATCGAGATCGACGGGGTGCGCGTAAAAAGCGAGGATGGTTGGTGGCTGCTGCGCGCCTCCAACACCCAGGACGTGCTGGTCGCGCGCTGCGAGGCCGCCGACCAGGCCGGGCTCGCCCGCCTCAAGAAGGCCCTTGCCGACCAGCTCGAACAGAGCGGCCTGGAAGTCGACGAATTACGCTGAGTCCGGCGCCGCGGGTTGCGTCGGGGCGCTCGTCAGTTGGCCATCGCCAGACGGCGGCCGACTCGGATCACCAGGCAGTCGAGCTTGGCTTTCGTCAGGCTGCGGCAGGCGGCGCGCGCCTTGGCCTCGGTCAGGCCGATCAGGCGCGAGCGGTAGATGCGGCCGCGCTGCCCCTGGATGTGGGTGATCGTGACCCGCGCGTTCTCGAGCAGGTCGGGCAGGCGCTGGGCCGCCGTCACGGCGGCTTTCTTGGCCGGCTTGTAGCGGTAGTAGGCGCCGACCTGGATGCCCCAGGAGGGGTCGGGCACGGAGGTCTCGGAGGAGCCGATCTCGACCGTCGGCGCCTTCGGCGGGGTCGGCTTCTTCTGTGCCGCGGCCTTTTTCGACGGCGCCGGCCTGGCCCGGGTAGTCGCTTGGGCCGGGGCGATCTCCGGGGACGGCGCGAAGTTGGCGGCCAGCGCGAAAGCGGGCTTGCGCGGCGGCGGCGGCGGGATTTTATCCGGACCGATGGAGGCCAGCTTGGCGAAGCCCCGATCCAGCAGCTTGGCGATGTGGCGGTCCCGCGAGCGCGGCGTCTTGCCGCCGAAGACCACCGCGATCAGCCGGCGCCCGTTGCGCTTCACCGAGGCCACCAGGTTGAACCCGGAAGCCCGGATGTAGCCGGTCTTGATGCCGTCGGTGCCTCTGTAGCTCTTCAAAAGGCGGTTGTGGTTGCGGAGCTTCCGGCCCTTGTAGATGAACTGCTTGGTCGAGAAATAGGCGTATTTCTTGGGAAAGTCCCGGATCAGCGCGCGCGCGAGGGTCGCCATGTCGCGCGCGGTGCTCATCTGGCGCCGGTTGGGCAGCCCGGAGGCGTTGCGGAAAGAGGTCCGTTTCATGCCCAGCTCGCGCGCCTTGGCGGTCATCAGGCGCGCGAACTTGGTTTCCCTGCCGGCCAGCGCCTCGGCCACCACCACCGCGGCATCGTTGGCGGACTTGGTGACCAGGGCCAGGATGGCGGTCTTGACCGTGATCCGCTCGCCACGCCTGAGGCCCAGCTTGGAGGCCGGCATGCCGGCGGCGCGGCGCGACACCTTGAGCCTCTGGTCCAGCTTGAGGTCGCCGCGATCGAGCGCCTCGAAGGCCAGGTAGAGGGTCATCATCTTGACCAGGGAAGCCGGATAGTTGCGGGTGTCGGCGTTGGTCTCGTGCAGCACGCGGCCGGTGTCGTAGTCGATCACGATCGAGGCGTAGCGCGCCTGGGCGCCGCCGGCGACACCGAACGCGAGGGCGAAGACCAGCAACGCGGCGGCCGCGCGCGCGATGGTGGCGCCATCGAAGATTTGCCTGAACCAGAACGTCGTTACCGAAACCAAAGGTGTTCCCCCCGAGACGCCGCCAATAAGCGTTTGAATCAACGACGATTCTATGAACTCGTCATGAGTCTGTCTAGAGTAATGCTTGGCCTCTTGCAAAATGGTTAACGTTTCGTGATCTCACCGCGCCCGGCCCCCCTCGCGGCCCCCTCGCGCTCCCTGCGGGGCCGCCCTGAAAGCCGCTGTCACCCAGGGTTTGGTCCTGGGACCGGCGGGCCAGGTCACGCTGTTTTAACCCGGTTTCCACCGACCGGGGAGTCGCACCGAATGCCGCTCGCACCGAACACCGCGAGTTCGAATATGTCGGCCGGGACGCGAATTTGTTAACCTTTGGACAAATATCATGATCCGAGTGGCGGTTCGGGGCTGGTACGCCCATATTTGCGTCGTTAGGGACTTTTCCGCGGGCCCCGAAACCCGATATCATGACGCCACGGTTCATGACGCCACGGGCAAGCTCCGAGAAACGAGCAGACTTCAGCAACCATGAGTAACGGAGACAAAAAACCCGGCAACATCCCCTCGACGGACGTGATCGTCAAGTCTCGGCCCAAAACGAAAACGCCGTCGATGTACAAGGTCCTGATGCTCAACGACGACTACACGCCGATGGAGTTCGTCGTTCATGTCTTGGAGAAATTCTTCGGAATGAACCGCTCGGATGCCACCCGGATCATGCTTCACGTTCACCAGCGTGGTGTCGGCATCTGCGGCGTGTTCACCTACGAGGTCGCCGAATCCAAGGTCAATTCCGTGGTTGACTACGCCCGGCGGCATCAGCATCCCTTGCAATGCACCCTGGAAAAGGAATAGCTGACGCATGCTTTCCGCCAATCTCGAGAAGACCCTGCACCGCGCCCTGGGCTACGCCAACGAACGGCGCCACGAATACGCGACGCTCGAGCACCTGCTGCTGTCGCTGGCCGAGGACGCGGACGCGGTCGCGGTGCTGAGGGCTTGCGGCGTCGAGCTCGACCGCCTGCGCGGCGAGATCCAGGACTACATCGACAACGAGCTGTCCAACCTGATCACCGCCCAGCTGGGTGACGCCAAGCCGACCGCCGGTTTCCAGCGCGTGCTCCAGCGCGCCGCGATCCACGTGCAGTCCTCGGGCCGCGAGGAGGTGACCGGCGCCAACGTCCTGGTCGCCATGTTCTCCGAGCGCGAAAGCCACGCCGTCTACTTCCTGCAGGAGCAGGAGATGAGCCGCCTCGACGCGCTCAACTACATCAGCCACGGCATCGCCAAGGTGATCGGCCAGGAGGAGGAACGCACCGCCCAGGGCACCGACGAGGACGCCGATGCCGAGAAGGTGGTGCGCAAGGGCCGCGAGGCGCTCGACGCCTACTGCGTCGATCTCAACAAGAAGGCGGCGGAGGGCCGCATCGATCCGCTGATCGGCCGGGCCAAGGAAATCGACCGGACCATCCAGGTGCTGTGCCGCCGGACCAAGAACAACCCGCTCTACGTCGGCGACGCCGGGGTCGGCAAGACCGCGATCGCCGAGGGCCTGGCCCGGCGCATCGTCCGGAAGGAGGTGCCGGAGGTGCTGTTCAACGCCACCATCTTCGCCCTCGACCTGGGTGCGCTCCTGGCCGGCACGCGCTACCGCGGCGATTTCGAGGAGCGTCTGAAAGCGGTGGTCTCGGAGCTCGAGGCGCTCGAGGGCGCGATCCTGTTCATCGACGAGATCCATACCGTGATCGGCGCCGGCGCGACCTCGGGCGGGGCCATGGACGCCTCCAACCTGCTCAAGCCGGCGCTGCAGGGCGGCAGCCTGCGCTGCATCGGCTCGACCACCTACAAGGAATACCGGAACTACTTCGAGAAGGACCGGGCGCTGGTCCGGCGGTTCCAGAAGATCGACATCAACGAGCCCTCGGTCGAGGACACGATCAAAATCCTGCGCGGCCTCAAACCCTACTACGAGGCGCACCACGGGGTCCGCTACACCAGCGAGGCGATCCGCTCCGCGGTCGAGCTCTCGGCGCGCTACATCGGCGACCGCAAGCTGCCCGACAAGGCGATCGACATCATCGACGAGAGCGGCGCCGCGCAGATGCTGCGGCCCGAGTCCAAGCGCCGCAAGGTCATCGGCGTCAAGGAGGTCGAGGCGGTGGTGGCCATGATCGCGCGCATCCCGCCCAAGAGCGTGTCCAATGACGACCGCACCGTGCTGATAAACCTGGAGCGCGACCTCAAGACCATGGTGTTCGGCCAGGACCAGGCGATCGCCGAGCTCTCGGCGGCGATCAAGCTGGCGCGCGCGGGCCTGCGCGAGCCGGAGAAGCCGATCGGCAACTATCTGTTCTCCGGCCCCACCGGCGTCGGCAAGACCGAGGTCGCCCGCCAGCTCGCCCATTCGCTGGGCATCGAGCTGGTGCGCTTCGACATGTCGGAATACATGGAGCGCCATTCCATTTCTCGCCTGATCGGCGCGCCTCCGGGCTACGTCGGCTTCGAGCAGGGCGGCCTGTTGACCGATGCCATCGACCAGCACCCCCACGCGGTACTGCTGCTCGACGAGATCGAGAAGGCCCATCCGGATCTGTTCAACGTGCTGCTGCAGATCATGGATTACGGCAAGCTGACCGACCACACCGGCAAGAACGTCGACTTCCGCAACGTGATCCTGATCATGACCACCAACGCCGGCGCCGCCGACATGGCCAAGCCGCCGATGGGCTTCGAGCGCGAGACCCGCATCGGCGAGGACGAGGAGGCGATCAAGCGCATGTTCACGCCGGAGTTCCGCAACCGGCTGGACGCGACGATCGGCTTCAACGCGCTGGCGCCGGAAGTCATGACCCGCATCGTCGACAAGTTCATCATGGAGCTGGAGACCCAGCTCGCCGACCGCAACGTGGTCATCGAGCTGACCGACGCGGCGCGCGAGTGGCTGGCCAAGGCGGGCTACGAGCCGGCGTTCGGCGCCCGGCCGCTGGCCCGGGTGATCCAGGAGCGGGTCAAGAAGCCGCTCGCCGAAGAGCTCCTGTTCGGCAAGCTCGTCAAGGGCGGCGTGGTGCGCGTCGACGTCGAGGACAGGGTCCCGGTGTTCACCTACCAAGCCGCCGAGGGCGGCGCCAAGGGCGCCAAGGGCGCCAGGGGCGGCAAGGGCGGCTCCAGGGGCGGCTCCAAGGGCGGCCCCAAGGGCGACAAGGGCGGCAAGTCCTCCAAGGACAAGGCCGAACTGGTCGAGTAGCGGCGGCGGGCTCCGGCCGGGACGCCACGATGCCCGCGCACTGCCTCGCCGGCATCCGCGTGCTCGATCTCTCGCAGTATCTGCCCGGGCCCTATGCGGGTCAGATTCTGGCCGACCTCGGCGCCGAGGTGGTCAAGGTCGAGCCGCCGGCCGGCGATCCCCTGCGCCGGGTGCCGCCGCTGGATGGCGACGGGATCTCGGCCTTCTACAAGCTGGTCAACGCCGGCAAGACCGTGGTCCGGATCGACCTCAAGCAGGCGGCCGGCAAGGCGGCGTTCCTGGGCCTGGTGGACCGCGCCGA
>JACZVL010000107.1 GCA_022572685.1 Pseudomonadota bacterium
ATGCCTGCCATGGGTGCCGCGGCGGGCTCGGCCGCCGTCATCTCGCCCATGGCCATGCCCGCCATGGGTGCCTCGGCGGGTTCGGCCGCCGTCATCTCGCCCATGGCCATGCCGGGCATGGAGTCCTCGGCGGTTTCGGCCTTCTCACCGCTCATGGCCATGCCTGCCATGGGTGCCTCGGCGGGTTCGGCCGCCGTCATCTCGCCCATGGCCATGCCGGGCATGGAGTCCTCGGCGGCTTCGGCCTTCTCACCGCTCATGTCCATACCTTCCATGCCCGCCATGGCGGTTTCCTCGCCCCGCTGGAGGGCATCCGCCGCCGGGATTTCGAAGACCTCGTGGCCGATCTCGTCCGACAGGGTGAAGCCGCCGGGCTCGGGCATCAGGCCCTGGGCCCGGTAGCTGGCGATGTTGCCGCCGGGCGCGCCCTGGAACGGCTCGGGCGAGAGCGGCACCATGAGAATCCAGGCCAGCGCGACCAGAAGCACACCGCCTATCAGCCAAATTCGTACGATCATGGCGAGTCTCCCTTATTCGGCCGCTGCCGGGCTAGGGGCCGCGACGCCGGTCTCGGCGCCTTCGATCGGCCAGGGGTCGGCGGGCGCCGCGGCGCCGCGGCCGGCGCTGACCGCCAGGTTGATCATGAAGACCAGGAAGCCGAGCCCGATCAGGCCGCCCGCCACGGTCAGCCAGAGCTGGGCGGTGGTCCATTCGGGCAGCGGCAGGTAATCGACCACCCAGCGCGGGAAGTAGGCGTAGCCGAGCGCATACATCAGCATGACCTTGCCGAAGATGCCGAGCTGCCACATCCAGAAGTGCAGGTTGCCCAGCGCCTGGTTGTACATCCGTCCGGTGACGTAGGGGAACAGGTAGTAGATCCCCGCCATCGCCATCTGGGCGCAGAAGCCCAGGAACATGGCGTGGAAGTGGGCCGGGATCCAATAGGTGTTGTGGATGAAGTCGGTGTCCACCGAGATCTGGGCGTTGAGGAAGCCGGTCACCCCGCCGACGATCAGCATGAAGATCGCGCCGATGGTGAACTTGAACGGCAGCGCCGCGCGCGCCGAAGCCGGGATCGGCGCCTGCCACAGGGTGGCGATCCAGTTGAACACGTGCAGCGTGGAGGGGATGAAGATCATCAGGGTCAGGAACTGGAAGGTGCGCTGAACCCAGGTGTGGATGGTCACGTCCGGCTGGAAGTGATGGTGGAACACGACGAACGACAGCACCGTCAGCAGCACGAAGGCGATCACCCCCGAAAGGTAGCTCCACATCGGCCGGCCCAGGAACCGGGGCAGCAGGGTGTAGACGATGGCGATCGCCGGCATCAGGGGCAGGTAGACCGCCGGGTGGCCGTAGAACCAGAACATCCACAGGAAGGTCTTGGAGCTGCCGCCGCGCGCCGGGTCGAAGATCGCGCTCAGCTCCAGCCAATCGGTCAGCAGGAACAGGCCGACCAGGCACAGCATCGGGGTCGAGAGCAGCAGCAGCGCGGCCTCGGACAGCATCGCCCAACCCATCAGCGGCAGCTTCCTCCAGCCGCCGCGCCAGGCCAGCACCGTGCGCAGCAGCACCGCCCCGGCCAGGAACTCGGAAATCCCGACCAGGATGATCGCCAGGTAGCCCATCCAGACCAGGTCTCCGCCGACCCGCAGGCTCATGGGCGCGTAGAAGGTCCAGGTAAAGTCGGGCCGGCCGACGATCAGGAGCAGCGCGGCGGCGACCAGCGTCCAGAAGCTGGCATGGGCCGCGCCGGCCCAGTACAGCCGGTCGAGGCCGAGCAGCTTGGGCAGCAGGTAGTAGCACAGCGAGATCACGATCGGGATGACGAAGCCGAACACCATGAGCAGGCCGTGCAGGGTCATCAGGCCCATGTAGGGCCGGGCGCCGAAAAACTGGATGCCGGGAACGGTCAGCTCGGCCCGGAAGGTCAGCGCGAACAGCCCGGCCAAGGCCAGCATGACCAGCGAGGTCAGCACGCCCTTGAGCGCGATCGCCCGGTAGTCGTCGGACAGCATCAGGGTGCGCAGGCTCCAGGTCCCGAGCAGGTCCTCCGGGGTCCAGTGCGGTTCGCGGGTCGTGGAGAGCGGCTCAGCCATGGTCCTTCTCCCCGGGTTTTTCCGGCATGCCGTCTGCTTGGTCGTCGCCGACCACCAGCCAGGCCTTCATCTGAGAGTGGCCGAGGCCGCAGTAGTTGAGGCATTGAATGAGGTACTTGCCCGGCGCCTCGGGCGCCCGGATCCAGATCGCGCGGGTCTCGCCGGGGTCGAACTCGGTGGTCAGCCGCGCGGCCGGGATGTTGAAGCCGTGGATCACGTCGTTGGCCATCAGGGTGAACAGGACGCGCGCGCCGGGCGCGACCTTGACCGCGTTGCGGCTGGCGGCGCCGTGCTCGTCCAGGAACACAAAACCCCACTGAAACGCATAGACCTTGATGGCGCGATCGAAGCCGGCCGCCCGGGCGTCGAAGGCGGCCTCGCCGGAGAGCGCCCGCTCGTCCGGCAGGTCCGCCTCGTAGGCTTGGTAGGTGCGGGCGCTGTTGCCGTCGGCGTAGACCGCGAGCGCCACCAGCAGCACCACGAAACCGACCTCGATCCGGTAGTGCAGGCGCCAGCGGCGCGGCCAGAACAGGGCCATGAACAGGGCCGTGATGCCGCCGATCCCGAGCGCGAGGGTGATCGCCATCATGATGGCCTGATCGCCCATAAGTCCGAGTGCGTTTTGCATGTATCTTCCCCCTAAACAGCATCTCTTCGGCCGCGCGTCGGGCCGGATCGAGATGTCCATCGTCAAAAACCGCTCCCAAAAGCCGACCGGCAGGGAACCGCCGGTTCGTCAGACCGGGAGGGCGGGGCGGAGCGGGCCCGGATCGGGCCTCGATCGGGTTTGAGTTTTGCCGCGCGCGGTGATCGGCCTCGGGCGTTCCGCGCGGGGACTCGGCCGCGGCGAGAGCTCGACCGACAGAACGTCCGCCCGGGCGCCGGGCGCCATGCAGGCGAGCCGGCCGAGCCTGCGCTCGGACGCGCGGTCATCCGGCCGGTCCCGGGAACCCAGGTCCGCCGGTCCGAAATGCCGCGCCAGCCACCCGCCATGCGCCCCATCGGCCCGCCGAGGGGCCTGAAAAAGGGGCGCGGCGGCGCCGGGCGCGCCGGCTAACCTTTGGCCCGTGCCCAGGGCCAGCAGGCCGGCCAGGAACAGCCAGACCCCCTTGCACGCGATCGATGCAAAAACCCGTTCCACGCTCCATTATAGGGCCCCAGGCGATCCGGAAAACAAGATTCTGTTCGACTCGTGGCGTTGGATAAAGTGGGGGAATCCGGGCTTTAGTCGGGCTCCGGGGTCTCCGCCCAGCCGCGCAGCTCGGTTTTCAACACCTTGCCGGTGTCGTTCTTGGGCAGGGCCTCGACCAGGCGGCTGCCGCGATCGTGGCCGTCGAGGCCGACCTTGGTGACCAGCACCTTGGGCGGACGCTGGGCGAGCGCAGCCGGCGGGTCGCCATCGGGGCGGTGCCAGGTCTGGGCCCAGTTGAGCGCGCCCAGGGTGGCAAGGAGCGTGATCTGTTCGGCGGTCATGTAGATTGTCCCCGGGCAACGGCGGCGTGCCCGGACACTCTACCCGGCGTGCCGAGTCGTGCAAACGCGCTTGCGGAGGGCGCCGCGGCGGGAGCTATAACCGGCTCAACCGCCGGAGACAACATCGGCTATCCAGGCCGATTTACACCACCCCTCGGGACACTACCCAGGGCCCAAAATCTCCTTGTCGCCGGCCGACAAAATTGTCATGTTGGGCGGGTCATGAAACGCTGGTCTTCACAACAGGTTCTTGCCTTGTTCTTCGGCCTTCTGCTTGCCGTTGGGACGGTTGTGTCCGCGGTGCAGGCCAGCGATATGGCGCTCGACCTGGCCACATCGGGGTGCACGGATTCCGCTGGGGCAATTTGCGGCGGCGATGACGGAGACGGAGACGTTTTCACGAGTGCTTGCCTGCCAATCTGCGGCGGCGGCGCGTGTGGCGTAATCCCCTCCCGGACAACGCTGAATACGGCGGACCGGCCGCGGATGCTGACCCCAATTCACCCGGCGTCACTCGGTCGAGCGTCCTCCCCCGACCCCGACCCACCCAGAACCATCGATCTCGTTTAACGCGCCGCCGGTTGCCCAAGGCAACCGAGCGAACGTTTGAGTGCGTCCGCCTAGGTCGACAAACGGCCGCGCGACGCCATCAGTAAGTTCACCGGCGCATTGCGAGCGCCGGGGTCTCCCGTTATTCATATCCACGAGGTTCGAGGGTGAACACAGATTCATGGGCGGGTTCGGCATCCTGATCATCGTCGTGCTGCTCTTAGCTGCGGCGGCGCTGATCAAGTACCTATTCTTCACAGAGTGCCAGGACGACTAGCATGCCTGACCGGCTCCCCCCATCACGCGACCGCGCCTCGCCCAAGCGGCGAATGCTTCTTGTTACGGTGCTTGTTGGAGGTGTGGCTGCCATCGGCCTCGCTGCCATCGTCAATATGAATTGGCCAATGGCGTCGATTGCCGGCGCAAATCCCGATGATCCAGAACAGGTCGCCGTGGGTCGAGCGGTTTACCAACAGAACTGCGCCTCCTGCCACGGTGTAAATCTTGAGGGGCAGCCGGATTGGCGTATACGCGGACCCGGCGGTCGGCTCCCGGCGCCGCCGCACGATGAGACGGGCCATACCTGGCATCATCCCGACGAGCAACTTTTCAAGATCACCAAGTCTGGTGTCGCGGCGATCGTACCCGGTTACGAGACCGATATGCCGGCCTATGAGAGCGTCCTGTCCGATGAGGAAATCTGGGCAGCGCTTTCATACATCAAGAGCACGTGGTCAACGGAAATCAGGCAGCGTCAAGATCGCCGTAGCCAAGGAGCCAATCAATGACCGCTTCCGAAGTTCGATCCACCGTCACATCTCAAGAACCAGCCGCATCGGAGCCGACGCCCACCGGGCGGCGCCCGGAAATGATCTCCTTCCTTGGCGAACAGATCACCAAGGTGCCCAGGCCCCGAACCTCGGCCGCCATTCAGTCCACGAACGATCGAACTCAGGAGAACGACAAATGAGCAGATCACAATCGAGAAGCACTTCGGTTTCGCTTGCCCAGGGCATGGTGAATGCAATCTGGCCCTACATCGGCGGCAAACGCGGTCTGATTGTCCTGGCAATCGGGATCGCGGTCGCTGGAATGGCAATGAACTGGGGTTGGCTGGTCGCAGTGGGTATGGCGCCCATCCTGCTGGCCGTCCTCCCCTGCGCGGCGATGTGCGCCCTGGGGCTCTGCATGAAAAAGGGCGGAGGCGAATCGTGTTCATCCGGCAACAAGAGCCCCGCAGAGGGGTCGGACTTCAAGGGAGGCTCAGACGGGGGTGCGTAAAAGACGGGAAACCGTGATGGGATGGGAGACAGCTCCCCGTTTCGTCACTTCACGCTCAACTTTGGACAAAGGAACCGACATGAAAATCCGACTGAAAACATTGGCGGCCGCGGCCGCGTTGATCGTTGGGATCATTTCCGCGCCAGCGGTTTATGCTCACGGAACAAGCAAATCACCGGCATCGATGATGGGCCAAGGAGGAATGATGGGCCAGGGCGGCATGATGCAAGGCGGCCAGATGATGGGTGGTCAGATGCAGCCTGGACAGATGATGGGAGGTCAGATGCCTCCTGGCATGATGCAGGGCGGCCAAGGCGGCATGATGGGGCCCGGCATGATGGGCATGATGCACGGCGGCCAGGGCGGCATGATGGGGCACGGCATGATGGGTCAAGGCTTTGGCGACCGGGTCGTACCCAGTACGCATCTCTCGACCGATGACGTGCGCCATTTTCTGGAGCATCGACTGGCTCGACGCGGCAACGAACGGCTCAAGGTCGGTGAAGTGAAGGAAGAAGGCCAAGACTCGATCATCGCTGACATCGTGACCGTGGACGATTCGTTGGTCGAGCGCCTCAAGGTGGACCGCCACACCGGCAGGATCGAGCACGTGGATTAGCGGGCGAAGCGGCTCGGTTGTGGTCCGAGGGTCCTTCCGCCGGTGAGTGACGGTCCCGGACGGGCTCATGGCCGCCCGCCAGGCGAGCGAAAACCGGCGCTCGTGGACCTCCCGGGACGGCGCTCGGCGAGCGATGATCTTCGTGTCTGTCGATCAGGCTGAACCCTTAAGGAGAGAAGAAATGCGTGAGAGCATGAAACGACGGGTCGCCGTGGCGATGCTTTGGGCCGGTATGCTGGGCGCATCGGCAGTGATCGTTCTCGGACCAGGCACGGCCGCCGCCCACCAGCAGGGACCAAAAATGCACCTAGCGGACGCGCCACCCGATCAGCGGGTCGAGACCATCACTTATTGCGGCGGCATCTATCGAGTGATCACGAAGGAGGGTGCCCCAGTCGAGTATCCCGAGTTCGATCTTCGCTTCAAGACGGATTCCGGCCCGGACGGGCCTAGCCCGGGGACCCCGGTTGTCTTGAAGGCGGGCATGCGGGGGGACCGGGGCTTCATCATCTTTTCCGCCCCCGGCGAGATCAGCGGCTTCATTAAGACCAAATGCTAAAGGAACTTGACTTGGCGACAGATGAGTAAGGTGGGCACCGACAGAAACGACGAGGCCGCAGCGCCTGACGCCGCCTCGTCGCTCGATCGGGACGAGCGCCGGTCGCCGACGGTGTTAAGTCGTGGAAAAATCATTGCCGGGATCGCGCTCGTCGCGTTGCTAGCGGGTGTCTATGGAGTTCTGTCCTGGACCGGCGCACTGGCCACGATCTTGGACGGGCCGGTCCTTCAGGACCTCATAGTCCGGCTTGGATTGCTCGGACCGCTTGCGGTTATCGGCCTGATAGCCGTGGCGATCGTCTTGAGCCCGATCCCCAGCGCGCCGATCGCCCTGGTTGCCGGCGCCGCCTACGGCCATGTCTGGGGGACCCTCTATATCGCAATCGGTTCCGAGACCGGAGCCCTCATCGCTTTCGGCATCGCCCGCCTGGTCGGCTACGATGTGCTGCGCAGATGGTTTGGCGAGCGACTTTCGCTAGGGTTCTTGGGATCCCAGAACACGCTGATGGCGATCGTATTCATAACGCGTCTGATGCCTTTCATTTCCTTCGATATTGTGAGCTACGCCGCGGGTCTAACGCCCCTGACCATGTGGCGGTTCGCCATAGCGACACTGGCGGGAATCGTGCCGGCAAGCTTCCTGCTCGCTCATTTCGGAAACGAGATGGCGTCAACGGACGCTCGCCGGGTGATGATCGCAATCCTTGCTCTCGGCGCCATTACCCTGGCGCCCGTTGCGGTCAAGCTATTGCTCGATCAACGGCGGGCGCGGAAACGAACGCGGATCGATGGCGACCAGTCCCAAAGTTAATGGGGTCAGGTCTTGCAATGCCGCGGGGGCGTGCCGGCAGCGCGGCCAGTCGCGCTGCCGGCGAAAGCGAAGCCTCGACAATCGTGCAAAAAATGACCCGGGCGCCTCACCGCGCCGCCAGCCGCTCCCGCAGCTCGGTTTTCAACACCTTGCCGGTGTCGTTCTTGGGCAGGGCCTCGACCACCCGGTAGCCGCGCGGGCGCTTGAAACGGGCGATCCGCTCCAGGCACAGCGCATCGAGCGCCGCGGTGTCGAGGGCGCTGCCCTCGCGTGGCACCACGAAGGCGATCACCTCCTCGCCCCAGTCCGGGTGCGGCCGGCCGACCACCGCGCATTCGAGCACCGCCGGGTGCTGTTGCAGCACCTCCTCGATCTCGCGCGGATAGATATTTGCGCCGCCGGAGATGATCAGGTCCTTGGAACGGTCCTTGAGGGTGAGGAAGCCGTCGGCGTCGAGCACGCCGATATCGCCGGTATGAAGCCAGCCGCCGCGCAGCGTAGCCTCGCTCGCCTCTGGATCGTCCCAATAGCCGAGCATGACCGTGTCGCCGCGCACCAGCACCTCGCCCGGCTCGCCCGGCGGCAGCGGCCGGTCCTGCGCATCGGCGACCCGGACCTCGACCACGGAGTGGGCGCGGCCGACCGAGGCGAGCCGTTCCGCGTGGCGCGGGTGGGCCGCGTTGGCGTGCTCGGCGCGGGTGAGGGTGGTGATGGTCATGGGGCTCTCGCCCTGGCCGTAGATCTGCACGAAGCGGTTGCCGAAGCGCGCCATGGCCAGCCTCAGGTCCTCGACGTACATCGGCCCGCCGCCGTAGATGATGGTCTTGAGGTTGGTGTTCGCGGCGCCCGCGGCCTCCGGGTGCTCGGCCAGGCGCTTGACCATGGTCGGGGCCGCGAACATGGAGACGCCCCGCCAGTGGCGCCACAGCGCGAAGATCTCGGGCGGGTCGAAGGCGCCGCTCTCCGGCACCACGTTGCAGGCGCCCGCGGCCACGTGGGGCAGGATGTAGAGGCCGGAGCCGTGGGTCATGGGGGCGGCGTGCAGGATGCAGTCTTCGGCCGCGATGGCGTCGATGTCGGCGAAGTAGCTGAGCGTCGCGGCCCGGAGGTTGCGGTGCGACAGCATGGCGCCCTTGGGCCGCCCGGTGGTGCCGCTGGTGTAGAACAGCCAGGCCAGGTCGTCGGGGCCGCGCTCGGTCATGCCGAGGGGCTCGCCGTCGAGCAGCGCCAGGTAGGCCGCGGAAGGCGCGCCGGCCTCGCCCAGGTCGCACAGCGCCTCCAGCGTGCGCGACTCTTCGGCGATCGGCGCGATGGTCTGGGCCAGCCCGTGGCTGGCCAGGCAGAGCCGGGCGCCGCTGTGATCGAGGATGTAGCGGAACTCCTCGGGGTGCAGCTTGGCGTTGATCGGCACCACCGCCAGGCCGGCGTGCCAGCAGGCGAACAGCACCTCGACGAAGGCCGGGCCGTTGGCCATGGCGAGCGCGACCCGCGCGCCCGGCGCCAGACCGTAGCGGTCGCGCAAGCTGCCGGCCAGGACCGCGGCGCGCCGGCCCAGCTCGCCATAGGTGGCGGTGACCGCCGTACCGAGCGCCAGCGCCGGGCGCGCCGGATCGGCCGCCGCGCTGCGCTGCAACAGCCCGGCCAGGTTCATGGCCCCGACCCGGCCGGAGGGCGCGCGCCGTCGTCCGATCTGGTTACTTTCAGCCCGTCCACGAGCAATTTCCGCACCCCGGGTATTGGCTTTGCGCGAGGGGCGCTATTATACTGGAAAACGTAATCCGCCGCTCGTGCAAACGGCGGAACCCTCCTGAAGGACCGGGAAGAGATGCAACGCGCCAAGAGGGCCAAAACGCATCTCGCCGCCATCGCGACGGCGCTTCGCAACTTGCTGACGGTGGCCGTTTGCGCGCTCCCGACGCTATCGTCTCCGCCCGCCGCCGCCCAGGAGATCCAGTACCACCGGATCGGCACCGGCTCCACCGCCGGCACCTATTTCCCGATCGGCGGCATCATCGCCAGCGCGATCAGCAAGCCACCGGGCAGCCGCGACTGTGAACTCGGCGGCAGCTGCGGCGTACCCGGGCTGATCGCGGTCGCCCAGTCGACCGCGGGCTCGGTGGCCAACGTCATGGGCATCGCCGAGGGCACGCTGGAGTCCGGCCTGAGTCAGGCCGATATTTCCTACTGGGCCTACAACGGCAAGGGCGTCTTCGCGGAGACCGGGCCGATCGAGAAGCTGCGCGCCGTGGCCAACCTGTTTCCCGAGGCGGTGCACGTCGTGGTGCGCCGGAACGCCGGAATCCGTTCGTTGGGCGACCTCCGCGGCAAGCGGGTCTCGATCGACCGCGAGGGGTCGGGCACCCGGGTCGACGCCCTGCTGATCCTCGAGGCGTTCGGGCTCGGCCCCGGCGACATCGCGGCCGAGGCGCTGGCGGCGGGGGACGCGGCGGACCGCCTGCGCGCGGGCGAACTCGACGCCTTCATCATGGTGGTCGGCACCCCGGCCAACGCGGTCGTGGGCCTGGCCGAGGATTCGCTGATCACCCTGCTGCCGATCGCCGGCCCGGAGGCGCAAGCGCTGCGCGAGAGGTATCCCTTCTTCCACCAGGACCGGATCGAGGCCGGGACCTACTTCAACGTGCCCGCCACCGAGACGCTTTCGGTCGGCGCCCAGTGGCTGGTTTCGGCCGATCTGTCCGAGGAGATGGTCTATGGGATGACCCGGGCGCTGTGGCACGACAACACCCGGCGCCTGCTCGACAACGGCCATCCCAAGGGCAAGGCGATCCAAAGGGTCTCGGCGCTCAACGGCCTGGCGGTGCCGCTGCATCCGGGCGCCCGGCGCTACTACAGCGAAGCCGGGATGTTGTCTCCAGGCCTGGACCCCGACACGACCGAATAGGCCGCCTGGCGCAGCGTCGCCGGCGTCGTATCTGCCCGGCGCCATTGGCGCGCGCTTCAGGAATGCCGTCATGCCAGAGCCCGGTCTCGGGCCAGCCGCCGCGCAATGTATAGAATGCATGATAATATTAACGACAAACAGTAACCACAAGTAATAATGATTAAAGATACATTTTTTATTTGACTTTACAGAAATACATGTTAATGTCTCTTTAATGTAGTTCTGGGGAACGACATTGCGAGCTCTCTGGGGAGAGAAGAGGGGTTAGGGTCATGCTGAACGCTTTCATCAAGGACGAATCCGGGGCCGTTGCCATCGCCGTTACCTACGGCGCTTTCGCCCTGGGCTTGACCGCGGCGATCGTCAGCATGGCGGGAATGGCGGGTTCGGTCTTGGATCGTTCGTACAGCGCAATCCCGTTTGACGCCGTGGACCGGGTGCCCGCCATCGAAGGTCTTATGGAGATCGCCGGTCAAATCGACGGCACCTATCTGCACGAGGCTTTCGGCCGCCTGTTGGGCGGCGGTTAGGAGCAAGTTTTCTTCCAATCCATTCGTCAGCCTCCCTCAAGTCTTGACGAAAAACTCGCCGCGGACTCCGGTCCGCGGTTTTTCTTTGTCGACGCTGGGCTCGACAAATCGCACTATGCTCCGCAGCCGCATTTGGCCCGATGGTTAATACCAAGGAACGCCCATGCCGACCTTTACCACCGCTCGTCCAGGCGCGCGCCTGGTGCCGATCACGCCGCTCGCCAAGGCGGACCTGGACCGCTGGCTGCGCGGCCGGCCGGCCGCGGAGGCGGCCTGGGTCAAGGCGGCGGGGTTCGAGGCAAAGCCCGGCGCGCTCTGCCTGGTGCCCGGCGCGGGCGGGGCGCTGACCCGGGTGCTGGCCGGGATCGACCCGGACGACGACCTCTGGTGCTATGGCGACTTGCCCGGCCGCCTGCCGGTTGGCGCCCCCGGCGGGCGCTACCTGCTGGATGCGGACTTGACCCCGGAGGCGGCGACCCGGGCGGCGCTGGGCTGGGCGCTGGGCAGCTACGCCTTCACCCGCTACCGCGAGTCTCAGCAGCGCTTCGCCACCCTGGCCTGGCCCGCGGGCGTCGACAAGGGCGCGGTCCAGCGG
>JACZVL010000108.1 GCA_022572685.1 Pseudomonadota bacterium
ACAGTTACAGGCGCTGGTGCCCGGCCTCACCGTGACACGGTTCGGGAACGAGACCCGGTTCAGGCATCCGGAATATTTCGAGGTGCTGATGGACGGCCTGCGCAAAGCCGGTCTGCCGGCATGACGGCCTAGGTCGGGCGGCGCTCGAAAGATTCATGTACGCCCATCCAGCCAAAGAGCATGAGCGGATCGAGCTTGAGAAAATACGGCTCGAGCCGGCGCAGCAAAAGGCCAAGCTTGCGGCGACGAGAGCCGAAGAAGATCATACACTCGGGTTTTCACGCCACCCGGTTCGGCGGTTCCTCGCCGGCGAAGAAGGCTTGGGCGTTTTTCAGCACGGTCATGCCCATGGCGACCCGGGTCTCGAGGGTGGCGCTGCCCAGGTGCGGCAGCAGGACCACGTTCTCCATCTCCAGGAGCGCGGGCGTCGCCTGGGGCTCGGCCTCGAAGACGTCGAGCCCGGCGCCGGCGATGGTGCCTGAATCAAGCGCCTGAACCAGCGCCGCCTCGTCGATCACGTCGCCGCGCGAGGTGTTGATCAGGAACGCGCCTGGCCTCATGCGGGCGAAGCGCTCGGCGTTCATCAGGTGCCGGGTATCGGCGCCGCCGGGGGTGTGCAGGGAGACGAAGTCGGCGCGCTCGAGCACCGCCTCGATCGAGTCGCAGGCGGTGGCGCCGAGCGCCCTGGCGTCGGCGGCGCTCGGCGGGGTGGGGTCGTGGAACAGGACCTCCATGTTGAAGCCGAAGTGGGCGCGCGCGGCCAGCGCCCGGCCGATGCGCCCGAACCCGATCAGGCCGAGGGTCTTGCCGGTGACCTGGGTTCCCATCATGTGGGTCGGGCGCCAGCCGGTCCATTCCCCGTTGCGCAGGTGGCGCTCGCCCTCGCCGGCGCGGCGCGCGACCGCGAGCAGCAGCGTCATGGCGAGATCGGCGGTCGCGTCGGTGAGCACGCCGGGCGTGTTGGTGACCGTGATGCCGCGCGCCTTGGCGGCCGCCACGTCGATGTTGTTGAAGCCGACGCCGAAGTTGCCGCACAGCCTGGCCTTCAGCGGCTCGGCCCCCGGAGCCCCGGCCCCCAGCACCGCGGCGTCGATGCGGTCCGAGACCGTGGGAAACACCGCGTCGGCCTGCGCGAAGGCGGCGCGCAACTGGTCCTGGCTCATCGGCCGGTCGGACTCGTTCAGCCGCACCTCGAAGACCTCGGCCAGCCGCGTCTCCACCTGTTCCGGCCAGCGCCGGGTCACGATCACCTTGGGCTTGCTCATGCCGCCTCCCTGTTCTCATGCTTGCGATCTTCGAGTGCCCGAGACCGAGCGAGAGGTTGTAGCGCAGCTAGGCCGGCCTGGCCACGCCGCCGAACCTATTGCATGACGTGAGATTATGATGCATTGCGACACTCCTCACCCGGTCTAGGAGAATCACCGCCTTGCACGACGACCGCCTGCCGACCGAGGTCTGGGTCATGGCCCACGTCCGGCACTGCCTGGCCGAGGGCATCCCGGCGACCGTGGCCCACAAGGGCGACGCCAAGGGCGGTACCCTGCTGCTCAAGCTCAACCTCTTGGACCAGGGCTGCCGGGTGCTGAGCCAGGCGCGCGACCTCGACGGCGCGCTCGGCTGGCTGGCGGCGTTCAAGGGCGCGCGGGTGCCCGAGGCCGAGGCCGACGAACACATCGCCCGCGCGCTCGCCCGCGACCCCGACCTCTGGGTGGTCGAGATCGAGGACCGCGACGGCCGCCACCCCTTCGAGGGCAAGGAGTTCTAACCGTCTCCAGGCTGCGCGCGACCTCCCCGTCACGCCGCGACGGAGCGGCCCAGCCACTCGGTCGCGGCGCGCAAGCCGCCGGAGCCGTGGGGGATGCCGAGGGCGATCAGGCCGGTCTCGAAGCCGCCCAGGGTGCCCAGGACCATGGGCGCATTGACGTGGCCCATGTGGGCGATGCGCAGCGCCTGGCCGCCCAGGGCCCCGATGCCGACGCCGACCACCACGCCGATCTTCTGCTGGCAATAGTCGCGCAGGGGCATCGGGTCGCGGCCGTCGTTGAACAGCAGGGTGGTGACCGAATGGGAGCGCTCGGCCGGCTCCGTGATGTTGAGCTCGATCGCCCCGCCTTCGGCCCAGGCCGCGGCCGCCCGGTGCACCGCCCCGGCGAGCAGGCGGTGGCGCTCGATGACGTTCTCCAGGCCTTCCTCGAACAGCATGTCGAAGGCCTTGCGCAGGCCGAACAGCAGGTGCTCGGGCGGGGTGCCGCAGTATTTCTTGTAGTGGATATCGCTCTCGCGCGCGGTCCAATCCCAATAGCCGGTACGCAGCCCGGCCTGCTGGTGTGCCGCCACGGCCCGTGTCCCGGCGGCCACGAAGCTCAGGCCCGGCGGCGTCATCAGGCCCTTCTGGGAGCCGGTGACCGCCAGATCCACGCCCCAGTCGTCCATCTCGAAGGGCATGGTGGCCAGCGAGGCGATGGCGTCGACCATATAGAGCGCCGGATGCCCGGCCGCCTCCATGGCTCGGCGCAGGGCCGGGACGTCGTTGACCACCGAGGAGGCGGTGTCGATCTGGACCACCAGCACCGCCTTGATCTGGTGGCCGGTGTCGGCCCTCAGGCGCGCCTCCAGCGCGGCCGGATCGACGGCGCGGCGCCAGTCGCCGGGCAGCACCTCGACCTCGATCCCGATCATGGCCGCCATGTCGCCCCAGGAGGTCGCGAACTGGCCGCTCTGGAGCACCAGGATCTTGTCGCCCCGGGTGAGCGTGTTGGTCAGTGCCGCCTCCCAGGCGCCGTGGCCGTTGGCGATGTAGATGTAGGTCCGCCCCTTGGTGCGAAATATCCGCCGCAGGTCGTCCAGTAACGACAGGGTGATGCCCTCGAGCGGGCCCGAATAGATGTCGATCGCCGGGCGGTGCATGGCGCTCAGGACCTCGTCGGGCACCGTGGTCGGGCCCGGAATGCTCAGGAATTCGCGGCCGTTGCGGACGGTCATCGGGCGGGTGTCTCCACTTGGGGGGTGAGGGTTGGAATCGATGGCGCGGATAATTTCCCAAGCGCGCCCGGATGTCCAGGCGCGCGTGCGCGGAAGCGGGACCGAGCGGGCGCCGGTCCATGAGTTGCATGACCCAGGCGCCGCCGGCGCTATTCCGGGGCCTTGGGTTCTTTTTCGTGCCGCTCGCGCGCCTGCCGCAGTTGCTCGGCGAACTTGGCGCAGGGGTCTTCCGGGTCGGCGATGGGGGTGAACCAGACGAAATCGAAGGGCAGGGACTCGGTGCCGAGGAATTCTGCATAGGCCGCCGGCTCGGTCACGCCTTCGGCGACCTCGACCAGGCCCAGGCTGACGATGGACGCCGCGCCATCCCCGCGCCGCAGCCCGCGCCGCAGATGGAACGGCACGCCGCGGTCGTTGCGCGCGTGGCCCTTGCCGGTGATCAGCACCGCGCCGTCGTGACCCGCGCGCCGGGCGCCGCGTTTCAGCACGGCGGCCATCTGGGCGTCGCGCGCGGTCATCACCGTGGCCATGGGGCCGATCATGGAGTCGGGCAACTGGCCGCAGTGGCTGACCGCGATCTCCTCGCGCAGGGCTGCCGCCAGGTCCTCGGGCAGCGGTTGGTCGAGGCCGAGCGCTGCGACCCGCTCGGCGCCGAGCGCCGAAACGCCCTGCCGCGACAGCTTGCGCCGGAGCGACCGCGGCAGGTCGGCGGCCAGGATCGCCGCGCCGCCGTCGAGGGCGGCCTGGGCGATCGGCTGGTATTGTTCCCAGTCCGGCCAGCCGGTCCCGGCCCACCTCACCGCCGCGCCGATGCCGGCCGCGTCCTTGGGCCGCGCCGCCAGATAGGCGTCGAGCGCCGCCTGTTGGTCGCTGGCGAACATCTCGAAAGCGAGCGCCGGCCGCCGCCCCGCCGCGATCATCTCGGCGACCAGCCAGGCCTGGATGCGGTGGTGGTCGGGGTTGTCGTGCTTCTCGCCGAGCAGCACGAAGCGGGCCTGGCCAAGCGCCGCGACCACCGCCTCCGGCGCGACGAAGCGGGCCGCCTCCGGCTGCCAGATGCGCCCGGCCAGCGGGTGGCCGCGCGCATGCTCCGAAACCCAGGGCGCCCCCGGGGCTGGCGGTACTTCCGCGCCCTGCGCGGCGGCGGCCCGCAGACCGGGGGCCCACAGACCGGGGGCCCATAGAAGTGCGATCGCTAGAACCAGGAACCGAGTCATGCCGCGCGCCAACCGCTATGGGAAATCGACCATTCATAAGGTCCGGCTTTGGCGGCGCTTCGTCAAGCCAACCCTTGGGCGATTTCCCGCCCCGGGGCTGGCGCGCCAGGCCCCGGTCTGCCATGTTCGGGCCTGTCCGGCGGATCGATGGGAGAGGGGAAGACGTGAGCGAGACTGTGCAGATAAGCGCCGAGGCGCGCGCGATGATCGAACGGCTGATCGGCTTCGATACCACCAGCCGCAACTCCAACCTGGATCTGATCCACGACGTGCGCGACTACCTCAAGGACCTGGGGGTCGAGTCCCATCTCACCTTCGACGACGACCGGCGCAAGGCCAACCTCTACGCGACCCTGGGCCCGACCGACCGCGGCGGCATCGCGCTGTCCGGCCATACCGACGTGGTGCCGATCGACGGCCAGGAGTGGTCGAGCGATCCCTGGGCCGTGGTCGAGCGCGGCGACCGGCTCTATGGCCGCGGCACCTGCGACATGAAGGGTTTCATCGCGATCGCCTTGGCCTACGCGCCGCGCTTCCTGGAGCGCGACCTCAAGACGCCGATTCACCTCTGCCTGTCCTATGACGAGGAGATCGGCTGCCTGGGGGTGCCGAAGCTGATCGCCTGGCTCAACCAGCAACCGGTCAAGCCCCGAGCCTGCATCATCGGCGAGCCGACCGGCATGAAGGTGATCGTCGGCCACAAGGGCAAGCTGTCCGCCCGGGGCCGAGTGCGCGGCCTGGAGTGCCACTCCTCGCTCACGCCCCACGGCGTCAACGCGGTCCAGGCGGCCGCCAAGGTGGTCGCCAAGCTGGCGGACATGGCGGCGCGGAAGGCCCAGGAGGGGCCCTTCGACGAGGACTACGACGTGCCCTACTCGACCCTTCATTGCGGCACGATCCGGGGCGGCACGGCGCCCAACATCGTCCCCTTGGACTGCAGCTTCGACATCGAGTTCCGCTGCCTGCCGGTCGACGACGCCCAGGCGCTGTTCGCCGAGCTCAAGGCCTACGCCCGCGACGT
This sequence comes from Pseudomonadota bacterium, assembly GCA_022572685.1. GTDB lineage: Bacteria > Pseudomonadota > Alphaproteobacteria > Kiloniellales > J153 > JACZVL01. The sequence continues at coordinate 5,221 of JACZVL010000108.1, forward strand.
GATCGAGCCGGCGATGAAGGCGATCGCGCCGGAGACCGGGTTCGCCTGGGAGGAATCCTCGTTCCACCCCGGCCTGGATATGGCGCTGGATTCGGAGGTCGTGGCCTTGGCCAAGGCGCTGACCGGAGCCAACGACACTAGCAAGGTGGCGTTCGGCACCGAGGCCGGGCTGTTCGACGAGGGTGGCATCCCGACCGTGGTCTGCGGTCCGGGCTCGATCGATCAGGCGCACAAGCCCGACGAGTACGTCTCCCTCGAGCAGCTCGCGCTCTGCGAACGCTTCATGACCCGGCTGCTGGACCGGGTCTCGGCGGCTTGAGCGGGACCGACGGCGCGCCGCCCAGCCCGCCGCCCAGCACCTCTTCGCGCGCGGCCCAGGCCGCCGACCCGCCGGTCCTGCTAGCGCCCACACTGCCCACCACCCTGATGGCGCTGGCGATCGGGATTTTCGGCGGCTGGCTCGCCGCCCTCGCCGGCCTGCCGCTTGCCTGGATGATCGGGGCGATGAGCGCGACCACCGCGGCGGCCGCGCTGGGCGCGCCGATCGCCATGCCGATCGGCTTCCGCCAGCTCATGGTCACGGTGCTCGGGGTCATGCTGGGCAGCGGCTTCTCGCCGGAGATGCTGGAGCGGGTCGGGGAGTGGGCGCTCAGCCTGGCGGCGCTCGCGCTCTACGCGGCGGCGGCCGGCGGCGCCGGGCTGTTCTACTTCCGGCGCATCTGCGGCTACGACGCGGTCACCGCCTATTTCTCGGCCATGCCGGGCGGGCTCTCGGAGATGATCCTGGTGGGCACCGAGATGGGCGGCGATGCGCGGATCATCTCGATGACCCACGCGGCGCGGGTGATGCTGGTGGTGCTGGCCCTGCCGTTCGCCTTTCAGATGACGACCGGCTACGACCCGGCGGCGCGCCCCCCCGCCGGCCTGCCGCTGGCCGAGGTCTCGGGCGCCGATCTGGCGGTGCTCACGGCTTGCGGCGTGGTCGGGTTCCTGCTGGCGCGGGTGTTGCGCCTGCCCGCGGCCGCCTTGGTCGGGCCGATGATCCTGAGCGCGGTGGTGCACATTCTCGGCTGGACCACGGCCAAGCTCCCGTTCGAGCTGGTGGCGGCGGCCCAGGTCGTGGTCGGCACCGCGATCGGCTGCCGCTTCGCCGGGGTCACCGCCCGGCTGCTGCTGCGCACGGCGGCGGCGGCGGCCGGCGGCACCGTGGTGCTGCTGTCGGCCACCCTCGCCTTCGCCCTGGGTTTGGCCCAGTTGACCGGCTTGCCCGCGGTGCCGCTGGTGCTGGCCTTCTCGCCCGGCGGTCTGGCCGAGATGAGTCTGATCGCCATCGCCATCGGCGCCGACGCCGCCTTTGTCGCGACCCACCACGTGGTGCGCATTTTCCTGATCGTCGTGATCGCCCCCCTCGCCTTCAAGCTCCTGCGGCGCGGGGGCGGGCGCCGCTGAGCGCGCCTCTACCGGCCTTGGTGGTTTCCTGATAACAACAGCGCGAGGAGGTCGACCGCGTGACCGGCAATGCTCCGTTCTCATCCCTCGAGGAGCTCGCCGCCCAGGTGCCGGACGGCGCCAAGCTGGCGGTGCCGCGGGACATCACCGGGCCCGCCATGGCCGCGACCCGGGCGCTGATCCGGCGGGGGTTGCGCGGCCTGCACCTGGTCTGCGTGCCGACCAGCGGCTTGCAGGCGGACCTGTTGATCGGCGCCGGCTGCGTCGCGACGCTCGAGACCTCGGCGGTGACGCTGGGCGAGTTCGGTCCGGCGCCGCGCTTCGCCGCGGCGGTCAAGGCGGGTGCGATCGCGATTCTGGACGCAACCTGCCCGGCGATCCACGCCGGTCTGCAGGCGGCGGAGAAGGGCATTCCCTTCATGCCCCTGCGCGGCGTGCTGGGCAGCGATCTGATCGCCCACCGCCCGGACTGGCGGGTCATGCAGAATCCCTTCGCCGAGGCAGGGGACGATCCGATCCTGGTGCTGCCCGCGATCCGGCCCGATGTGGCCCTGTTCCACGCCCCCCGCGCCGACCGCTTCGGCAACGTCTGGATCGGGCCGCGGCGCGAGCTCATGACCATGGCCCACGCGGCGAAGGAGACCCTGGTCACGGTCGAGGAGATCGTGGACGGCGACCTGCTGGCCGAGGACGAGGCGGCCGCCGGCACCATCCCGGCGCTCTACATCAGCGCCATCGCCGAGGCCAGGTCCGGCGCCTGGCCGCTGGCCTTCCACGACGCCTACGGGGCCGATGCGGTGGAGCTCGCCGACTACGCGCGGCTCGCCCGGACCGAGCCGGGCTTCGCCCAGTACCTGGCGCGGCTTCTCGAGCTCGACGGCGAATAAGGTAGTGGACTGCCGCCGCGAGGAGCTCCTGATCGCGGCCATCGCGCGGCTGCTGGAGGGCTGCCGCAACGTCGCGGTCGGCATGCTCTCGCCGATCCCCGGCACCGCCGCCATGCTGGCCCGCGCCCGCGATCCCCGGGTCCGGGTGCTCGGCATCCTCAGCGGCAATTCCTTCACCAACGGCGGCGTCGAGCTGTTCGACCTGGCCGCCCAGGGCCGGCTCGACGCCTTCTTCCTCGGCGGCGGCCAGATCGACGGCCGGGGCAACCTCAACCTGGTCGGCACCGGGGACTACCCGCGCAGCGAGGTGCGCTGGCCGGGCTCGTTCGGCTCGGCCTTCCTCTACGCCCTGGTGCCCCGGGTGATCCTGTTCCGCGAGGAGCACAGCCGCCGGGTGCTGGTGCCCCAGGTCGATTTCATCAGCGCGCCCGGGCCGGCCGCCGAAGACTCGCGCCGCCGCGGCGGCCCCCACGCCCTGCTCACCGATCTCGCGCTCTTCACCTTCGATCGGGAGCGCCGCCGGTTTTGCCTGGAGAGCGTGCATCCGGGCCACGGCCTGGACGAGGTGATCGCCAGCACCGGCTTCGACTTCGACCGGCTCGAGACGGTGCCCGAGACCCCGACACCGGACGCCGAGACCCTGGCCCTGATCCGCGGGCCGGTCGCGCGCGAGATCGCCCGAACCTACCCACGCTTCGCCGCCAAGCTGTTCCCCGACGCGGTGGCGGCCTCCTAGCCTTTGGGATTCGATGCTGGGTGGCCTTAAGGTTAACGCCTAATTCAGCTTTTTGACCGACCTTCGAGCCTGCGGGAGCCCGTGTCGCGCCCGCCCGTATTTATCGAACAGGCGAGCCCATGCGCGTTCTGGCCTTCGTTTCGGAGATGCCCGGGTCCGGCAAGACGGTGCTGGCCGGGCACGTGGCCGCCCAGGCCGCCGCCGAGGGTATCGGCCCGGTGGTGCTGCTCGACGGCGATCCGGAACGGGGCTCGGCCGGGGGCTCGGCCGGGGGCCCGGCCGGGAGCCCGGCCAGGGGCCCGGCCAGGGACCCGGAAGGCGGCCTTTCGGCCTGGTGGCGGTCGCGCGAAGCCGCCAACCCGATCCTCGGCGCCTGGGACGACAGCGTCACGGCCGAGGGGCTGGCGCGGCTCGCCGCGGCCGGGGTCGCCCTGGTGGTGATCGACACCCCCAGCGGCCGATCCGCCGTGGTCCGGCAGGCGATCGCGCTCGCCAATCTGGTGGTGCTGCCGACCCGGCCCAATTCCAAGGACCTGGAGGCCGCAAGCGCCGTCGTCGATAGGATCGAGGCGCTGCGCACCCCCTTCGTGTTCCTGATCAACCAGTGCGGCGGCGAGGAGGACTTTCCCACCGCCGCCGTCATGGCGCTGGCCCAGCACGGCACGGTCTGCCCGGTGATCCTGCCCCGGCGCGGCGATCTCGCGGCCAGCCAGGCCGAGGGACGGACGGTCATGGAGATCGACCCGGACTCGGCTTCGAGCGAGGACATGGCCCGGCTCTGGGACTATCTGTCCAGCCATATCGCCAAGGTCGCGCCGACCACCCGGGAGGATCGCCGCGGCGCGTCCCGGGACCGCCGTAGGTTCCCGCGCCACCGCTACGACCAGATCGCGACCTTCACCGTGGCCGGCATGGTGTTTCCCTGCCGGATCGACGATATTTCGGCCGGTGGCGTGTCGATCCTGGCGCCGAGCCCGCCGGTGCGGGGCGTGGAGCTGGTCCTGCACGTGCCCTATCTGGGCGAGTTTCGGGCCCAGCCGGTGCACATCGCCGGCGAGCGCGTCGGGCTCAAGTTACTGTGCGACGCCGAGGCGCAGTCCGAGCTGGTCAGCCGACTCTCGGCGCTGCTGCGCTCGGACCGGGGCACCCAGGCCAGCGCGGGCGAGGCGGGCGCGGCGGCCGCGCCGCGGCCCGATACCGGAAACGCGGACCCGCCCCGGGCCGCCAGCGCCTGAACCGCTACAATCTTCTGTTGATCCGGGTGGCCAGCAGGGTCAGCCCGAACAGCACCAGTCCCAAGGTGATGTAGACCGCCTGGATCGGGAAGAAGCTGAGCAGGACCGCGAAGATCCCGGCGTGGCCGATGCTGGCGAGATCGCGCTGGGCCGAGAAGATCGGGGTCATGGCGACGCGCTGGGAGGGCTTGCAGGCGCGGAAGAACAGGGCGTTGCCGTAGCCGTCGGAGATCGACATGGCGCCGGCGGCGCAGACCGCCGCGACCGCCCCGATCCAGGGCCAGGGCGGGGGCCAGAACGCCAGCCAGCCGGCCGCGGTCATGGCGAGCCCGGCGAGCGGGAAGGCGACCAGGCTGACCCGCCGGATGCCGTAGCGCCGCGCGGTCCAGCCCCACAGCGGCATCAGCAGCATGAAGCCGTTGCCGATCGAGACCAGGAGGCCGCCGACCTCCGCGCCCAGGCCGGTGGCGACCGCGTAAAGCGGGGTGTAGATCACGAACGAGGCCCAGAACATGCCGCGCCCGGTGGCCTGCACGAAGGCCAGCAGCAGGCGCGGCTGGGCCATGAACCGGGCGAGATTCTCGAGCGGCGGCGCGACCCGGCGGTTGGGATTGGGGCGCACGATCGGCAGCCGGCGGAAGCGCAGCGCCCAGAAATAGCCGAGCAGCGCGGCGGCGGCGAGCGCGCTGGCCAGGAACGGCGCGTCGGGGCCCCAGTGGGCCTCCATCTGGACGCCCGCGACCGGTCCCAGGGTCCAGCCGAGCCCGACCGAGAGCATGCGCAAGGGCTCGGAGCGGCCCAGCTCCGCGCGCCGGATGTGGTCCATGATGAACAGGCTCAGCCCCGCGTAGAGGATCGCCACCCCGCAGGCGCGCAGCACGAAGCCGAGCACCTGGCTCGGCAGTTCCTGGACCGTGAACAGCCCGGCGGCGGCGGCGATCAGCAGGATCCCGAAGCTGACCACCCGGGCGCGGCCGACCCATAGCACCAGGCGCGGCACCACGAAGGCCATGGTGATGGCCGCCACCGAGCCGACCAGGAACAGGGTCGAGACGCCCTCGTCGCTGCCGACCAGCTCGAGGGTCTGCAGCGGCAGCGCCACCGCCACCAGGGCGCGGCCCAGGGCCTCGATCCCGAACAGGACCGCAAAAGCGCCCGCCCCGGGCGTGGTCAGACGCGAGGTCCAGACGGCCGGTGTCTCCGACATGAATTGTGTGGTCCGCTAAGCTCTCGAAAGACGAAGCGCCATCATGGCACCGCAGGAAGCGCGGACGCAGCAGGGATTATGGGGGGGCCGGCCGCAAATTGGTGCGGGCGGAGGGATTCGAACCCCCACTCCCCGAAGGGAAACGGATTTTAAGTCGGTGTTGTGGACTTTTCCTAACCCATTGTGCGGACACGACTTCCCCTATGTCCGCACGAGAAACTTAGGGTTTCTGCCGACAAACCCTTGCCATCCACTGACAATGCGCGCACATAAGACGACACAGGCGCGCACGAAGTGTGCGGACATAGTGCGGACACAGGAGGTGGATCGTGGCCGAACGGATCACCGATAAGCTAGTCAAAGAGCTCTGCCAGCCCGAAACAGGGAACCAGATCGTCTATGACGAAAGGATCTCCGGCTTCGGCGTCCGGATCACGGCCCGCGGCGCCAGGGCGTTCGTGCTGAACTATCGGAATGTTGAGGGCCTGGAGCGGCGTTTCACTATCGGTCCCTACCCAACGTGGTCCGTC
>JACZVL010000109.1 GCA_022572685.1 Pseudomonadota bacterium
GCGGCGACGCCATGGTGCGCACACTCCTCAAATACCAAAGGTCCTAAGTAATGACACATAGAGACGGCTTCCCAAGGTTTTCGGCAAGGAGCGCGTGGCGTGGCGGTGCGGGGCACCGCGAGCCATGCGGGACGCTGCCCGAAAACCTTGGGAAGCCGCCGTTCCGGTCGCGCGGGCGAACCGCCGGAGGGCGTCGGGAAGCCTTGACGATGTCCCGCATCGCCTGCGGCTCCCCTCCTGCCCGGCGGCTCGCCCACGCGATCTCTATGGGTCATTACTAAGGACCTTTGGTATAAGGCCACCAAGGGAGCGCCGAAGCCATGCACCTTCTGCTTTATCTGTTCGCCCTGGCCGCGGTCGCCACGGCGCTCGGCTTGTCGATCCGGGACCTCGAGCCGGGGTTGCCGCCGGGACTGGACGTGCTGGAATCGGCGGTGCGCGCGCACGGCCTGCTGCTGGTCGGCGGCGCGATCCTGGCCGGGCTTGGCCGCGTGCTCCAGCACCTGCGCGCCATCGACGTCGGCCTGGGCCGCGTCGCCACGGCGGCCGAGGACGCGATCAAACTGGACGACTGATCCCGAATGGCGGAATCTAAGCGCGCGGCCGCGCATCGACCTCCATCGCGAAACCCCAGACCCGGCCCTCGCCGGCCCCGCGCCAGGCCGGCATCATCGCCGCGGCCGAGGAAGTCGAAACCAATAGGGTCTATTTCCCCGTCGATTCGGCGCGCATGAGCGCCCCCGGGTCGCGCCGCGCAGCGGCTGGCGGCGCAGGGGGTTCGGGTCGGCCCCGTCGACGAGAAAACCTTGTGGGCAGTCCCCCCGTCTGGACGTGGCCGATTCTGGGATCGAGGCTGCGATTCAGGCGGTTCCGGAGGTCTGGCGGAATTGGATGGGCCGCGGAAATATTCAGATAATCGAATTTTACCATGAGGAGAATCCCGTATTGCGCGCGGCATCCGGGCGTGGGACACAACGGTGGGACGCGAATTCCGTCCCGATCGTTATCACCCCACTATTACGAACTCGACGCGATGCCGTGGACGAACCTTCTTCGGCATCGCGTTTTCTTTTTTCGCCAAGCGGATCGAGCGATCCCGATCCGGTCTAGCGGCAGTCGAAGGTATAGATGAAAACCTTGGTGCCGGTGGCCCAGCCGCGCAGCAGGTTGCCCGCGGCCGGGATCGTATCGCGCAGCATGGGACGCTTGGCGTACTGGGCGCAGTGGCTTTTCGCCAGCGGCTTCGGGCTGCTGTGCAGGTCGGCGACGATCACGACCTGGGCCTCGCTGCCGCTGATCAGCTCCGGGGCCTTGGTAACAAGGCCGGGGCAGGCGGTCAGGCCGGCCAGGGCGGTGGCGGCGACCGCCGGGCCCAACGCCCGGGTCCAAACGCTGCTGCTGAGAGGCATGTCTCCGGCTCCAAGTCCCACCGACACCCCGGTACCCTAGCACGTTCGTGGGAATTGCGGGAGTGGGCGGCTGCCGTAACGCCGGGTTCCGGCGTTTCCGGCCCTGTGATGCCGCTCCAAGTCGTCAAAGGGCACATGAATATCAGAGCAGAGCAATAACAATCACTTGAGAGATTAATACAAATATTCGAAAACAGTAATATTCATGGAAAATAAACTTACTTCGGGCAAATTCTTCCTGAGCAAAATCTGCGGTGAGGTGAGTAGCGATGCCGGAAGTCGAAGAATATCGGGCCAAGATCGAGGCCATCAAGGAGCGCCTCAAAAGGTCCAACGGCGAGGGCGGCGACGAGATTCGGGAGGTGAAGGAACGGCTCGGAACCGTCCGCGACAGCTTGCGGCGCAAGCAGGACACCATCGACAGCCAGAAAGCGGAAATCGCGACCCTGCGCGAAGAGAACGACCAGCTGTCGGACATGCTCGGTCAGGCCCTGGTGGCTTTGGAGGTCCCGGGCCAGGGCGGGGTCAAGGAGATCGTCCAGAGCATCGACCGCGAATTCGCCGGTCTCTTGGCTGACAGCGAGGCGCCGTCGGAGCATGACACCGGCGACGACGGCGGCGACGACGGCGGCGACGACGGCGGTGACGGCGGCCGGCGGGAGCCGGCGGCCGCGGAGGCCGACACCCAGGAGGCGCCATCCGAGGAGCCCGGGTGGGAGCCGGAAAACGAGTCGATTCCGGCGTTACAGCGGATCATGGGACGCCGCAAGCGCTAGAGCGGAATCGGGGTTGATTCGAATCGCCGACGGCGATCCGACCCACCGCGTGAATCTGCTCGACCCTGTCGATCATGACCGGCGCGGTATCGCCTTCGTAAATCAGGATGTTATTTCAAGCCGTTCCGCCGCGTTCCGGAGAAATAGGACGAGTCTCTCGGCCCAAGCCCGCTGGCGGTCCGCGGTTTCGATCTCATCGTGGCGTACTTCGATCTCGACATGGAGGACCCCGCGGCGTTCGCCGTGCACCGGAATGGTGTAGTCGGTCTCGTCGCTGATCTTGTAGGGCTCGTTGTCCCCGACCGTGAGGTCGGGCTCGGCGCCCAGCAACTCGAGCATGATCCGGGGCAGGCGATCGTCCCTGTTGTAGAGGATGCCGATGTGCCAGGGCCGGGCGCCCCAGCCCTCGTAATAGGGCGTGAAGCTGTGCAGCGCGACCAGGATGGTCGGCCGGCCGGCGGCCGCGCGGGCGTCCATCATGGCGGTGATGCGGTCGTGGTAGGGCCGGAAGATCTCGGCGATGCGGGCCTCGACCTCGCGCGGGTCGAGATCGCGGTTGCCCGGGATCTCCGTGGTTTCGCTGATCAGCGGCATGGCGCTTTCGACCTTGGGATCGCGGTTGCAGTCGATCACCAGGCGCGAATAGCTCTGCAGCACGAGCGGCGCGTCGAGCAACTCCGAGACCCGTTGGGCCATCTCGGCCGCGCCCAGGTCCCAGGCGATATGGCGCCGGCGATCGGCCTGGGAGACCCCGAGCGTGCCCAGCTTTCGCGGGATCCGGTTGCCGGCGTGATCGCAGACCAGCAGGAACGGCGACCCGCCCTCCGGCCGGATTACGGTCACCGGAGGCGGGTCATCGGCTTCGAGAAGCTTGAAATCGGGTGCGGTCATGGGCCTCGAAAGGAAACCCCGCCGCAAGGGGGGCGGGGCATCCCGGGTTCAATCTAAAGAGGTGATGCGCAGTGGAGTTCGAAACTCAATGATTCGTATACCATGACTCTGTCCGGGAGTCGTTAACGCGAATAAGGAGAACGATCCTTACCGCGTACAGGCTTCCTGCGGAAAACGAGAAATAAATTATAACACATTCGTTTTATTGACAAAAACCTAGACCTTCCCGCGTGGCTTGCGGTCTGGCATGCCATCGCGCCGACCGCGCGGCCGCCAGCGTGGCGCAACGGGACCGGGCCGTAGCGACGGAGTCCAGGGTCGCCTTCAGTCCAGCGTAACGTGCTTCTTGCCGGCCCAGTTCTCGAGCTCGCCCCGCGCCAGCAGGTTCTGAGCTGCGGATTTCAGCTCTCGCTTGCTATGGCCGAGGGCTTCCCAGGCCTCTTCGATCGCGGCCATGGCGGCGTTCGCGATCTGGGCCAGCTTGTCCTCGGAGAACAACTCGGGCATGTCGCGGATGGCCTCGGCGTCGTGCCACGCCACGATCAGGCGCTCCAGAAGCGGATCGACGGTTCGGTTCAAGACCATGGTCTTTGCTCCCTGACTTGGATTAGTATAGCGGATTCCGGCGCCGAAGATAAGCCCCGCCGGGGACTGGGTCGCGGGTCGTGGCCAAGCGGATACGCCGAATCGGACCGGGCGGCCACGCCGCATCGGGAAGCTGCGGAACAGAAATTTCGGAGGCCTCGCCAAACGGGGCTCCCAAACGGGGCTCAAGGAACGGGGGGAGGGGTCGCCGCATGCGACGGCTCTTGAGAATATGGCCAGAACGCCGTCGTCGCGCGACGGCGCTTCTCACGGTCTTGATGCTCCTGATGTGCGCTCCGGGCCTCGCGCGCGCCGCGACCCCGGATGGCGAGGGCGCGGCCGGCTTCCTGACCGAATTGACCGGTCGCGCCATGGCTCAGTTGAGCGAGCCGGGTCTGACCGACGCGGAGCAGAAGCTGCGCTTCCGCAGGCTACTCGGCGAGGCGTTCGACTTGCCGGCGATCGGCCGCTTCGTGTTGGGTCGCTATTGGCGCCGTGCCGATGCGAACCAGCGGAGCGATTTCCTCGACGCTTTCGAGGACATGATGTTGCACCGTTTCTTGCCGCTGTTTTCCCATTTATCCGGCGAACGATTCGATATCGGACCCTCTCGGCCCTACAAGAACAATCCGGACTTCGTCAACGTGGAGAGCAAGCTGCGACGGGAGACAGGGGAGCCGATCCGCGTCAACTGGCGGGTCCGCAAATACGGCGAGGGCTACAAGATCGTCGATATCATTGCCGAAGGGGTCAGCATCGCCGTGACTCTGCGTTCGGAATACGTGTCGGTCCTCAAGCGGAACGGCGGCGACGTCGACGCCCTGACGCTGGTTCTGCGCGAAAAGGCCAAGGGCCTTTGAACCCCAGGAGCCTTTGGAATTCGTTCGCGTCTCGATATCGCAAAAAGAAACGGCCCCGCTATTTAGGGGAGGCGAAGGAAGCGGGGCCGAGAGTTCAGGAAGGATCGGCCGCCGTCTCGCCGGTGACGGTTAACAAGGCCTTAACGGCGCACCGGAAAGGGGAAACCGTTCCGCGGGGTGCGGGTTCCCGCGGAACCACCCGGCCCATCTTCACTCGAACTCGCGGTCGGCAGGAGGCGGGCCGTCGCGCGAGCCCATTGGCGGCAAGAGTAACGCAGGGCGGAGCCACCCGGCCATTGGGACAACCACCTAATCTCCCGGGCCTCCCTGACCGCGATCCCTGCGCGAGTGTGGGGCGCCGAGTGTGGGGCGCGAGGTGGGGGCGAGTGTGGGGCGCGAGTGTGGGGCGCGGCGCGGGGGGATCAGTCCGGCGTGTCGCTGGCGGCGTGGCGAGCTAACCGCCCCGCGCCACGACGGCGCCGGTCAAGGTCAAGAGGTGCTTGGAGCCTCCCAAAATCCGATCTTCATCCGCCGATCAATTGGTGGTCTTGAGCATGCGGATGGCCGCCTTCTTCGGGTCTTTCGATTCCGCTGGTTTGGCGATGTTGGCTCGGGCGTTGTAGGCCCGAATCGAAGACGCCAGGATCTGAAACCGGCGGCCTTCCGTATCGCGCCCGGTCTGAAGCAAGAGCGCCGCGTAATTATCGAGGCTCTGGGCCACCAGCGGATGACTCTGGCCGAGCATCTTGCGCCGGATCGCCAAGGCCCGCTGAAGATGGGCTTCGGCCTTCTTGGCCTTGCCCTGGGTGGTGTAGAGCACGCCCAGGTGGTCCAGGCTCGCCGCCACGTCCGGGTGCTCCGGGCCCAAGGTCTTTTCGGCCATGCCGAGCGCCTTGCGGTAGACCGGCTCGGCGTCGTCCAGCTTGCCCTGGGCGTCGTAGAGCTTGGCCAGGTTGTTGAGGCTGGCCGCGACCTGCGGGTGCTCGCCCAGGGTCTTCTCGGCGATGCCCAGCGCCTTCATGTAGAGCGGCTCGGCCTCGGCGTAGCGGCCCTGCTCGTCATAGACCGCGGCCAGGTTGTTGAGGCTGGCCACGGTGAAGGGATGGGTCTCGCCGAGCGACTTGGCGACGATGCCCAGCGCCCGCTGGTAGAACGCCTCGGCCTCGGCGAAGCGATCCAGCTCGAGATAGAGCCCGCCGATGTTGTTGAGGCTTTTTGCGACCTCCGGATGGTCCGGCCCGTAGGCCTTCTCGCGGATCGCCAGCGCCCGATTGTGCAGGGGCTCGGACTCGGCGTAACGGCCCTGGGCGGCGTAGAGGAACCCCAGATCGTTGAGCGTCGCCGCCACCTCCGGGTGGTCGGGGCCGTAGATCCGCTCGCGAATCTCGAGCGCGCGCTGATGCAGCGGCTCGGCCTCGGCGTACTTGCCCAGGCGGAATTGGGTCAGGGCCAGATCGTTCAGCGTGGCCGCCAGGCGCGGGTCGCGGCGGCCGAATTTCTCGGCGTACCCGATGGCGGTCAGCAGGTTCGCCTCGGCGGCCGCGTAGTCGCCGGCCTGATAGGCGGCCACGGCCGCGCTGTGGGCGGTCTTCCACGCGGAGCTTTGAGCCAGCGCCGGCGCCGTCCAGAGACCTAGGCAGAGCAAGCCGGCGAAGCCGGCAACAAGAATTCGTCCCGATTTCCGAGTCCCCGATTTCCGAGTCTGTGTCATGCTAATTCTCCCTGCGACCCCGTTGTCGCGCCGCCCAGCTCGTGGTCGACGGTTTCGTGGCTCCCGGGCGCAAGATCACCCTGGCTCGCCATCGGCGATTCAGGCGGCGTCCGGAATTGAACCAATTTGTTGGCGCCATGATAGCAATCTTCACCCGGCCTGGGTACCGAAGATATACGTCGCGGCCCGGCGCCAATCGGCACGGATGAGCCGGCGGACGGCCCGCGCCGGAGCCGGGCAATACCCAGGTGAATCGTTCATTCACATGGTGTTAGAATGGCTCCAGACGATATCCGGCGGCCGGGTTTCGGCTGGTGGCCGCCAGTCCAGGCTTTGGGGGATATCCGGCTCGTGTCGGAATCGGAACGCAACCTCGATCGCGCGCGGGAAATTCTGCCCCGGCAGGTCGGGATTCTCTACGACAACGGTTTGTTCCTGCTGGTTGCGAACGTCGCCAACGCCGGCCTGGTGACCGCGGTCCTTGGGCCCGAGCTCGGCCGCAAGGCCTATCTCTGGTTTGCGGTGGTCGTGGTGGTGGCGTTGGCGCGCGGCGTCCTGAACCTGGCCTACCGGCGCCGCAACCAGGTGCTGCCGGTGCCGACCTGGGCGTGGTTGTTCACCCTCGGCTCGATCGTGAGCGGCATGGTCTGGGGGTTGGGCTGCGCCGTCCTGTTCGTTCCGGGCAATATTCTGGCGCAACTGGTGGTCGCCTTCGTCGCCGCCGGCATGGCCGCGGGCGGGGCCGTCGGGCTGTGCGCCTGGCTGCCGGCGGCTTTGGGTTTCGTGACCGCGATCCTGTCGGGGCTGCTCTTGGTGCTGCTGGCCCAGGGCGAAGCGCACTACAACGTCATGGCCGCCATGACCGCGCTGATGTGGTTCGCCATGAGCGTCATCGCGATCAACTTCAACCGCATGATCCGCCGTTCCTTGGGCGTCGGCCTGGAGAACCGCGAGCTGGGCGAGCGCCTGCAACGGACCGAGACGACGCGCGCCGCCAATCAGGCCCGGTCCTGGTTCCTTTCGGCGATGAGCCACGAGCTGCGCACTCCGCTCAACGCCATCCTGGGCTTTTCGGATTTCCTCAGATCGGAGGCCTTCGGCCCGCTCGGCTCGCCGCGCTACAAGGACTATGCCCAGGACATCCACTCAAGCGCCGAGGGACTCCTCAAACTGGTCAACGAGACCCTCGATCTGTCCAAGATCGAGTCGGGCGCGGTCGAACTCCAGGAAGCGCCGCTCGCCATCGCCGAGGTCATCCAGGCCGCCGAGACCATGGTCCAGGAGGCCGCGACCGCGGGCCAGGTGCGCATCACCAATGAGCTGTCCGAGGGCGGCGGTCTGCTGCGCGCCGACGCGCGCATCCTGCGGCAGTTGCTGCTGACCCTGCTGTCCAACGCGATCCGCTTCACCCCGCGCGGCGGCGCCGTGTCGTTGCGGACCTCGGCGACCGCCGAGGGCGGTCTCCGCCTGTGCGTGACCGACGCCGGGCCGGCGATCGCGCCGGACGACATCGCCAAGCTGGAAGGGGACTTCGGCGCGGCCGACGCCACGCTCGCCCAGATCCGGGAAGGCACCGGGTTCAGCCTTGCCGTGGCCCGGTCGTTGGCCGAGCTTCAGGACGGCCGACTGACCCTGTCCAGCGAGGGCGCGACCGGCATGACCGTGACCATCACGTTCCCGCCCGAACGGGTCCTGGCCGATTCCGAGGACCCGCTGCCGACCACGCGACCGGCGGTCAGTCGAACCGGAAAATGAACCGGGCGCCATCGAGCCGAAGGGCGTAGGCGGAGCCCATCCGGGTGCCGCGCCGATGGCGCGGAGGGCCGTAGCCGTAGCCGCGCTGATGGCGGTAGCCGTAGGCGTGGCGGTGCCGCTGGAACTTGTAATAGCGGCGGCCGCGATGGTCCCGGAACGTCTGCCGGTGCGCACCGCGATTGGTGAAGACATGGCTGGTTTGGCGGTCGGACTGCCAGGTGTGGCGCCGCCCGTCGTGCCGTCCGTCGGCGGCGGCGGGGCCCGATAAGGCGCCGGCCGCGATCAGGGTGGTGGCGCAGAGGGTGAAAACCGCAAATAGGCGTTTCATGTCTCATCTCCCTTGAGGCATTTGTTGCCCCCCATTTGAGAGATGATACGCAGCGAGGACCCTCGGCATCCCCGCCCGAAGGTTCAGGCGTCCGCGCCGTCGTCCTCGAACACCGAGCGGTAGGCGAACAGCGCCGGGGTTCCGCCGCTGTGCAGGAAGACGACGCGGTCGTCCGCTCCGAACCGGCCCTCGGCGATCAGGCCGATCAGTCCCGCCATCGCCTTGCCGCTGTAGACCGGGTCGAGCAGCAGGCCCTCGCGGCGCGCCGCCAGCTCGACCGCCCGGCGCATCTCCGGGGTCGGCAGGCCGTAGCCCGGGCCGCCGTAGCCCGCCACCACCTCGACCCGCGCCACCACCTCGCTCGCGTCCAGGCCCAGGCGCTGGGCGGCCGCCGCCGCGACCTCGCGGACCGCCGCCGCGACTTTCTCGCGGTCGCCGTCGACCTCGACGCCGATCACCCGGGCCGGGTGGCCGAGCGCCGCCAGGCCCGCGATCAGGCCGGCCTGGCTGCCGCCGCTGGAGCTGGCCAGCACGACGGCATCGAGGCCGCCGCAGAGCGCCTCGGCCTGGGCCAGGAGCTCGCGCGCGCACAGCGCGTAGCCGAGCGCGCCGGTGGCGTTCGAGCCGCCCAGCGGAATCACGTAAGGCCGCCCGCCCGCCGCGCGCAATTCCGCCGCGAGTTCGTCCATGGCGGCGGCGCGGTCGCCGCCGGCCGGCAGGAACCGGATCTCGGCGCCGAGCAGCCGGTCGAGCAGGATGTTGCCGGTGCGGTCGTAGCCGTCCCTGTCCCGGGCCGCGTCCGGGGGCACGTTGCGGGTCAGGACCAGGTGGGCGCCCAGGCCCAGCTTGGCCGCCGCCGCGGCGGTCTGGCGCACGTGGTTGGACTGCACGCCGCCCGCCGCGATCACGCAAGTCGCGCCGGCCTCCAGCGCCTCGGCCATCAGGAACTCGAGCTTGCGGGTCTTGTTGCCGCCGAGCGCCAGGCCGGTGCAATCGTCGCGCTTGACGAACAGCCGCGGGCCGCCGAGTTCCGCGCTCGACAGGTCCGCGCCAAGGCGTTCCATCGGCTCCAGCGGGGTCGGCAGATGGGCGAGGGCCGTGCGCGGGAAGTCGTCCAGGTTCATGGCGCCGCCGGCCCCCTCAGTCCGCGATCGTCACCGTCACTCCGGCCTCGTCGAGGCGCTGGGCGATGGCGGCGGGCGGGGGCCGGTCGGTGATCAGGGTGTCGACCTCGGCGAAGCC
Source organism: Pseudomonadota bacterium (assembly GCA_022572685.1). Classification (GTDB taxonomy): domain Bacteria; phylum Pseudomonadota; class Alphaproteobacteria; order Kiloniellales; family J153; genus JACZVL01. The sequence goes on from JACZVL010000109.1 coordinate 9,558, forward strand.
GCCGACCTTGACCGGGGCCTGGGCGGTGAACTTGGACCGATCGGCGACCACCATGACCCGGCTGGCCCGGGCGATCACGGCGCGCGAGAACTCGGCCTCGTTCAGATGGAAATCCATGAAGCCGTCGTCGGCCGCGATGGCGCCGATCGACAGCACCGCGTGGCGCACCCGGAAGCGCTCGACGAAGCGGATCGCGGCCGGGCCGAAGCTCGCGGTATCGTCGGCGCGGAACTCGCCGCCGGCCAGGTAGACCTTGTTGCGGCCGTTGGTGGCCAGGGTGCGCGCGATCTCGGCGCAGTTGGTCACCACCATCAAATCGCGGCGCTGGGTCAGCGCCCGGGCGACGTAGGCGGTGGTGCTGCCGGTGTCCAGCATCAGGGAATCGCCGTCCCGCACCTGGGCGGCGGCGGCGCGGGCGATCGCCTTCTTGGCCTCGGCGTTGCGGTTCAGGCGCTTCTGAAAGTCGGGCTCGCGGAACAAATCGGGCAGCACCGCGCCGCCGTGGACGCGCTCGACCAAGCCCTTGTTGGCCATCACCTTGATGTCGCGGCGGATGGTCTCGCCGGCGACCTCGAACTGCGCGGCCAACCCGGCCACGGTGCAGCTCCCGTGCAGGTCGAGGTTCCGCAGGATCGCGGCCTGGCGCGCCGATTGATGCAAAGGTTTCGAGCCTCCCGGATCGAGATGGTTCCGCGGGGCCTAGTCTAGGCCCGGCGCCCGTGGCCCGGCAATGTGGTTTTTTGTGATATTTTGTGGGTTTTACTTGACAGGTTCGTCATCCGCTTACAGATTTCTGCGCGGCCGGACTCCGCCCCTCCAAGGGAGCTAAGGGGGGGTTGGAGCGTCGGCGCGTGGCAAAAAAAACCCCATCGGGCAGGGGCGCGCGCGGCGCGCCGCACAACGGTGATCGAGCAATCAAGGGAGGCTGTCGAGATGAAGGAACTCACGTTCAAGGCTAAGCTCGCGTCCGTGGCCGTTGCGGCGGCGCTGGCGGTGGGGCTGGCCGGCCCGGCGCAGGCGGCGCCGGAATCCAAGGATCCGATCAAGCTCACCATCCACGACTGGACCGGCCAGTACGTGACCACCCACATCATGAAGGGCGTGCTCGAGTCCATGGGCTACAACGTCGAGCTGGTGACGGCCGACTACATCGCCCAGTTCGCCGGCCTCGAGTCCGGCGACCTGCACGTCGCCATGGAGATGTGGGAGACCACCGGCAAGGAGGCCATGGACGCCTCGCTCGCCACCGGCAAGACCGTCGATCTCGGCGAGACCGGCATGAACGCCGTCGAGGAGTGGTGGTATCCGCTCTACATGAAGGAGAAGTGCCCGGGCCTGCCCGACTGGAAGGCGCTGAACGCCTGCGCCGAGGTCTTCGCGACCCCCGAGACCGCGCCCAAGGGCCGCTACCTCGGCGGGCCGGTGACCTGGGCCGGCTTCGACGACGAGCGCGCCGAGGCCCTCGGCCTCGACTACGAGGTCGTGCACGCCGGCACCGATGCGGCGCTGTTCGCCGAGATCCAGTCCGCCTACGAGCGCAAGGCGCCGATCCTGGCCTGGGTCTACACGCCGCACTGGGCGCCGATCAAGTTCGAGGGCGAGTGGGTCGATTTCCCGCGCTACACGCCGGAGTGCTACAACGATCCGTCCTGGGGCCTGAACAAG
>JACZVL010000110.1 GCA_022572685.1 Pseudomonadota bacterium
GGCCGCGCCCGAGGTCCAGCTGGTGGCACCCCCGGCGGCACCCCCGGTCAAAGCGGCGCTGCCGAGCTTCGATGTGGTCCGGGTCGAGCGCAGCGGCGAGGCGGTGATCGCCGGCCGCGCCGCGCCCGGTAGCGAGGTGACGCTGCGCGCCGGGAACCGCATCCTGGGCAAGGTAACGGCGGATCGGCGCGGCCAGTGGGTGCTGGTGTTGGAAACGCCGCTCGAACCCGGCAGCCACGAGTTGAGCCTGGAATCGCGCCTGCCCGGTGGCGAGGTGTTGCTGTCGGAGAACGTGGTGGTGGTCTCGGTGCCGCGGCCGCAGGTCGCCGCCGCGAAGCCCGAGGCGCTCCAGCAGCCCGAGGCACCCAAGCAGCCGGAGGCACCCAAGCAGCCGGAGGTGGCCGCGCAGCCGGAAGCCATGGCTCCAGAGGCGCCCGCGCCCGAGCAGCAAGCGGCCGAGCCGCCCGTGACCGAGCAGCCGGCGCCGGAGGTTGCGGTGATCGAAGCGGACAGCGCTGTCCAGACCGCCCAAGACACGCCGGCCGCCCAGGACACGCCGGCTGCCCAAGACACGCAAGCTGCCCAAAGTACGCAAGCGCTGCCGCCCGCGGTGCCCAGTGCCCAGGTCGCAGCGGCCGAACCCGCGGCCGAGGCCCAGGCGCCGGAGCCGCCCGCGACCCAGGCCGTGCCCGCGTCCCAGGGCGAAACCGTGCTGGTGGCCGAGGCGGAGCGGCCCTTGGTGGTGTTGATGCCGCGCAGCGGCGAGGGCCGGATTCGCGTCCTGCAACAGGCCGAGTCGGTGAGCGGCGGATTGGGCGAGGGTACCTTGGTCCTCGAAACCGTCGACTACGATGCCCAGGGCCGCACCCGGGTCGGCGGCCGCGCCGAAGCCGGCAGCCGCCTGGTCGTCTACCTGGACGACAAGCCCGCGGCCCACGCCGCGGCGGCGGCGAGCGGCCGCTGGGAAGCGACCCTCGCCCAATCGATCGCCCCGGGCCTGCACATCCTGCGGGTCGATCAACTGACCGACGACGGCCAGGTGGCGGCGCGGGTGGAGACGCCGTTCTCGCGCGCCGTGGTGCTGGCCGCGCTGCCCGGCGAGAGCGCGGTGATCGTCCAGCCGGGCAACAGCCTGTGGCGGATTTCGCGGCGCGTCTACGGCGAGGGAGTTCGCTATTCCGTGATCTATCAGGCCAACCGGGACCAGATCCGCGACCCCGACCTGATCTATCCGGGTCAGATCTTCATCGTGCCCACCACCAACTAGGGATCGGTCATCCGGCGCGGCCGGGGGTGTCGGCGGTTTTGGCGCGCCGGGCGTCGTCGAGCACCCGTCCCACGAGATCCAGATAGGGTTGGAAGTCGAACAGCAGCGCCGTCAGCGTGGCCATGAGACTGGCCGGGGTGAACGGCGCGGGCGGCGTGGAGGCCGCCTCCAGGCGAATATCGTCGTCCTCGGAGAGACCGATGCGGCCATGGGGGACGCGCGCGCTTTCGTGGAGGATGCGCCGGATCAGGCGGCGTCCCTCGCCGATCTCCATGGAGTAGGGCAGCTTGCCCAACTCGGCGGTGAGCCGCACCTGCGGCTCGGATGCGGTCTTGACCTCGGCACGGTACTCGACGCCGCGATAGGCGAAGCCGAGACGCAGCGGCGCCGCGTCGTCGCGCGATCGGATCCGGCCCCGCTCGTCGACCCGAATCTCGCCGACTTCGAGGGGAAAGCGACGGCCGGCGACCCAGGCCGCGGCGGCCGACATCTCGGTGCCCGTCGATTCCGTCGGTCCATCGAATTCGGGAGTTTCGCTCGCCATGGTCATTATCAAGAACCTTTGGTATTGCCCCAATTCCCAGTACTGCCGACGGCGTAGCACCGAATCGATTAACGTCCCGTAAAACCTTTCCTATATAGGGAGGGTGCGTGTAGGAATGGCGCGGCCCATTCTCCTGGAGTTTTCGATTTGCGCGAACGGGGCGACCTTCTGGAAGGCGTGCTGGTGCCGATCCATCGAGCGGGCTGGCCGTTCATCGCGGGCGCCCTGGTCGTGGCGGCGTTGCTGTGGCTGGCCTGGGCGCCGCTGGTCGTGCCGGGCCTGATTCTGGCGCTGTTCTGCGTCTATTTTTTCCGCGATCCGGATCGGGTGGTTCCCCTGCGTCCGGGCCTGGTGGTCAGCCCCGCCGACGGGCGCATCGTCGCCGTCGTGTCGGCGCCGCCGCCGCCCGATCTGGGCATGGGCCCGGAACCGGTGACCCGGATCAGCATCTTCCTCAACATCTTCGACGTCCACATCAACCGGGTCCCGGCGGCGGGCACGATTACCGAGCTGGCCTACCACAAGGGCACGTTCGTGAATGCGGCGCGCGACAAGGCCTCGGAGGACAACGAACGTCAGGCCGTGCGTTTGACGACCGCCGATGGTAAGGATATCGCCTTCGTGCAGATCGCCGGGCTGGTGGCGCGGCGCATCGTGTGCAACCTGAGCCGGGGACAGCGCGTGGAGGCCGGCGAACGCTTCGGATTGATCCGCTTCGGCAGCCGCGCCGACGTCTACCTGCCCGCGGGCGTGTCGGCCCTGGTGGTGCCGGGACAGCGCGCGGTCGGCGGCGAGACCGTGATCGCCGATCTCGAGTCCGGCGAGGCCCCGCGCCAAGGGGCGCGGCGGTGAACCGGGGGCGCGAGGCCCCGGGCCAAGGGGCGCGGCGGTGAACCGGGGGAGGGGGCGGATGAGCGGTCTCAAGCGGCGCCGGCTGCCCGGCCTCACGGTCAACCGATTGATCCCCAACGCGGTCACGCTGCTCGCGCTTTGCGCCGGCCTGACCGCGATCCGCCTGGCCTTCCTCGAACGTTGGGAATTGGCCATCGCCGCGGTCCTGGTCGCCATGGTCGCGGACGTGCTCGACGGGCGGATCGCGCGCCTGATGAACGCGACCAGCGAGTTTGGTGCCCAGCTCGATTCGCTGGCCGACGTCATCAGCTTCGGCGTGACTCCGGCGATCATGATCTATCTCTGGACTCTGGGCGACGCCGGCGGTCTGGGTTGGGCCCTGGTCCTGGTCTTCGTCATGGCCAGCGCGCTGCGGCTGGCGCGTTTCAACGTGGCGCTGGACGACGAGAAGCCGGCGCCCGCCTGGGCGAACCGCTTTTTCACCGGCGTGCCGGCCCCGGGCGGCGCCGGGCTGGTGCTGGTTCCGATGGTGATGAGCTTCGAGCTGGGCGACGAGGTGCTGGCGTCCCCGGTCCTCAACGGCGTCATACTGGCGGCGGTCGCGGCCCTCATGGTCAGCAAGGTGCCGACCTTCTCCGCCAAGCAGTTCCGGGTCCGCCAGAGCTACGTCGGCCTGGTCCTGGTCGGCGTCGGTGCGTTCGTGGCCTTCCTGGTGAGCACGCCCTGGGTGACCTTGAGCCTGGCCGGGCTCGCCTATGCGATCTCGATTGCGTTCTCCGCCCGGCAGTACCGCCGCCTGCAAGCCAGGCACGGCGCCGCACCAGCGCCGGTTTCGCCGGTTGCCGGTGATACGCCGGACCAGAACGACGAATCGGGCGCCTGACGCCCGCATCAGCGGCGTTCAAACCGGCTCCGGTCGCGGGTATTAACCTTCCCGTAACCCATATCCTGCAAAAAAAGGCTACTGGTTTTCGCCCCGGCCGGCGCGCCCGCATGCCCGCGCGTCCGCGCTGCGGATGGGGAGCCCGAGGGAAGGGTCGCAAGGAAGGTTCTCGACGTGGTGACGCGCAAGCTGAACTGGGACAAGATCTGCGTGATGGTGGTGGACGACAACACCTTCATGCGCAACCTCCTGGCCAACACCATCAAAACCTTCGGAATCGAGAACACCGTGGGCGAGCCGGATTGCGCGACCGCGATCAAGCGGCTGAAGCTGAGCAAGACCGATCCCATCGCCGCCGGCATCGGCACCGTCGATTTGATCATTTCCGATTACCTGATGGACGGCGTCGACGGGAACCTGTTCCTGCACTGGATCAGGACCAACCGGGATGTTCCGGACCGTTTCGTGCCCTTCATCATGGTCTCGGGCGCCGCCGATCAGTTCGTGGTCGAGCAGGCGCGCGATACCGGGGTCACCGAGTTCATGGCCAAACCGTTTTCGGCGCGTTCGGTCGCCGACCGCATTCTCGCGGTGGTGAACACGCCGCGCCAATACGTCCTCGCACCCGGCTATTTCGGACCGGACCGGCGGCGCGCCGATTTCGGCACCAGCGAGGAGCGCCGCAAGACCCAGGAGTCCGAGATCCAGATCGTCAAGCCCGAATCGAACGTCCGGACCCTGCGCGAGGACGCCCGCGCCATCTATTTCCGGCCCAACAACCGGATTCGGGAGAAGCTCGGTCCGGCGGCGCGGGAGCCGGTTCATTTCGATCCCCTGATCATCGACGCCGCGCAGGAGCGGATCCAGCGCCTGGTGGGCGACTATTCCGATTGGGCCAAGCGCTACATCACGTCGATGGCCGACTCGCTGTCCTCGCTCGAGATCGGCGGCTGGCCCGAGGACGGCAACGCCAAGCATATCGCCAGCATCAACCGCATCGCCCACGAACTGCGCGGCCAGAGCGGCACCTTCGACTATCACCTGATCACTTCGTTCAGCAAGTCGCTCTACCAGGCGACCATGGATACCGAGATGAAGATCACCGAAGACCGGCTCAAGCTGATCGAGGCCCATATCGACGCGATCCGCAACGTATTCCGGAACCGGATCACCGGGGACGGCGGGCAGGTCGGCAAGGCGCTGCTGCGCGAGATCGAGAACGCGGCGCAGAGACACAAGTAATCCCGGATCGACGCCCGGATCGACGCCCGGACCGGCGCGGCCGCCGCGCTATTCGGCCGCCTCGGGCAGCTCGGGATCGAGGTGCCGGATCGCCGCGGTGGCCAGCGGTCTGCCGCGGCGCCGGCGCCACCAGGCGGCCAGGTTCTCGCGCAGCATCAGCGCGCTCGGCGTGACCACCAGCGTCAACACCGTGGCGAAGGTCAGGCCGAACGCGATCGCCGTGGCCAGCTGGCGCCACCATTGGGTCGAGGGCGCCCCGATCTGAACCTCGCGCGCGATGATGTCGACGTTCAAGCCGAGAACCATCGGCATCAAGCCCAGCACCGTGGTGATGGTGGTCAGCAACACCGGCCGCAGGCGCTGCGCACCGGTGCGCAGGATCGCCTCGAGCGGATCGGGCGCCGTCTTCTTGAGCCGGTCGAAGGTGTCGATCAGCACGATGTTGTTGTTGACCACGATGCCCGCGAGCGCGATCACCCCGATGCCCGCCATGATGATGCCGAAGGGTTGATCGGTGATCAGCAGGCCGAGCATCACCCCGACCGTCGACATGATCACGGCGCTGAGAATCAGGAAGGCGCTGTAGAAACTGTTGAACTGGGTCACCAGGATGATGGCCATCAGGAAGATCGCGACCGTAAACGCCTTGATCAGGAATTTCTGGGCCGCGGCCTGCTCCTTGTCCTCGCCCTTGAAGGTGATCTCGACGCGCGGATCGAGCCCGGCGGCCGCCAGCCAGTCGCGCAGCTCGCGCACCTTGGTGGCGGGCAGCACGCCGGGCGCGACTTCGGCCTTGACCGTCATGACCCGGCGCCCGTCGACCCGGCGCAGGATGCCGATCTTGGGCCGTGCCTCGCGCGATACGAAGTTGGAGATCGGCACCAGGCCCAAAGCGGTGCGCACGCGGATGCTGTCGAGCTGCTCGATGTTGCGGAACGCGGCCGGCAGGCGCACCACGATGTCGATTTCCTGGTCGCTGCCATCGGGCCGGTATTCGCCGAGCCTGGTGCCGTTGGTGATCATGCGCACGTAGTTGCCGATCAGGGTCACGTCGGCGCCGAATTTCGCGGCTTCGGCACGGTCGACCTTCAACTCCCACTCGATTCCGGGAATCGGCCGGCCGTCCTCGATGTCGACGAAGCCGCCGAGCTCGGCCATGGCCGCGGCGATGCGCGCCGCCGTGGGCCCGATCAATTCCGGCAGGGCGGAGGAGATCTGAAGCTGGATCGGCTTGCCGACCGGTGGACCGGCGTGGGGCTTGCGCGGCTCCACGGTGATGCCGGCGAGTGGCGCGGCGCGGGCGCGGATGTCGGCCAGGATCGCATCGGCCGGGCGGCGCCGGTCCCAATCGGTGAACTCGATCTGGATGGTGCCGATGAGGTCCTCGGGCTCGTCCCGCTGAACCCCGGAGGAGGCGACGCTGCGGGCGTAAATCGCGTGCAGCTCCCCGGTTTCGGCGTGCAGCGACAGGATGCGCTCCTCGACCTGGCGCAGCAGCGCATCGCGCTCCGCGATCGAGAGGTTGCCCCGCGCGTGGACCTGGAGCAGGGCGTTCTCGGGCTCGACGGTGGGAAAGAACTCGAGGCCGCGGCCGAACTCGACATAGGCCACCTGGGCGCCGATCAGCACGGCGACCGCGACGGCGATCACCTTGGCCGGATGGGCGAGCGCGCGGCGCAGCACCCCCAGGTAAAAGCCGGTGAAGCCCTTGATGTTCCGCAGGTGGCCGCGGTCGCTGGCGGCGATCGCCTTGACCGTGTCGGCATCGGCGCCGCCGCTCGGCGCGCCGAACAGCGCGCCCAGCGTCGGCACGACGATCAGCGCCATCAACAGCGAGGCCGACAGCGTCGCGACCAGGGTGATGGGCAGGAACTTCATGAACTCGCCGACGATTCCGGGCCAGAACATCAGCGGCAGGAACGCCGCCAGGGTGGTCGCGGTCGCGGAGATGATCGGCCAGGCCATGCGCTTGGCGGCGAGCGAATAGGCCGCCCGGCGCCCGTGGCCCTCGGTCATCTTGCGATCGGCGTATTCGGTGACCACGATCGAGCCGTCGACCAGCATGCCGACCGCCAGGATCAGGCTGAACAGGACCACGATGTTGATGGTCATGCCGAAGGCGGCAAGCACCAGGATGCCGGCCAGGAAGGAACCGGGGATGGCGATCCCGACCAGCCCCGCCGACCGTAAGCCCAGGGCGGCCACGATCACGATCATGACCAGGAGCACGGCGCTGAGCACGTTGTTCTGCAGGTCCGACAGCATGTTGCGGATGCCGGTCGACTTGTCCTGGTTGTAGGCGATCACGACCTCCGCCGGCCAGTTCCGGCGCGCCCGCTCGACCGTCTCCTTGACCCGCTCGATGGTCTCGATAATGTTTTCGCCGCTGCGCTTGGAAACCTCGAGCGCGATCGCCGGGCGGCCGTTGATGCGCGCGAAACCCTGCGGGTCCTTGAAGGTCGGGCGCAGCACGCCGATGTCGCGCACCCGCACGACCGCCTCGGGCGTGACCTTGACCGGCATGTCGAGGATGTCGTCATAGGTCTCGAACAGGCCCGGCAGCCGGATCGCGAAGCGCCCGCGCCCGGTATCCATGCTGCCCGCCGCCACCACCCGGTTCGAGCGCGACATCGCGCTGATGATGTCGGCGGCGTTCAAATCGTAGCTCTCCAGGACCAGCGGGTCGATGACGATCTCGACGACCTCGTCCCGGCCGCCGGCGATCTGCGCCTTGAGCACGCTGGAAATAGCTTCGATGTCGTCGCGTAAGTTCCGGGCCAGGCCGAGCAGGGCGCGCTCCGGCAGTTGACCCGAGAGCGTCACCACGAGCACCGGGAACAGGCCCAGGTTGACCTCGTGGACGGTCGGCTCGTCGGCGTCCTCGGGCAGCCCGGGCTTGGCCAGGTCGACCTTTTCGCGCACGTCCGCCAGCGCCAGGTCGACGTCGAAGCCGGCATCGAACTCGAGCACGATGTTGGCGCCGCCCAGGAACGCGGTCGAGCGCATCACTTCGACGCCCTCGATATCCCGCAATTCCTGTTCCATCGGCCGGATCAACAAGCGCTCCGCGTCCGCCGGCGAGATGCCGTCGTGGCCGAGATTGACGAAGAGGATCGGAATCTGGACGTCCGGATCGGCTTCCTTGGGGATGGTGGCATAGGCGTAGGCGCCGGCGATCAGGATCAGGATCAGGGCCGCCACCACCGTGCGCGCCCGGTCGATCGCGGCGTCGATCAGGGCGTTCACGAATTGTTCCCGGACTTGGGCCCGGACTTGGGCCCGGACTTGGGCCCGGTCGCGGGCGGCAGATCGGCCTCGTCGACCGGATGCACGATTTGTCCCTCGGCGACGAACTCCTGGCCCACGGTGATCAGGGTGACCCGGTCGGGCAGGCCGCTCAGCCAGACCCCGTCGGTGCCGTCGCCGATGATCTGGATCGGATGGAAGCGCACCCGGTTGTCCGGCCCCAGGGTTTTGACCCCGATCGTCCCGTCGTCGGTCAGGGTCAGGATCGCCGGCGAGACCCGGTGCGCGGCGACCGCGCCGAGCGGCAACCGAATCTCGGCGGTGATGCCGTCGGGAATCTCCGCGGCCGGGTTCGGCAGCTCGACCTCGATGCGGAAGGTGCGGGTCGCGGGCTCGGCCTCGGCGGCGACGAAGCGGACCTCGCCCGATACCTCGCGACCGCCGATCAAGGTGACCCGCGCCGGTGCCCCGACCGCAACCCGGCCGCGGTCCCGTTCGCTGATCTGGGCGACGGCCAGCACCGGATCGAGATCGATAATGCGCGCGACCGGATCGCCCTTGTCGACGAAGTCGCCGATCTCGGCCCCGCGCGCGGCCACCAGGCCATCGAACGGCGCCCGGATCGTGGTATTGCGCAGCGCCACTTGGGCGCGGGCGACGGCGGCTTCGGCGGCCTCCAGCGCGGCCTTGGCGCCGGCCAGTTGGGTCTCCGCCCGATAGCCCTTCTCGGACAGGCGGGCCGAGGCCTGGTATTCGATCTTGCGCTGCTCGCGCAGTGCCTTGGCCTCGGCCAGGTTCGCCGGGCGTTCCCCGGGCGAGAGGCGGGCGAGGATGGCGCCCTTCTCGACCCAGTCGCCTTTTTCGACCTTCAGTTCGATGATGCGGCCGTAGGTCTCGGCCTTGACGTCGACCTTTCGGATCGCCTCGGTGCGGCCGCGCAGGATCACTTCGGCCTGGTGCGGCTGGGCGATCAGCCTGCGCACCCGGACCGTGGGCACGATTTGGGTCGCGGTGAGATCGGCCGGCGGCTTGCGGGCGGCCTTCGGGCTGCGATCCTGCCCGACTTGGCCCGAAACCACCCAGCCGGCCGCCGCCAGGGCCAGAACGCCCGCGATGAGATAAGACCGTTTCATGTCCGGTTCCGCTACTCGGCGACCAAGCGGTCGTGCTCGGCAACCGCGGCCAGCAGGTCCGCGCGGTGCGCGACCAGATAGTCCCGGGCCGCGGTGTAGACCGCCAGGCCCAGGCCGTGGACGAAGGTCTCGCCCGGCGGGCCGGCGCTCAAATCGCAGGCCTCCATGCGGGACAGGCAGTCCTGGTACCAGGCGATGCGGCCGTCGATGAGCTCGGCCAGCCGGGGCGCCGCCACCCGATGGCCGAGGAACAGGATGAACAGGAAGTCGGAGCGGGTCTTGTCCCGCGCCGGCGGCGCCAGCAACGCCAGATGCAGGGCCCGGAGCCCGTCCTCGGTGAGCGCATAGACCTTCTTGTCGGGGCGCTTCTCCTGGGCCATCTCGCGGCCGGTCACCAGGCCCTGACGCTCGAGCTCGGTCAACGCCGGGTAGATGGCCCCGAAGCTGGCCTCGTGGATATGGCTGAGGGGACCTTCCTCGAAGGCCTTTTTGATCTCGTAGCCGCTGGCGTCGCCGCGGCTGAGCGCGCCGAGGCAGAGGGTCTTCGCGTCCATCGATGGCTCCTTGTTACGACACAAACATTATATATCGTTCCAGCATACCATGACCATACATATAGCCGCCCGATATAAGGATGGCTGCCCTGCGGCGGGCGCGGGGGCGGCTTTCCGGGAGCCTGCGGATTTGCCTAGAATACCGCATGAATATTAAATAAAAACAATTAGTTGCGGAGTTTTCCTCTTAGGGATAGAATGACCTCGACTGGCTGTATGGAGAGCCGCGAATGGGTTCTGTCTTCGACATCGCCGTTTCGGGCCTGAAGGCCCAGAGCCGGCGCCTGGCGGTCTCGGCCGACAATGTGGCCAACCTGTCGAGCCTGGGCGTGCACCCGGACCCGCAGTTGGCCAAGCCGGAGGGTTTCGCCCCCCAGCGCACGGTCTTCAACTCCCAGTTTCTGGCCCAGGCCCAGGCTCAGGCCCAGGGCGGGGGCGGGGGCGGGGTCACGGCCTCGACCGCGCCGATTTCGCCGGCCTCGTTCCTGTCGTACCAGCCCGATCACCCGGACGCCGATCCCGATGGCATGGTGCCGCTGCCGAACGTGTCGCTGGAGCAGGAGGTGGTCGAACAGATCCAGGCGCTGCGCCTGTTCCAGGCCAACGTGAAAACCATCCAGGTGCAGGACCGCATGCTGGGCGCGCTGCTCGATATCGTATCCTAGACCGGATCAGGATCGATCGAACCCACATCGTAGGTTCGATCGACCCCGTGAATCCGGTCTAGACTTGCGGATCGTACGCGGTTTTGTCGATTGGGAGGGCGCGCCATCCTTCGCCGGCGGCGACCAGGCAGGAGATGCCGTTCGGGCTGGACAGGATGATGGTCCAGGTGCCGCCGTCGCCGCTGGTCAAGACCTCGACCATGCCGCCCGAGGTCGTGACCCCGATGGCCACCGGCGCCTCCTGGTATTTCCGCGCCAGGTGTCCGATGACCCGGGCGCGCTGGTCGCACTGCTGAGTCTGGGCCGGACTCTGGGGCGGACTCTGGGCCTGGGCCGTGGTCTCCGGAGCGCTCAGAAAGGCGGCCGCGGCGAGGGCGGGCGCAACCATCCACGTCAATCTTTTCATCTCAGGCAGCCCCGCTTTCCCGGTGCGCGCGTCGACATCGCGGGCCCGGCTGATCCGGGCCATTAATCAAGGTTAACCGGATTTCTTAACAAATGGTTAAGCGCGGATAAGTTTTCCCGGCCCGGGACCCGCGTGCCGGCCTCCCGGCCGCACCGGCCGCGCGCGGCGCGCCAGCAGTTGCTGGCCCCGCGCGCGGTGGCCGGAGGCCCCGCTGGGGGCGGCTTGCGGGTCCGTGGCCCGGCCCAGGTTTCGTCCGCGCGTGGTTCCATCGGTCTCGATGCCGGCCTCGATGCCGGTCTCGATGCCGGCCGCGATGCCGGCCGCGACGCCGGCCGCGATGAAGGCGGGCGGCAGCCTGCGTACGCGACCGGGGAAATGCCGCCCTGGCCGCGCCGGAGCCGGGTGGG
>JACZVL010000111.1 GCA_022572685.1 Pseudomonadota bacterium
CGAAGCCCCGGCGCCGCCACCGCCGCCCGCGACAGCGAAGGCGCCCGAGCCCGAAACGGCCGAGGCGGCCGCCGCCCCCGCCGCCGCCCCCAGGGCGACGGCGACACCGGCGCCGAAGGACGTGCAGGTCGCGGCCCTGCCACCCGACCCGCAATCGCCCTGGCGGCGCAACCGCCAGCCGTTCGACGAGGCCGACCCGCGGCCGCGCATCGCCGTGGTGCTGACCGGGCTCGGCCTGGCCAGTAAGGTCACCGAAGCGGCGATCAAGGAGCTGCCCGGGGGCATCACGCTGTCGTTCACGCCCTATTCGCGCAAGCTCAACCAATGGGTCGCGCTGGCCCGGGTCAACGGCCACGAGGTCATGCTCGATCTGCCCATGGAGCCGACCAGCTACCCGGACGACGATCCCGGGCCCCAGGCGCTGCTGACCGCGCTGTCGTCGCGCCAGAACCTGGCCCGGCTGCGCTGGACGCTGGACCGGGTGACCGGCTACGTCGGATTGGCGGGCGTGATGGGCTCGCGCTTCGCCGCTTCCAAGGAGCACATGGAACCGGTGCTTGAGGAGCTGAAGGAGCGCGGCCTGCTGTTCCTCGACAACCGGGCCAGCGACCGCAGCCTGGCCGCGGCCCTGGCCGGCGAGATCGGCGTGCCGAACGCGGTCAACGACCGCTCCCTCGACCGGGTGCAGGCGAGCCGGGTCGCGATCGACGCGCGCCTGGTCCAGATCGAGAACGTGGCGCGCAGCCAGGGTTTCGCGGTCGCCATGGGCCGGCCCTATCCGGTCACCATCGAGCGCCTGCGCGAATGGGCCAAGGGGCTGGAGGCGCGTGGCTTCGCGCTGGCGCCGATCAGCGCGCTGGCCAACCGCCAGACCCGGGTCGTCCAGGCCAAAGCCGTAACCGAGTAGGCGTTTGTTACAGGTTCCGCTGACGCGGAACGCGCCCCGGCCCGCACCCCCACCCGGCCACCCCACGACAGTATCCTAAGGGTGGCCGGGTGGGGGTGCGGGCCGGGGCGAACGCTACGGAGAATGCTTACCCGAATGTCCCCGGAAGAGATCGCCTGCCTGCCCTACCGCCCCTGCGTGGGGATCCTGCTGATCGACCGCGGCGGCCGGGTCTTCGTCGCCCAGCGCATCGATACCCCCGGCGCGGCCTGGCAGATGCCCCAGGGCGGCATCGACCAGGGCGAAAGCCCGCGCCAGGCGGCCCTGCGCGAGTTGCAGGAGGAGGTCGGCACCGACCAGGCCGAGGTCCTGGCCGAGAGCCGCGACTGGTGGCGCTACGACCTGCCGGCCGAGCTGGTGCCCCGGCTGTGGGGCGGCCGCTACCGGGGCCAGGAGCAGAAGTGGTTCGCCCTGCGCTTCCTGGGCCGGGACGCGGACATCGATATCGCGACCGGGACGCCGGAGTTCCGCGCCTGGCGCTGGGCCGAGGTGGCCGAGCTGCCGGACATCATCGTGCCCTTCAAGCGCCAGATCTACCAGAAGGTGATCGCCGAGTTCGGCCCCCTGGTCGAGGCGCTGCGCAATGCCAAAGCTCCTTGATATTCATCCCCAAAAAGCGACGAAAAGGGGACCGGCCCCTTTTCAGTCCAGCGGGCGCAGGCCGTAGAGGCCGGAGCGCGACTTCTTGGGGAGCATGGCGCAGCTCTCCAGGAGCCGCACCGGCAGCGGCGCCGTCTCGAGCAGGGCGAACAGCCCGGCCTGCTCTTCGAGCGGCCAGTCGACGTAGCCGGGGCCGAGCCGCCGGGTCAGGCCCAGGCGCTGGTTGCGGACCTGGTCCGAAACGTGCAGCGCGAGCGCCTTGGTCGCCTGCTCGACCGCGAGCCAGCCGGCCATCTCCAGGAACAACGCCTCGACGATCTCCTCCGCCGCGGTCAGGCGCTCGGATTCGGCGTCGAACGCCGGACCGAGCGTGAGCACGAAGGCCATGACCTCATCGCAGCCGGCGAAGACCTTGGCGAAGCGTGCGCTGTGGAAGGTGGTGCCTTCGAGCCGCAGCGTCTCCGGCGTGCAGGTCTCGATCATGATACGCCGGTAATAGGCCTCCGGCGCGGCCACGGATTGCGCCAGCGCCGCGGCCTTGGCGGCGATGTCCCGAACCCGCGGCCGGACCCGCGAGAGGTCGCGGTAGCCCTGCATGCGCAGCAGCGGATCGACCGGCAGCTCCGCGATTTCGGTGCGAAAGTGGCCGCAGGCCGCGTCGTGCTCGGCTATGGTGCCGTCGCCGGGCATCAGTCCTGGCCCAGCGCCGCGGCCCGGATGGCGCGGAACTCGGCTTCGAGCTCCGCCTTGACCGCGCTCGCCACCGTTTCGGCGGAGCCCTCGCGCGCGACCCGCTTGCCGCGCCGCCATTGCTCCAGGTAGGCATCGGTGCCGGCCAGCCCGTTGCGCATGGCGACCGCGTCGATCAGCTCCTGGAACTTGGCGTCGAGTTGCAGCTTGTGGACCCCGTTCTCGTCCCTGGCCTCGACCACCGAGGGAATGTCCCGCCAATACAGAATGCTGTACTTCGCCATGCCCGCTCCCAAGATTCATCCCTATCCCAAGTCGATATCGACCGAAAAGCCCTTGCCGTCCCGGTTCATGGTAAAGGCCCCGTCGATCACCGCGTGGCTCCACTTGGCCGAACGGCGTAAGCCCCCGAGCGGATAGACGTGCACCCCGGCGATGCCGCAGCCCGGATCGCTCGCCTGGTACGCGGCCAGTTCGGTCACCAGCCGGTCGGGCGCGGAGACGGTCATCAGCTTGGTCAGGTTGCGCGCCTGCCGGGTCAGGAACTTCATCGAGGGGCCGATGCCGCAGGCCTTGGCGTGGCCGAGCAGGGTCTTGATGGTGGCCAGGCCGGGCACCCCGACATGGATCGGCAGGCGGTTGCCCTCGGCCTGGATGCGCCGGTCCCAGGCGATCACCGGCCCGGCCTCGAAGCAGAACTGGGTCACCAGGTACAGCTGGGCGCCGCTGCGCTCGGCGAAATCGTTCTTCCAGCGGAGCGCCTCGGCGATCGCCTGGTCGGAGATGTCGGGGCTGCCCTCGGGATGCCCGGCGACGCCGAACTTGCGGATGCCGTGCCGGTCGAACAGGCCGGTTTCCAGAAGTTGCATGGTGTCCGCGAAATCGCCGACCGGCTTGTCGATCGCGCCGCCGATGACCAGCACCTGCTCCAGGCCGATCTCGCCGGTGAGCCGGGCCAGCTTGTCCTCGAGGAAGGCCGCGTTCGGGATGCTGCGCGCGGCGAAGTGCGGCACCGGCAGGAAGCCCTCGCCCTTGAGCCGCTTGGCGACCGCGATGGTGCCGTCGAAGTCCGAGCCCGGCAGGAAGGTGATGTAGACCACCGTGCCGGGGCGCAGATATTCCCGGTAGTCAGGCGTCTTCGCGGCCGAGCCCGGGGTGGTCTCGGCGGTAAAGCCGGTCATGAACGCGGCGATTCGCTGTTTGACGTCGCCGGTCGCGGCCTCGGGCTCTTCGGTCACTGCTTGCACCGTCCCCATGTCCCGTTCCCCTGGCGCCTCACCATGTCCGAAGGCCGCCCGCGCGGCCACTCGTTCGGGCCACTTGGCAGCGGCCATACGATTGCCGGGCTTTCTGACAGCGTTCTTTCGGAATTGCGACCCATTCTTTTCTCGCCGCCCACTATTTCGCCGGGATTCCCCCCGATCCGCCGCCTGGGTCCCCTTATACAGCCTCCTTGCCCCTTCAGTTGACCGGACGGCGGTGGCCGAAGGCCCTTGATATGAACCCATGGAGATCGCGCGGCCGCCACCAGGATATCCGGGAGTCGCCGTAATCCGGGCCGTCGGTGGCATTCATTCCTGTATTTTTCCTGTCCAAGACGGCACTCGCGCCTCGAATCGGCCGCGGTTTCGTGCTTGAATCGGGGCCGTTCCAATGTCGGCGGAATGGCGTGACCGGGGGGGGGTGAGGTGACGGTCGAGGACATGGCGAACGCAAGCGAAACCGAACTTATCCAGGCCCGCCAGTCCATGGTCGAGCTGATCGAGCTCTACGTGCAGCTCAGCAGCGCCCAGATCGACCGCGACCGCCTCGACCCGCGGGTGCTCGCCGCCATGGCCGAGGTGCCGCGCCACGACTTCGTGCCGCCCGAGCTCCGGCACCTGGCCTACGAGGACAGCCCGATCCCGATCGGCTGCGACAAGACCGTGTCCCAGCCGTTCATGGTGGCGCTGATGACCGACCTGCTCGACGTCGAGCCCGGCGCGAAGGTGCTCGAGATCGGCACCGGCTTCGGCTACCACGCCGCGATCCTGGCCGAGCTGGCGAAGGCGGTCTTCACCGTCGAGATTCACGAGGAGCTGGCCCGGGACGGGCGCGCCCGCCTCGAAGCGCTCGGCTACGGCAATATCGAGTTCAAGATCGGCGACGGCGCCCAGGGCTGGCCCGAGCACGCGCCCTTCGACCGTATCCTGGTGACGGCCGCGCCCGGGCTGCTGCCGGCGGCGCTGATCCAGCAGCTCCGGCCGGGGGGGCGCATGGTGGTGCCCGCCGGCCTGCCCGACGACCAGCAGCTTCTGGTGGTCGACAAGGACGCGGACGGCCACATCGAGACCCGCGAGGTGCTCCGGGTCGTGTTCGCGCCCCTGATCCACAGCCACTGAAGGGCGTGGGCCGTGGGCTATGGCCCCGCCACCACGGCGGTCTCGATCTCTTCGGCCTTGCAATAGCTGGTCAGGCAGTCGGCCGCGAAGTCGATCGCGCGCGCCAGCCCCTTGGCCTCGCCGAAGCCGTAGATCACCATCAGCACCTGCTCGGCATCGGCCGGGGCGTCAAGCGTGATCATGGCCCGCTCGCTGTCGCTGGCCGGGCTGCCGAAGGGGCCTTGCGCGTCGGCCAGGACCGGCAGGTTCTCCAAATTCAAGGGGCCGCGGCCGATCGCCTGGTAGCTCTCGCCGGCCACGGCCTTGCGGAAGACGAGCGGCGGGACAAGCGCGTCGATCCGGTAGCTGCCGGCCGACATGCCGCTGTGCAGCGACACCAGGTTGTTGGCGTCGACCACGGTGTTGATGTAGCGCAGCAACTTGCCCTTGCCCAGGCGCCGGATCAGCGCCTCCGAGGACACCCGGTAGCGGCTCGGGTCCTTGCCCAGCGCCTTGAAGGCCTGGCGCGCCGCGGCGATGGCGGGGATCTCGGCGACCGCGTGCCGCTCCAGGGATTCGACCCTGAGCTCGGCCTCGAGCTTCAGCGCCTGGCCCAGCGCCGTACCGCCCTCGGCGACCGCGACCCGGGCCTGGAGGCAGCCGAGCCGCACCGCCACCCCGGCCCGGGAGAAGTCGTCCGAGATGGCGATGTCGAGCATGGGGCGGGGTTCCTTTCCGATCATCGGCCGCCGGCCTTCACGATAGGGCCGCGGCGCCAGATCGCCATGCTATGATCGACGCCGCGGAAAAACAAAGGGGGGATAGCGCCTTGGGAAGGATGATCGCCTTCGCCTGTCCGGACGGCAGCGAGGCCCGGGGCTATCTCTCGGAATCGGCCGGCGCGCGCGCCGGCGTGGTCGTCATCCAGGAGTGGTGGGGCCTGAACCAGCAGATCGAGGGCGTGGTGGAGCATTTCGCGGTGGCCGGCTTCACTGCGCTTGCCCCCGACCTCTACGGCGGCCGGGTGACCACCGAGCCCGACGAGGCCGACCACCTGATGACCGGCCTCGACTGGACCGGCGCCACCGAGGTCGAGGTCCGGGGCGCGCTGCAGTACCTCAAGGCGCGGCTCGAGCGCGTCGCGGTCATGGGCTTCTGCATGGGTGGTGCGCTTAGCGTGATCGCGGCGGCCAGGCTCGACGACTGCGACGCGGCGGTCTGCTATTACGGCATCCCGCCCCGGGAACAGGTCGAGCCGGTCGAGATCCGGGTGCCGTTCCAGGGCCACTTCGCCGCCCGGGACGATTGGTGCATCCCGGACGCGGTCGATGCCTTCGAGGCCGCGATCGGGCCCACCGGCGTGCCCCAGGAGATCCACCGCTACGAAGCCGCCCACGGCTTCTTCAACGAGACCGTGCCGGCCTACGACTCCTATTCCGCGGCCAAGTCCTGGCAGCGGACCCTCGCCTTCCTGCGCCAACACATGTGAGGGGCAACGGCGGCTCAGCTCTCCTCGCGGTTTCCTGCCGCTTCGACCAGCTCCGCCATCTTCAGGCTGGCGTCGCCGCCCGCTGCGCGCAGGCCGCCGATCACGCCCAGCCGGTCGGGCAGCGGCCGGTTCTGGGACAGCTTCCACTTGCCCTCGATGCGGGTCAGGCGAATCTCGAAGCCGATGATGGCGCGGCACAGGCCGTCGATGAAGTCCGCCGGCGCGTCGTCGATCCTCCACGGCGCCGCGGAGCCGGCCTCGAAACGGTTCGTGAGCGCCCCCAGATGGGCGCGCAAGCTCGCCACGTCCTCGAAGGGGGTCGCGGTGCCGTAGGCATGGATGGCGACGTAATTCCAGGTCGGCACCACCTTGCCGGTCTCGCGCTTGGAGGGGTACCAGTTCGGCGAGACGTAGCCCTGGGGGCCCTGAAAGATGAGCAACAGCTCCCGGCCGTCGGCGACGCTCTGGGCGTGGGGATTGGCCCGGACGAAGTGGCAGCGAAGGGTGCCCCAGGGCGCCGGCTCCGGGTCGAGTTCGATCGGCACGTGGCTGGCGATCAGGCCGTCGGGCCCCTGACCGACCACCGCCGCGGCGCCGATCTCCCGCATCGCGGCGTGCAGCACCTCGATCCGGTCCTCGCGAAACGCGCGTGGCAGGTACATCGCTGGCTCCTCGTTGCGATCCGGGGCTCGATCCGGGGCTCGATCCCGCTTTCTGGTTCCGGCGCCAAGATGATCGCCGCCCCGGACCGAGGCAAGCGCTTTGCCATACCAGCCTTGCTTCCGGGCCGGCCTGCCGCACAATGGCGCTGTGGCATGCCGCGCCGGCGAAGGGGATGGGAGATGTTGTTTCGGACCGCGGCCGCGGACAGGCCCTATCATTTCGGCACCTATCCGCTCGAAACCCTGCCGCGCGACGATTCCGTCTTCGAGCGGGAGGCCGCGCGGCCCCGCGTCCCGGCCCCCGATTTCGGCGCGCCGCCGGATGGTGTGCTGGCCCAGGTGCTGCGCGACTACCTGGCGCTTTTCGTGAGCTCGGCAGTAACCGAGCCGGCGACGTCCCTGGCGCCGGTGCCCGACGATCCCGAACGGCGGATGATCGACGTCAAGGGCTATGCCTATTTCATGAATGCGTCGCAAGTCGGCATCTGCGATATCCCGGAGAGCGCCTGGGCTTCCGGCGCGGAGCCCGAAAACCACGATTACGCCGTGGTGCTGCTGTTGGAGCACGGCCGCCTGCCCGAGCCCGGCAACCCGGCGCGGGACTGGATCGCGCCGGCCATCGTGGAGGCCGCGGCATCGCGGGTCGGCGGTATCGCGGTGTGTCTGGCCGGCCACATACAGAAGCTCGGCTATCCGGCGCGCGCCCATGTCACGGGCGCGGGCGTGCTCGATGCCGAACGCCTGGCGATTCTGGCGGGGCTTGCGGTCCGCGATGGCGAAGCCCTGCGCAATCCGTTCCTCGACCGTGGCTTCTCGCTCGCCGTGGTCTCGACCTCCTACCGCCTGGCCGTCGACCGGCCGCTTGCCGGCTCGGCGCTGAAGGCGCGAGGCCTGCGTTATTGGCTGGGCCGGAACGGAGCCACCTCGGGCCGCGAACGCAACCGCCGCGACCGGCGCGCGACCCATCTCAGCGCCTATCCCATGGAGACGGTAGAAAGGGTCGCGCGGCCGACCACCCTGATCCTCGATGACGAGGTGCCGCGGGTTTCCAAGCGCGCCGCGTTCTTCGAGCGTGCGCTGCGCGGCGACCTCGGCGACAAGGCTCGGCGCGAGCGTGGCCGCTTCGCGTTCAAACAGCCCCACACCTCCGGCATGATGGCCTCGATGGGCGCCATGGTGCCGATCCAGGGCGGCGAGCCCAACGCCATGGCGGACCCGGCGCGCTATGCGGACCCGGCGGCGAATTCCCGTGCGCTCAAGTCGCTGTCCTACCTGCTCGGCGCCGACCTCACCGGCATCTGCGAGATTCCCCACTACGCCTGGTATTCCCACGGCGCCGACGGCCAAGAGATCGTGCCCTACCACAAATACGCGGTGGTCATGCTGATCGATCAGGAATACGACACCATGGAGGGCGCCAGCGGCGACGACTGGATCTCCGGCACCCAGTCCATGCGCGCCTACCTGCGCGGTGCCGAGATCGCCGGCGTGATGGGCGAAACCCTGCGCCGGCTGGGTTTTCCGGCGCGTTCCCAGACCAACGTCGACAGCGACGTTCTGCACATGCCGCTGTTGCTCTGGGCCGGGCTCGGCGAGCTGTCGCGCATCGGCGAGCTGGTGCTCAATCCCTTCGTCGGTCCGCGCTTCAAGTCGGTGGTGCTGACCACCGACATGCCGCTCGAACCCGACGAGCCCATCGATTTTGGGCTCCAGTACTTCTGCGACCACTGCCGGAAGTGCGCGCGCGAGTGCCCCTGCGACGCCATCTCCTGGGGCGACAAGGTGATGTTCAACGGCTACGAAATGTGGAAGCCCGACGCGGAGCGCTGCACCCACTACCGCCTGACCAATGCGCGCGGCTCGGCCTGCGGGCGCTGCATGAAGACCTGCCCGCTCAACAAGGTGGTGACGGCGGACGGGCCGCTGCTCGAACGCGCCGCCAGCTGGTGCGGCATCAACGCCCGCTGGCTCAAGCCGTTGCTGGTTCCCGTGGCGGTCAGACTCGACGACTGGCTCGGCAACGGCCGGCGCAATCCGGTGAAGAAGTGGTGGTTCGACCTCGAGGTCGTGGACGGCGTCTGCGTCGAACCGGTCAAGGGGGTCAGCCGGCGCGACCTCGACCTCGACCGCAGGATCGATCCGGCCAAGCAGAAGATGGCCTACTACCCGGCCAGCATGATGCCGGTGCCCAACGACCTGGGCGCGCAGCCGGTCGATCGCAAGGCGGCGAGGGTCGCGGCGGCCGATCTCGAAACTCCGGCGGCGGCCGCGGCGCGCCATGCCCGCGGCGAGGCGCCGCCGGCCCACTACCGCCCGACGCCGCCGGACCCGGGCGGGCCCAAGGGGGACAATGCGAGGCCGGCGATCTATGGGACCGGGGCCCAGACCGGCGTGGCCGCGCCTCGGGGCCCTTGAATTGTCGCCGCGAGGCCGCATCATGGCGCGGGGTGAGACACGGGGGGAGTTCCATGACCGATGATCCAGGCGGCGTTCCGGCGGATTCTTTGGCCGACCCTTCGGCCGACCCTCTGGCCGCGCGCGCCGCCCGGCTCGCCAGCTCGACGCTGGCCAATGCGCTCGACGACGCCGGGCTGCACCACAACGCGATCGCGACCCTCAAGGCGGTATCGCCGGGCATGCGCTTCGCCGGGCCGGCGGTCACGGTGCTTGAGGTGGCCGGCGACTACGGCGCCTTTACTTCCGAGGACTTCAAGGTTGGCGCCATTCTCGAGGCGGCCGGACCGGGCGATGTGATCGTGGTCGCGCTCGGCGGGGCGGCCTGTTCGACCTGGGGCGGCATGGCCTCGCTGGCCGCCAAGGTCAAGGGCGTGGCCGGGCTGCTGGTCGACGGCGGGGTGCGCGACCTCGAGGAGATGATCGCCTTCGACTTTCCGGTCTTCGCCCGCCATCTGGTGCCGACCAGCGGGCGCCGGCGGCTCAAGGTCGAGGCGATCGGCGCGCCGGTCGAAGTGGACGGGGTCGCGGTCGTGGCCGGCGACATCATCGTGGCCGACGGCAGCGGCGCGGTCTGCCTGCCGCGCGCGGGCGCCGAGGAGATCGTCACCCGCGCCGAGGCGCTGCAGCGCGACGACCAGGCCGCGGTCGCGGAGATCCAGCGCGGCCTCGGCTTTTCCGAGGCGATGAAGAAGTTCACCCGAATCTGATCCTTGGCATAAGCGGGGCTCCACGTGCCGACACCCACCAAGACTCTGGCCGATGCCATGCTGGCCGCCTTCAAGGCGCGCGGTCTGCGCCGCATCTTCGGCGTGCCCGGCGGCGAATCCAGCCTCGACCTGATCGCCGCCGCCGGCCGCCAGGGGGTCGATTTCGTGCTCGCCCGCGGCGAGACCGCGGCCGCCATGATGGCCGCGGTCACCGCCGAGCTGACGGCTGCGCCCGGGGTCGTGCTGACCGGCATCGGCCCGGGCGCGGCGAGCGCGGTCAACGGCGTCGCCTACGCCGCTCTCGAGCGCGCGCCGCTGGTCATCATCACCGATGCGCGCGAGCCGGGCGCGCGGACGCCGCCGCACCAGATCTTCGATCAAGCGGCGCTGTTCGCGCCGATCGTCAAGGACTCGCGGCGCCTGCGGCCCGAGGACGGCGCGCGGGTGCTGGAGGAATTGCTCGATTTTGCGCTCGACGAGCCCCAGGGGCCGGTGCACATCGATCTCTCCGCCGAGGCCGCGGGCACGGGCGTGTCCACGGGCGTGCCCACGGGCGTGGCTGGGGCGTCCCGGCCGCCGCGCGCCGCCATTCGGGAGGGCGTGACCGGCGATCTGGCGGCGGTCGCAAAGCTGCTCGCGGCGAGCCGCCGCCCGGTGATTCTCGCCGGCACCCAGACCCGGGCCGCCGGCGTCGCCGCGCCGCTGCGCCAGTTCGCCGAGGCCCTCCGCTGTCCGGTGCTGACCAGCTACAAGGCCAAGGGCGTGCTGGCCGACGGCCATCCCCGGGTGGTCGGCCACTTCACCGGCGCCCGCGCCGAGTTCGAGGTCCTCGAGCACGCCGATCTGCTGATCGCGGTCGGTCTGGACCCGGTCGAGGTGATCCCGGCGCCCTGGCGCAACGAGGCGCCGCTGCTGGCGCTGTCGCGCCATCCGGGCCCGGAATTCCCGGTAACGCCCGCAGCGCGCCTGCAAGGACCCTTGGTGGACGGCCTGGCGCGGCTTGCCGAGGCCGCCACGCCCTCCGACTGGACCCAAAGCGAGATCGCCGCGCTCCGGGAGCGTCTGCGCGGGGCCCTGGGCCTCGGTGGCGATGGCCACACGGCGGAGACCGTCATCCAGGCGGCGGTCGCGGCGGCGCGCGCCGCGGTCGTGGATGCCGGGGGCGGGCCCTGGC
>JACZVL010000112.1 GCA_022572685.1 Pseudomonadota bacterium
GTGCGAGGTCCGGGCCAGGGTCTTGCGCCCGGTCAGCGCGTTGACCAGGCTCGATTTGCCGACATTCGAGCGGCCCGCGAAGGCGATCTCCGGCAGCCCCGTTTCCGGCAGCCGGGCGGTCTCCACGGCCGCGCCCAGGAACCCGCAGTCCTGCGCGAACAGATGCCGGCCGGCCTCGATCGCCTCGGGCGTCGGGGTATCGTCAGGGGCGCCGCGGCTGCCGCTAGGGGGCGCGGCGTCGGAGGAATCGGCCGGCATGGTCGTTCTGGCCTTAACGGCGGGGGGTCCCGGTCTTGCGGGCTTTCCGACCGGTTTTTTTGCCCGCTTTCCGACCGGCTTTCTGGCCGTCCTTCTGGCCGTCCTTCTGGCCGTCCTTCTGGCCGGCTTTCTGACTGGCTTTCTGACTGGCTTTCTGGCCGTCCTTCTGGCCGGCTTTATGACTGGATTTCTGGCCGGCTTTCTGACCGGCTTCCTGACCGGCTTTCTGGCCGGCTTCCTGGCCAGCCTTCTGCCCGGCTTGCTGTCCCGCTGTTGGTCCGGCTTGTTGGATCGCGTGCCGTCCGATCGGCGCGCCGGCGCGCCTCATGATCACCCACTGCTGGCAGATCGACAGCAGGTTGTTCCAGGTCCAGTAGATCACCAGGCCGGCCGGGAACTGGGCCAGCAGGAAGGTGAACATGATCGGCATGAACAGGAAGATCTTGGCCTGGATCGGGTCCGGCGGCTGCGGGTTGAGACGCTGTTGGGCGAACATGGTCAGGCCCATGGCGATCGGCCAGATCCCGATGCTGATGACCCCCAGGACGCCGAGATCCGGCACGCCCCAGGGCAGCAGGCCGAAGCCGTTGAGGATCGAGGTCGGATCTTGCGCCGAGAGGTCCTGGATCCAGCCGAAGAACGGCGCGTGGCGCATCTCGATGGTGACGAACATCACCTTGTAGAGCGCGAAGAACACCGGGATCTGGACCACGATCGGCAGGCAGCCCGCGGCCGGGTTGGCGCCATCGCGTTTGTACAGCGCCATCATCTCCTGATTGAGCCGCTGCTTGTCTTCCTTGAAGCGCTCGCGCAGAACCAGCATCTCGGGCTGCAATTTGCGCATCTTGGCCATCGACACGTAGGACTTGTTGGCCAGCGGGAAGAACACCAGCTTGACCCCGACCGTCAGGATCAGGATGCCGAGGCCGAAGTTGCCGACCACCTTGGTGATGTAGCTGAGCGCGTAGAACAGCGGCTTGGTCAGGTAGAAGAACCATCCGAAATCGACCGAAAGATCGAAGTTCACGATGCCGTCGTCGGGGGCGTCGCGGTAGTCGTCGAGCAGGCTCACGACCTTGGCGCCGGCGAACAGCCGGCTCCGGCTTTCGGCCGAGGCCCCGGGCCGGATGGTCAGTCCCTCGTAGAGGTAGTCGGCCTGGTATTTGTCCGTGCCGCTGGCGTCGTCGTGCAGGAATCGGGTTTCGACCGCCTTGTCCTGGTCCGGCACCAGGGCGACCAGCCAGTACTTGTCGGTGATCCCGATCCAGCCGCCGGTGGTTTTGATATGGACCGGGCCATCGTCCCGGAGGTCGTCGTAGTCGATCTCCTCGAGGGTGCCGTTGAAAACGCCGAGCGGGCCTTCGTGCAGGATATAGAAGCCCAGGATGTCCGGCGTGCCGGTGCGCGAGATCAGGCCGTAGGGCGCCAGCGCCACCGCCACGCCGCCGTCGTTGAACACCCGCTGGGTCACGGTGAACATGTAGTTCTCATCGATCTCGTAGACCCGCTCGAAGCGCAGGCCCTCGCCATTGTCCCAGGTCAGCGTGACCGGCCGGGCCGGGGTCAGCACCTTGCCGTTGGCTCGCCAGAGGGTATCGCCCCGGGGCAGGCTCACGTCGCGGCCGGTCCAGCCGAAGTCGGCGAAGTAGGGGTTCTCGTCACCGCTCGGCGACAGCAGCACGATCTCCGGGCTGTCGCTCTCGATCGTCTCCCGGTACTGGGTCAGCACCAGGTCGTCGATGCGCCCGGCGGTGAGCGAGATCGAACCGCGCAGCGCCGAGTTCTCGATCCTGACCCGCGGCGTTTCGGCGAGCAACTCCGAGCGGCTCTTCGTGGCCCCGGAGGGGTCGGCGCCAGGGATCGCGGTGCCCGGAATCGCGGCGCCCGGGATCGCGGCGCCTGGGGTTTCGGCGCCTGGGGTTTCGGCGTCGGCGATGCCGGGCCGCGTCGGCGCGCCCAGGGTGTCCAAACTCGGCGGGACCGCGCCCGGCGTCGCTTCGGCGGCCTGCTGCTGCCTCTGCTCCTGCTCCAACTGGGGCACCACGAACAGGTACTGATAGCCGAGCAGGATGACGAGCGATAGCGCGATCGCCAGGATTAGATTGCGTTGGTCCATGTCCGGCTACCGGTTCCCCAGGCCCGCGATCCAGCGGTTCCAGACGGCCGAAAGCGGCGGCGTGAAGCGCTCCGGCACCGGGTCGAGGCCGCCGGCGCGCCAGGGGTGGCAGCGCAGGATTCGCAAAGTCGCCAGCCAGGCGCCGCGCAGCAC
This sequence comes from Pseudomonadota bacterium, assembly GCA_022572685.1. Classification (GTDB taxonomy): domain Bacteria; phylum Pseudomonadota; class Alphaproteobacteria; order Kiloniellales; family J153; genus JACZVL01. Next base: position 2,528 of record JACZVL010000112.1, read on the forward strand.
CCCGTGCCGCGAGATCGCCTCGCAGGCGTAGTGCGAGCAGCTCGGATGATAGCGGCAGCTCATCGGCAGCACCGGCGACAACAGCCACTGGTAGGCCCGTACCATCCCGATCGCAATATGGCTTGTCAGCCTCATGAACCTCTACCTGGCGTTACCTTCTCCACCACCCGCTTCCCTGGCTCCCCTGGGGCGGCCCCGGGAGCCCTTCGTTCCGATCCGCGCGAGCGCCGTGCGCAGGTCCGCGACCAGGTCGGCGTAGCGCCGATCGAGGGTGCCCGCGCGCCCGATCAGCACGTAGTCGCAGCCGGCGCGGCCGTGTTCGGGAAGCACGTCCGCGACCACCGCGCGCAGCCTGCGGCGGGCCCGGTTGCGCCGGATCGCGTTGCCGACCTTTCGGCTGACCGTGAATCCGACCCGTACCTGCTCCGCCCCGACATCCCCCGCCGTCCCCGTTGCCGGGGTGGCCGGGCGCCGGCGTGCTTGGAGGACGAGGCCGGGGGTGACCCACTTGGCACCGGTTGCGGCGACCTTGAGGAATTCGGGCCGCGTCTTGAGGCGCCCGATCGCCGACATCATTCCAGCACCGGGCCAGGCTCAAGCCGACAGGCGCTTGCGTCCCTTGGCGCGACGCCGAGCCAGGATCTTGCGGCCGCCCACGGTCGCCCCGCGAGCCCGGAACCCATGGCGGCGCTTGCGGACCAGCACACTGGGCTGAAAAGTGCGCTTCACGGTGAGAACTCCACTGTGCGGATGGACTGAATTCGCCGAGGGTGTATAAGCGCAGGCATCGGCTCTGTCAACGATCTGAAAAATGGCCGATTCCGGGGCTTCACGGGGGTTTACGCCATGGTGACTGGCCGCCGACCGGCCCAGGTGCTACACAGGGGTGCGAGGGGGGCCTCCCCGGCTGCCGGGACCGGCAAGGGCGGGGATGCCCCCGAACCTTTGGGTTGGGGATATTTCGGGCCGGACCGCCGCGCTGGGGGGCGCTGGGCGCGGCCGGCGAGCCAGGAATGCAGCATCGAGACAACCTCATGACCGAGCCGGCCTCATGACCGAGCCGGCCGAGAACCCCGGGCCCGCGGCGCGCGGCGCCGGGGCGCCTGGGTCCGGGCAACCTGGCGGCCGCGGCCTGCGCCGCTGGCTGCCGGTCGCCGTGCTGGGGCTCGGCTTCGTGCTGTTCTTCGCGTTCGGCCTGCAGCGCTACATCGGCTGGGACGCCCTGAGGGAGCACCGCGACTGGCTGGCCGTCGCGGTCGCCCGCAACGAGGCCCTGGTGGCCGCCGTCTTCGTCGGGATTTACGCCCTGGTGGTGGCCTTCTCGATCCCCGGCGGCGCGATCATGACCGTCAGTGCCGGCTTCCTGTTCGGCACGGTCCTGGCGGCGACTTACGGGGTGGTCGGCGGCACCCTGGGGGCGGTCTGCGTGTTCCTGGCGGCGCGCACGGCCTTCGGGGATGTGTTGCGGGCCAAGGCCGGGCCCGCGCTCAAGCGCATGGAGGCGGGCTTTCGGGAGAACGCGTTCAGCTACCTGTTGTTCCTGCGCCTGATCCCGCTGTTCCCGTTCTGGCTGATCAATTTGGTGCCGGCCTTCCTCGGCGTGTCCTTGCGGACCTATTTTTTCGCCACCCTGATCGGGGTGATACCCGGCGCCCTGGTCTTCGCCAGCCTGGGCAACGGCCTGGGCGCCATCCTGGACGCCGGCGGCGAGCCGGACCTGGGCATCCTGTCCCGGCCCGACGTGCTGCTGCCGTTGCTGGCGCTGGCCGTCTTGGCAGTGCTGCCCGTGGCCTATAAGAAGTTCAAGGCGCGTAGGAAGTTCGAGGCCCGCGGACACTAGGCCGGTCTCCGCCCGCAGAGGGTCATCCGCAGAGGGTCATCCACAGTGGGTCATCGGCAGAGGGTCATCGGCGAGGGGGCGCCCCACTTGGCCACAACCATCGACACCGACATCTGCATCCTGGGCGCCGGTTCGGCCGGTCTTTCGGTCGCCGCCGGCGCGGCGCTGCTGGGAGCGCGAACCGTGCTGATCGAGCCCGGCGCGATGGGCGGCGACTGCCTGAACACCGGCTGCGTGCCGTCCAAGGCCCTGCTCGCCAGCGCCAAGGCCGCCGTCGCCCACCGCCACGCCGGCGCGCTCGGCCTGCGCGCGCAAGCCCCGGAGGTCGATTTCGAGGCGGTGCACGACCACGTCCACGGCGTGATCGCCGGCATCGCGCCCCAGGATTCGGTCGAGCGTTTCGAGGGCATGGGGGTGACGGTGCTGCGCGAGCGCGGCCGGTTCACCGGCCCCCGCGAGCTCGAGGCCGGGGCGGCCCGGGTTTCGGCGCGGCGCTTCGTGATCGCGACCGGCTCGGCGCCCCTGGTGCCGCCCATACCCGGCCTCGAGGCCACGCCCTATCTGACCAACGAGACGGTGTTCGGGCTGCGCGAGCTGCCGCGCCACCTGATCATCATCGGCGGCGGCCCGATCGGCTGCGAGCTGGGCCAGGCGTTCTGCCGCCTGGGCGCGCGGGTCACGGTGCTCGAGCAGGCCGAGATTCTGCCCAAGGACGATCCCGAGCTGGTCGACATCCTGCGCGACCGTCTGCGCGCCGACGGGCTCGACATCCGCGAGGGCGCCCGGGTCACCAGGGTCGAGGCGACCGGAGAGGGCGTCGCGGTGGCGGTCGAAAGCGGCGGTACTACGGAACGGATCGAGGGCTCGGCGCTGTTGCTCGCCGCCGGGCGCCGCCCGGTGATCGAGGACCTGGGGCTGGCGGCCGCCGGGATCGCTCATGGCCCCGGCGGCATCGAGGTCGACGCCCGGCTGCGCACCACCAACCGCAGGGTGTTCGCCGCCGGCGACGTGGTCGGCGCCGACCCGTTCACCCACATGGCCAGCCATCACGCCGTGGTGGTGATCAAGAACGCGCTGTTCCGCCTGCCGGCCAAGGTCGAGACCCGGGCCGTGCCCTGGGTCACCTATACCGACCCCGAGCTCGCCCAGGTCGGGCTGGCGGAGGCCGCGGCGCGGCGCGCGCACGGCACCATCCGGGTGCTGCGCTGGCCGTTCGCGGAGAACGACCGGGCCCGGGCCGAGCGCAGCGCCGAGGGCCTGGTCAAGGTGATCGCGAGTCCGCGTGGCCGGGTCCTGGGGGCCTCGATCCTCGGCGCCCAGGCGGGCGAGCTGATCCAGCCCTGGACCCTGGCCATCGCCCAGGGAATCAAGCTCTCGGCGATGGCCGGGACCATCGCGCCCTACCCGACCCGGGGCGAGGCCGGCAAGCGCGCGGCCGGCGGCTTCTATGCGGACAAGATATCTTCGCGCTGGACCCAGGGATTGGTCCGCCTGCTCCTAAGGCTCGGATAATCCGGGGATTTCCCGGCCCTCCCGGTGCCGGCCAAACACTTGGCTCTCACGGAAAATTGAACCGATTCAAGGGAACGTGAATCGTGCCGGGCCGGCCGGGGGGCCATTATCGAGGCGTGCGGTTCCGGCCGCCCCTGGAGGAGGCCGATCGGGCCTTGCCAGCGCCGGAACGAAAATCGCCGACACTTCGGCAACAAATTGACTTGGAGGCTTTGATGATCAAGAAAACCGTTGTGGCACTGAGCGTCGCGACCCTGGCGACCGCCGCGATCGCCCTGCCGACCGCCGTGTCCCAGGCCGCGGAGACGCCGATCCAGATTGCGGCCAGTGACAATCCCTGCAATCCCTGCAATCCCTGCAATCCCTGCGCGGCCGCGAACCCGTGCAATCCCTGCAATCCCTGTGCGGCCACGAAGATTCTCGTCAACCCCTGCAACCCCTGTGCGGCCGCGAACCCGTGCAACCCGTGCAACCCCTGCGCGGCGAAGAATCCCTGCAACCCCTGCGCAGCGAACTAGCCCACTCCGGGTCAACTTCGTTAGCCGAGGTGCTGGCGCGCCCGCTGCCTTCCGAACCCTCCCTCTCCCTTGGTCGGCAGCGGCGCGCCTTCTTTCCAATACCCCCGCCCCTATACCCCCGCCGCGCTCCGATTCGCGTTGCGGCGCTGCGGCCGCGGACGTGCTAAACTCTACCCATGACCGGCAAAAAGCTTAGCCTGCCGCCGCTGGCCCGGAACCTGTCGGCGCGGCTGCTGTTGCTGACCATCGCCTTCGTGATGCTGGCCGAGGTGCTGATCTATGCGCCCTCGGTGGGCCGCTACCGGCTGGTCTACCTGGAGGAACGCCTGGCCGCCGCGCACCTGGCGATCCTGACCCTGGATGCGACCCCGGACCAGATGGTCGGCAAGGGCCTGGAGCGCGAGTTGCTCGAGCACGTGCGCGCCTATTCGGTCGGCCTGACCCGGCCGGGCGCGGGCAAGCTCATGCTGATGGTGACCGCGCCCGGTCCGGTCGACGCCAGCTTCGATTTGCGCGAGAGCAGCTTCTTCGGGCTGATCGGCGACGCCTTCGTGACGCTCATGCAGGACCGTGGCCGGGTCCTGCGGGTGGTCGGCGTGTCGCCCAAGGACGGCGCGACCCTGGTCGAGGTGGTGCTCGACGAGGCCCCGCTCCGGGCCGGCATGCTCAGCTATTCGGAGCGCATCCTGGCGCTGTCGCTGGGCATCTCGCTGTTCACCGCGGCGCTGGTCTATCTCAGCCTGCACCTGCTCATGGTCCGGCCGATGCGCCGCATCACCCATTCCATGGCCCGGTTCCGCGCCGACCCGGAAGACCCCACGCGGATCATCAAGCCATCCGCGCGCAGCGACGAGATCGGCATCGCCCAGCGCGAGCTGGCCGAGATGCAGCTCGGCCTGCGCGACGCCCTGCAGCAGCGCGCGCGCCTGGCCGCGCTCGGCGCCGGGGTGACCCGGATCAGCCACGACCTGGGCAACATCCTGGCCACCGCGCGGCTGGTCTCGGACCGCCTGAGCGACAGCGAGGATCCGGAGGTGCGCCGGGTCACGCCGACCCTGCTCGGCGCCATCGACCGCGCGGTCAACCTCTGCGCCCAGACCCTCAACTTCACCCGCGAGGGCGCGCCCAAGGTCGAGCGGAGCCGCTTCGACCTGGGCGAGCTGGTCTCCGAGGTCGGCGCCTCCGTGCCCGAGCAGCTCAGCGGCGAGGCCGAGTGGCGCAACCTGGTCGAGGCGCGCTTCGAGATCTCCGCCGACCGCGAGCAGCTGTACCGGGTGCTGAGCAACCTGGGGCGCAACGCCATCCAGGCCGGCGCCTCGCGGCTCGAGATCGACGCCCGCCGGGAAGACGGCCGCGTGGTCATCGAGTTGAGCGACGACGGCCCCGGGCTCTCGCCGCGCGCCCGCGCGCGCCTGTTCGAGCCCTTCGCCGGTTCCTCGCGGGCCGGGGGGACCGGGTTGGGGCTGGCCATCGCGCGCGAGCTGATGCGCGCCCACGGCGGCGACATCCGCCTGGAACGCTCGACCTCCGAAGGCACCTGCTTCCGGCTCGATCTGCCGGAATGAGCAGGCCGGAGTTCGCGCCGAGGCCCGGAAGGAGGCTGGAATGGGGTGCGGTCGGAGTGCAGGGCTCGTCTTCGTAGCCGCCATCTGGACGCTGCTGGCGGCGGCGCCCGTCCTGGCCCCCGCCTTGGCCCCCGCCTTGGCCGAGGAAGCGGCGGGCAGCGCGCGGCAACGCGCCCGGATGATCGAGGTGATCCAGGAGCACGCCGGCCAGGGCTACTCGCCCGCGCTCGCGCCCGCCATCTCGCCTGCCGTGATCGCCGCCATGGGCCGGGTCCCGCGCCACGAGTTCGTGCCCGAGGCGCTGCGCGCGCACGCCTACCAGGACCGGCCGCTGCCGATCGGCTACGGCCAGACCATCTCCCAGCCCTACATCGTGGCGCTGATGACCGATCTCCTGAAGCCGGCCCGCGGCCAGGTCATGCTCGAGATCGGCACCGGCTCGGGCTACCAGGCCGCCGTGCTCGCCGAGCTGGGGATCGAGGTCTACACCATGGAGATCGTGCCCCAGCTGGGCGAGGCCGCGGCGCGCCGGCTCGAGCGGCTCGGCTACGGGAGCGTCCGCGTCAAGGTGACCGACGGCTACCACGGCTGGCCCGAGAAGGCGCCCTTCGACGCCATCGTGGCGACCGCCGCCGCCGATCACGTGCCGCCGCCGCTGGTTGCCCAGCTCAAGCCCGGCGGGCGCATGGTGATCCCGGTGGGGCCGCCGTTCATGGTCCAGCAGCTGGTCCTGGTGACCAAGGCCGCCGACGGCACCGTGAGCACCCGCCAGCTGCTGCCGGTCCGCTTCGTGCCGCTCACCGGGCGGCGTTGACGGCCCCGCCCCACATGCCGCGTACCATCCCGCTGGTGGCGATCTCGCTGGTCTCGGCCGGGGCGATCGGCTACGAGGTGCTGCTGATCCGGCTCTACGCCATCGGCCAGTGGTACCACTTCGCCTACATGGTGATCTCCATCGCGTTGCTCGGCTATGGCGCCAGCGGCAGCTTCCTGGCGCTCGCCCGTGGCTGGCTGCTGAGGCACTTTGTCAGGGCCTGGCAGGTGAACGCGGCGCTGTTCGGCCTGACCGCGGCCTTCGGCTACACGCTCGTGCGCGAGGTCGCGATCAACCCCTTCGAGCTGGCCTGGGACCCGGTCCAGGTGCTGAGGCTTTCCTGGACCTACCTGGTCCTGATGGTGCCGTTCTTCTGCGCCGCCAACTGCGTCGGCCTCGCCTTCATGCGCTACGGCGGCGCCGGGGGCGATCAGATGGGGCGGATCTACCGCTACGACCTGCTGGGCGCCGGGCTCGGCGCGCTCGCCGTGATCGGGCTGCTGTTCCTGCTGCCGCCCTGGCAGGCGTTGAGACTGGTGATCGCGCTCGGTTTTGCCGCGGCGGGGATCGCCGAGTTGGGATCCGAGGCCCGAACCCGGCGCGGGCGCGCGCTGGCCCTGGCGCTGTCCGGCCTGGTGGCCGCCGGGCTGGCCCCCGGCTCGGCCTTCACGCCGCGGCTGTCGGAGTACAAGGGGCTCAGCTACGCGCTGCACGCGCCCGGCGCCGAGGTGGTTTACGAGAGCTCCAGCCCGCTCGGCCAGCTCACCGTGGTCCGCAGCCCCGAGGTCCCGTTCCGCCGCGCGCCCGGCCTGAGCCTCAACAGTCCGGCCACGCCGCCCGAACAGCTCGGCCTGTTCACCGACGGCGACGCCATGACCGCGATCACCCGCTTCGACGGCGATCCGCGCAGCCTCGCCTATCTCGACTACACGCTTCAGGCGCTGCCCTATCATCTGCTCGAGCGGCCCTCGGTGCTGATCCTGGGGGCGGGCGGCGGCACCCCGGTGCTGCTCGCCCGCGCGCGCGGCGCGAGCCGGGTCGCGGTCGCCGAGCCCGACCCCGCGGTGACCGCGCTCCTGCGCGGCCGCTTCGCCGACTTCGCCGGCCGGATTTTCGATCCAGAGCGCACCACGGTCTATCCGACCGACGCGCGCGGCGCGCTCGCGCTCGCGGGCTCGGGTTACGACCTGATCCAGCTGTCCCTGGGCGGGCCGGCGGCCGGCGGCTTCGGCAGCCTGCAGGAGACCTACGCCGCCACCGTGGAGGCCTTCGTCGGCTACCTCGGCCGCCTGGAGCGCGGCGGCCTGCTGGCGGTGGGCGCCGCGTTCGACCTGCCGCCGCGGACGGCGCTCAAGCTGTTCGCCACCGCGCGCGCGGCGCTCGCGCGCATGGCGGTCGCCGAGCCCGGGCAACGGCTGGTGCTGCTGCGCGGCTTCAACACCGTCGCCCTGCTGGTCAAGAAGGGCGCCGCGTTTGGACCCGAGGAACTGGCCGGGCTACGGCGCTTCGCGCGGCCGCGCGCCTTCGACCTGGCCTACGCGCCGGGCATGACGCGGGACGAGGCCAACCGCTTCAACGTCCTGGACGAGCCCTACCTCTACGACGGCGCCCTGGCGCTGCTCGGGCCCGGGCGCGCGAAGTTCCTGGCGGACTACAAGTTCGACCTCAGGCCGGCCCGCGACGACCGGCCCTACTTCTTCGATTTCTTCAAGTGGCGGTCGCTGCCCGAGCTCCTCGCGCTCGGCCGCCGCGGCGCCATGCCGCTGATCGAATGGGGCTACCTGATCCTGCTCGCCACCTTGGTCCAAGCCGCTGCGGCCAGCCTGGTGCTGATCCTGCTGCCGCTTGCGGTCCGGCGCGGCCGGGTCGCGCGCGGCCGCGGCCGGGTCGCGGCCTATTTCCTGCTGCTCGGCCTGGCGTTCCTGTTCGTCGAGATCGCCTTCATCCAGCGTTTGACCCTGTTCCTCGGCCATCCGCTCTACGCCGTGGCCGTGGTGCTCGCCGCCTTCCTGGTGTTCGCCGGCCTGGGCGCGGGGTTGAGCCCGCGCCTGGCCGCGCGCCTGCCCGAGGACCCGGCGACCCGGGGGCGCGTCTCGGCGCTGGAGGCCGCGGTCGCCGCCATCGCCGTCATCGCGCTCTTCTACCTGGCGGTCCTCACGCCGGTGACGGCGTTCCTGATCGCCCTGCCGCTGGAAGCCAAGCTGCCGCTGGCGCTCGCCGCCATCGCCCCGCTCGCGTTCTGCATGGGCATGCCGTTCCCCCTGGCGCTCGCACGCGTCAGCCGCGAGGTGCCGGCGCCGGTGCCCTGGGCCTGG
>JACZVL010000113.1 GCA_022572685.1 Pseudomonadota bacterium
CGAGCTTGCTGGTCGTCTGTACCCTCGGTCATGTTCCCACTCCGATCGTGCGATGATGGATGAGGGAACCGGTCGCTCGAAATGCGCCGAATCGAGACAATGTGCCCGGACTCGGCGAGGACGCTTCCTTCCCATCACGCGTTCCTTCCTTACCTTCCTCGATACGCTGGGAGATTCTAAGGCAAGGTGGCGGTTCAGGTCGACCGCAAAGGTCGACAAATCTTGACAATTCTCTGACTTCAATTTTCTTTGCGTCGCAGCAATGTAGTTCATCGGCACCATGCTCGAGGCTTTTCCCGGACGGTCCGATCGGGATCGCCACGCGCGGTCTGCGGATGGATTCCGGTCGTACGGGAAACCTCATTAGTGGATATGACACATGCCAACGCCCGTGACAGCGCCCTATAGCGCGTACGATCGTTCGACGTGCGATCTGCAGGAAGGGTCGTCCGAAGCGAAGTTCCCTAGCCTGGTCGGATCAGGTTCGTCCGTCCTGCTTGCTCACGCGCTGAAGGAATCCGATCCGCCTCGTCGATACTTGATTCAGTTATCGGACAATCTCGCATGCAGATCGGACGTAACTTGTCTCGGCGGGACCGACAGCCGATGTGGCAGAGGCAAGACCTGACGTCGACCGGAATGGGGTCAACCGGCAGTACAGGCTTACGGAGTCTTCCCGTTTACACTTATGCGAGCGTGACCCGGCGGAATCATCGATTCGGATTTGCAGGGAATACCATGAGCCATCTTCGTACATTTCAGGTGCTTTCTCTCGCGGCGTTGGTGGCTTCTGGGTGCGCGTATCGCGCCGCCTTCGCGCCGCCGACCGTACCGGTCAATCCGACACAGGCCCTTCTAGCTGCTTCCACTACCAGGCAGATCAATATGTTCGGAGACCTTCCGGACGGCACGATACCGAGTTTCCACGCGCGGGCGGCCATCTCCCTCACCCGCCACAGCTTCAATGAGGTCGGTAGAGACTTCGACCCCGACCTTGACGCTGAGGGTGAGCGAATTGTTTTCGCGTCGACGCGCCACCACGTTCGTCCTGCGCTCTATTTGAAGAGGCGCGACGGGGTCGCGGTGACACAACTCACGTCGGATCCGGCCTCAGACATCCAGCCCATGTTCAGCCCCGACGGTACCAGGATCGCGTTCGCGAGCGATCGGTCCGGGAGCTGGGATATTTGGATCATTGACCTCAACGGCGGACCGCCGGTCCAGGTAACTTCCGGGGATGCGGACGAAGTCCACCCGTCGTGGTCGCCGGACGGAAAGCAGTTGGTGTTTTGCAGTCTGTCCGTGATCAGCGGGCAGTGGGAGCTATGGTTGGCGGATGCGGCGAGACGCGCGGGCAAGCGGTTCATCGGGTTCGGACTCTTTCCGGAATGGTCCCCGGTGGGAAACAGAATCGTGTTCCAACGCGCCCGCGAACAGAGAGCCGACCGCCGCGGGCCCCAGAATACAGACCGCGCAGATCGGCGCGATCGCCGCGGCGGTTACGATTCCGGCTACAACTTTTTCACCCATAGCTGCCTCCATTCCGAAAATAGATGGCCCGACCGGCTTTCAACCTCCGAGGGGTATCCCATCTCAAACGTCGCGCCGGTCGGGGCGGCCACGCGGGCGACGCTGAAATCGCCGGCCACGAAGACTCCACCTGCGACCAAAGCCGGTGCGGTGATCGCAGCGAAAAATTGCGGTTTCATGGTCTCGCGCCTCAAGAATCCAGCAGCAGCGGTGCGTAATACGGGAACGCCAGCGCCGCCAGGATCAGCACGGTGGCCGCCCACAGCATTGCCTTGTTGGTCCGATCGGAGATCGGCGTGCCGCAATCGCCATCCCCCTCGCAGGCCACGGCCTTCGGCTTGCGGTAGGCCCGGTAAAATCCAGCCGCGAGGAACCCCGCCGTCGCGACGAAAAAATAGGCCTTGTACGGATAGAGGGCGGCGAGATTGCCGATCCACGCGCCGGTTATGCCGAGGCTGAAAAGCACTAGCGGCAGGATGCAGCAGGACGACATGGCGAGCGCCCCGAGTACGCTGCCGCTTGCGAAGATTTTCTTCTGCGCCCGCTCGTCCAGCGCCGAACGAACGCGGCCGGGCGCGGTAGCAGACTTGGCCATGGAAGGGCTGCCGTCAGACATCGCCACCTCTCACCTCTGGGTCGACTGGTGGGTCGATTGCGTTGCCTGACGAATATAGGGCCTGTACTTACTACAGGTTCAAGCCCTAAATTCCGACTCGCGGTCTTGCGCGGGGTTGTGTAGTCCGGCCGCTCCGATGCCGCACGCGCAACTCCCGGAGCCAAGGGGCCAGCGACCCCGACCGGATTTCACAGTGCGCCGGTCGGACCTGGAATCCGGGCGCCCAAACCTGTAGATAGTACAGGATGGTTGTCAACTGGGCGGATGGAACGATGTCGAACGGGCGGCGACTGACCCGGGGAAAGCTGTCGAAGCTGACCGGGTGCAATATCGAGACGATCCGCTATTACGAGCGCATCGGACTGCTGCCGGAGCCGCCACGCAGCGCCGGCGGTCACCGGCTCTACGCGGAAGATCACTTGAAGCGGCTCGTCTTCATTCGCCGCTGCCGGGAACTCGGCTTCTCCCTCGAGGAGGTCCGGGCGTTTCTGGCGCTCGTCGATGGCGGGAAGTACACCTGCGGCGAGGTCAAGACGCTGACGCTTCACCACCTGCAAAGCATCCGGGAGAAGATCGCGGACATGCGGAGGCTGGAGAGAACGCTGGCGGAGATGTCCGCCCAGTGCGACGGCGGCACCGTACCGGAGTGTCCCATCATCGACGCGCTTTTCGAAACCCGGCTGTAACGGGCCCTCGCTACTAAAGCCGCGTCCAGGCGATGGCCTCAAGGCCCGGAACGTGCCCCCCGATCGGACGCAGGCGCGGGGCGGTGGCTCGCCTGGCCGTCATACCGATTATCCGAACGCGCTCAGGCGTACTGGCCGCGCGTTGCCGCCCCGTTGGCGCTGGCGCGTTCCATCAGCGCCGCCTGGGCCGCCGCCGCATTGGCGGCCTTGCCGCCCCAGGCCTTGAGCGGCGCCGCCTGCAGCGCCCGCCCGTAGGAGAAGCTCAGCCTCCAGGGCTTGACCGCGGGGTGCCTGTTCATGGCGTCGAGGTGCCGGGTCGCGACCTCGTCGCGCTGTCCGCCGGACAGGAACACGATGCCCGGCATCGCCGCCGGCACGCAGCGCAACAGGCACCGCAAGGTCCGTTCCGCGACCTCCTCGACGTCGGCCTGCTCGGCGCAGTCGGCGCCGGAGATCACCATGTTGGGCTTGAGCAGCATGCCCTCGAGCAGCACGTCCTGGACCGCCAGCTCGCCGAACACCGTGCGCAGCGCCTCCTCGGTGACGAGCTCGCAGTCCTCGATGTCGTGGTCGCCGTCCATCAGCACCTCGGGCTCGACGATCGGCACCAGGCCGGCTTCCTGGGACAGCGCCGCGTAGCGCGCCAGCGCATGGGCGTTGGCGGTGATGCCGGCCGGGCTCGGGGTCACCTCGCCGATCCGGTAGACCGCGCGCCATTTGGCGAAGCGCGCGCCGAGCGCGGCGTATTCCTCGAGCCGTTCGCGCAGGCCGTCGAGGCCTTCGGTCACGGTCTCGTCCGGGTGGCCGGCGAGCGGCTTGGCGCCCTGGTCGACCTTGATGCCTGGAATGATGCTGGCGTCCTGGAGGACCTTGACCAGCGGCGTGCCGTCGGCCGCGTTCTGGCGCAGGGTCTCGTCGAACAGGATCACGCCGCTGATGTGCTCGCCGAGGCCCGGCGTGGTGAACAGCAGCTCGCGGTAGTCGCGCCGGTTGGCCTCGGTGCACTCGACCTGGATGCTGTCGAGGCGCTTCTGGATGGTGCCGGTGCTCTCGTCGGCCGCCAGGATGCCCTTGCCCTCGGCGACCAAGGCCCGCGCCGTATCTTGCAGAATCGCTTCGCTCATTGCCCGAGTTCCCCGATGCTTGGTATTAAAGCCGCGCCTTGACCGCCTCGACCACGGCCTCGGCGGTGATTCCGAAATGGGGGTAGAGGTCCTTGGCCGGGGCCGAGGCGCCGAAGCCGGTCATGCCGATGAAGCCGCCGTCCGGCTGCAGCCAGGCGTCCCAGCCCTGGCGCAGGCCGGCCTCGATGGCGATGCGCGGCGTGCCCGGGCCGAGCACCTCGTCCCGGTAGTGGGGCGTCTGGGCCTGGAACAGCTCCCAGCACGGCATCGAGACCACCGCCGCCGAGATGCCCTGCGCGCCGAGTTGCGCCCGGGCCTCGAGCGCGATGGCGACCTCGGAGCCCGAGGCGATCAGCGTCACCTGGCGCTCATTTTCGGCCGGCGCCAGGATGTAGCCGCCTTGGGCCGAGAGGTTCTCGCTCGCGTCCTGGCGCAGGCTCGGCAGGCCCTGGCGGCTCAGCACCAGCACCGAGGGCGCCGCGCGGCTGTCCAGCGCCAGCTCCCAGCACTCGGCGGTCTCGATGGTATCGGCCGGCCGGAACACCAGCAGGTTGGGGATCGCCCGGAGCGCGGCCAGGTGCTCGACCGGCTGATGGGTCGGGCCGTCCTCGCCCAGGCCGATGGAATCGTGGGTCATGACGTAGATGACCCGCTGGCCCATCAGCGCCGACAGCCGGATCGACGGCCGGCAGTAGTCGGCGAACACCAGGAAGGTGCCGCCGTAGGGAATCACGCCGCCGTGGAGCGCCAGGCCGTTCATGGCCGCGGCCATGGCGTGCTCGCGCACCCCGTAGTGCAGATAGCCGCCGGAGAAGTCCGCGGCCGAAATCACCGCCTGGGACGCCGCCTTGGTGTTGTTCGAGCCGGTCAGGTCGGCCGAGCCGCCGATCAGCTCCGGGATCGCCTCGGCGAGGGTGTCGAGCACGCGCTGGGACGACACCCGGGTGGCGATCTTGGGCGCTTCCTCGAGGGCCGCCTGCTTCATCGCGGCCAGCGCCTCGCGCCAACCGGTCGGCAGATCGCCGCGCATGCGGCGCTCGAACTCGTCGCGGACCTCCGCCGCCAGCCCGCTCAGGCGCGCCTGCCAGGCATCGGCCACTTCGGCGCCGCGTGCGCCGGCCGCGGCCCAGGCGCTTCGAACGGGCTCCGGAATCTCGAACGGCGGATGGGGCCAGCCGAGCTTCTCGCGCGCGCCGGCGATCTCGTCCTCGCCGAGCGGCGCGCCGTGGGCCTTGGCCGTGCCCGCCTTGCTCGGCGCGCCGAAGCCGATCACGGTGCGGCAGGCGATCAGCGACGGCCGGTCGCTGTTCCGCGCCGCCGCGATCGCCGCCGCCACCGCCTCGGGGTCGTGACCGTCGACCGACCGGGTCGCCCAGCCACAGGCCTCAAAGCGCGCGATCTGGTCGTCGCCGCAGGTCAGCGAGGTGGCGCCGTCGATCGAGATCTGGTTGTCGTCGAACAGCACGATCAGCTTGCCGAGGCGCAGGTGGCCGGCCAGCGAGATGGCCTCGTGGCTGAGGCCCTCCATCAGGCAGCCGTCGCCGACGATTGTGTAGGTGTGGTGGTCGACCGCGTGGTCGCCGAACCGGGCGTTGAGCAGGCGCTCGGCCAGCGCCATGCCGACCGCGTTGCCCAGGCCCTGGCCGAGCGGCCCGGTGGTGGTCTCGATCCCGGTGGCGTGACCGTATTCCGGGTGGCCGGCGGTGCGGCTGCCGAGCTGGCGGAAGTTCTTGAGCTGCTCCAGCGTCATGTCCTCGTAGCCGGTCAGGTGGAGCAGCGCGTAGAGCAGCATGGAGCCGTGCCCGGCCGATAGCACGAAGCGGTCGCGGTCGGGCCAGTCCGGCCGTTTGGGATCGAACTTCAGGAAGCGGGTGAACAGCACCGTGGCGACGTCGGCCATGCCCATGGGCATGCCGGGGTGGCCCGAATTGGCCTTCTGCACGGCGTCCATGGCCAGCGCCCGGATCGCGTTCGCCATATCCTTGTGGCTGGCGCCGGCGTCTTGCGTCGAGGCCGAGGCGCCTGATCGGGAGACGGATGGCGGCGCAGCGTCCATCTTGGGTTCCATATTGCTGTCGGAAAGGGTCTATCGGGGGCTGCCATCGCGGCAAGCGGGTGCCCGGGTTCGCGCGCAACATGCCGCCACCGGCCCGGGCCGTCAACCGAATCTCAGTGGTGCCGGCGCGTCAGCCCATCGCCGGACGCCGTCCCTGGGACCATCCCTGGGACCATCCCCGGGACCGGCCCTGGGACCGGCCCTGGGTGTTGACCGACGAAGGCGGCCCCGCGTATTGTGCTTGACGTTCAAAAGGGTAGGCGAAAGCCGTGGCATCTGGCTTCAATAGGAACCACGGCCAGGGGGAGGACGACATGGCACAGTTGAACCGAGCCACGAAGCGGCTCCAGGCCGCTCTCGACAGTCTGGAACGGGCGGTGGAGTCGCGCGCCGGGGGGGGCGCCGCGGACGGCGGCGAGGCGGGCTTGCGCGCGGCGCTCGATTCGGCGCGCCAGGAGAACGCGGCGCTGCAGGACGCCGCCGGCGCGGTGGCGGCGCGCCTCGACAAGACCATCGAACGCCTGAAGGCAACGCTGGAGACTTAAGGCCATGCCCGAGATCTCGCTCAACATCAACGATCGTAATTATCAGGTGACCTGCGACGACGGCCAGGAGGAGCACCTGCGCAAGCTGGCCGAGCATCTCGACGAACGGATCCAGGGCCTGGTCGGGGCGGTCGGACAGGTCGGCGAGGGCCGGCTTCTGGTCATGGCCAGCCTGATGGTCGCCGACGAGCTGTTCGAGGCCTACAAGGAGAACCACGCGCTCAAGGCGACGATTAGCGGCGCGGCGAAGGAAGGCCCGGGTGAGGGCGGCGCGGGCGAGGGCGCGGAGGGCGCGGCGGCCGCGGCCCTGGAGGCCTGCGCCCAGCGCATCGAAACTATTGCCGCGCGGCTCGGGGAGGCCTAAATAAGGTCCCCAATGTGAGGGTTCCAAAGATCGTCATGTTTCGTGTGACGCGCCTTGGAAGCTGAATCACATGGGATTCAATGAGCTAGTACCACGATTCTTCAGAATCGGGGTACTAGAGGGGTTGTTAAGGCGCCGCGGCCTAGTATCATCGCGGGCGGTGCTGCTGAGTACGTCAGGTCAATCATCCCTGGGGCCAATGCTCTTCTAAAGGGAGCTGTCCCTGCCGGGGCCGTGGTCCCGGTATATGGCGCCCACCTGCTTTGCAGGCCACAAGAGGAAGATCTCCGACCAACGGCTCGTGCAGCACCGCTCGCCTTTCCTCGCCCCGGAAACAACGTGAACTTCGAACCGCCGCCCGTCGTCGCGGTGACGGACTCTTTGATGGTAGATTCAGAGCTTTCCTCGCTCGACGCGAGCAAACGTCAAGCCAGGACCGCGGCCAAGCTGGTGCGCGCGGAAGCGGCCGCCGAGGATCCGGTGGCCACCGGCTACGCGCTCTGCGAGCGGGTCCTGCCGGCGATAGATTTCCCCAGCGGTTGCGTGGTCTCGGCCTACTGGCCGATCGGCAGCGAGATCGATCCGCGGCCGTTGATGATCCACCTGCACGAAGACGGTCACCCGATCGCGCTGCCGGTGACGGCGGGGCGCGGCAACCCCCTGGTGTTCCGCGCCTGGCGCCCGGAGGACCCCCTGGAGGCGGCCGGCCTCAGCACCCGGGTGCCGCTGGCGTCCCAGCCGGAGCTGACGCCGCGGGTCCTGATCGTGCCGCTGCTGGCATTCGACCGGGCCGGTTACCGGCTCGGCTACGGCGGCGGCTACTTCGATCGCACCCTGGCGCGGCTGCGGCAATCGGGTGCGGTGCTCGCGGTCGGCGTCGCCTACGCGGCCCAGGAGGTCGCGGAGGTGCTCCGTGACGGCGGCGACCAGCCGCTCGACTGGATCGTGACCGAGGACGAGTCGATCCGCGTGCGGGCAAACGCTATGCGGACGGACCCTTCATGAAGCTATTGTTCTGCGGCGACATCGTCGGCCGCTCCGGCCGCGAGGCGGTGACCAGCCGGCTGCCGCGGCTGCGCGAAACGCTGGCGCTGGATTTCGTGATCGCCAACGGCGAGAACGCGGCCGGCGGCTTCGGCATCACCGGGAAGATCTGCGACGAGCTGTTTGCCGCCGGCGTCGACGTGATCAGCGGCGGCAACCACTCTTGGGACCAGCGCGAGGCGCTCGCCGTCATCGACCGCGAGCCGCGCCTGCTGCGCCCGCACAACTATCCGGCCGGCACGCCGGGCCGGGGCGCCACGGTGTTCGAGGTTCCGGGCGGCCGCAAGATCCTGGTGCTCAACGTCATGGGGCGGCTGTTCATGGACCCGCTCGACGATCCCTTCGCCTGCGTCGAACGCGAACTCGCCAAGCACCGGCTCGGCGCCACGGTCCAGGCCATCGTCGTCGACATGCACGCCGAGGCGACCAGCGAGAAGATGGCCATGGGCCATTTCGTCGACGGCCGCGCCAGCCTTTGTGTCGGCACCCACACCCACGTGCCGACCGCCGACGCCATGATCCTGCCCGGCGGGACCGCCTACCAGACCGACGCCGGCATGTGCGGCGACTACGATTCGGTGATCGGCATGGACAAGGCGGCGCCGCTGGCACGCTTCACGCGCAAGCTGCCGACCGAGCGGCTCAGCGCGGCGAGCGGCGAGGGCACGCTGTCCGCGGTCTACGTGGAAATCGACGACAAGACCGGATTGGCCACCAAGATCGCGCCGCTGCGCGCCGGCGGAAGGCTCGCGCCCACCGGGCCCGAAGCGGCGCCGGCCTGAGGCCCCCCCCGGACGGCTCCGGCGGCTCAGGATTCCCGGGTTACGGAAAGGAAGCGCGCGACCTCGCCGTGCAGGGTCGTGGTCTGCGCGGTCACGGTCGCGGCGAGCTGGAGCGCGTGCTCGGCGGCCTCCGCCGGGGCTTCCTCGGCAACGGCGAGCAGCGCGTTCAGGGCGTCGGGCGCGCCGGCGGCGGAGAACTCCTGGACCTTCCGCACCGCCTCCTCCAGGCAGCGGGCCGCCTCCGCCTCGTCGACGGCGGCGTCTTGCGGGGTCGCGAGCTCGGGTACGTCACTGGGCATCGACATGGCGTCCTTCGTTCTTTGGTTGGTAGCGGCTCCGGCTCCGATTCGGGCGAAGCACGGAGTGCCGCCAAGGGCCATGATGGCGCCCCGGCGTAAAAACAGAGTTAACCTTGGCCCGGAAGATGCGCCGACGGCGATTCCGATCAACCCCGATCTGCTCGAGCGGCAGTGGCGCGGATGGGGGCTTTCAGGAGGTCGGCGGATACTGCTAGAAGGCGCCGCAATATCGCCATATTGGCCGACTATTCCCAGGGCCTCCGAACCGGCCCGGGTCGGTTCGGAGGCCCTGGCCAGCGATGGGCGCGCCTGGCCACAAAATGTGGTAGACTTCACAACGATTGCCTCAACATCTAGAATCGGCTGGTTATGGCAGGCCATTCCCAATTCAAGAACATCATGTACCGCAAGGGTGCGCAGGACAAAAAGCGCGCCAAGATCTTCGGGCGGCTGATCCGCGAGATTACCGTGGCCGCCCGCGCCGGCCTGCCGGAGCCGGACAAGAACCCGCGCCTGCGCGCGGCCATCTCGGCGGCGCGGACGGCCAACATGCCCAAGGACAACATCGACCGCGCGATCAAGCGGGTCGCCGGTGGCGAGGACGACACCCACTACGAGGAAATCCGCTACGAGGGCTATGGCCCGGGCGGGGTCGCGCTGATCGTCGAAACGCTGACCGACAACCGCAACCGTACCGCCTCCGAGGTGCGCACGGCCTTCGGCAGGCATGGCGGCGCCCTGGCCGAGACCAACGCGGTGTCGTTCATGTTCGACCGGGTCGGCCTGATCGCGTTCGATGCCGGCGTGGGGTCGGCGGACGCGGTCTTCGAGGTCGCGGCCGAAGCCGGGGCCGGCAACGTCGAAAGCGCCGCCGACGGCCACGAGATCACCTGCGATCCGGACCAGTTCAATACCGTGCGCGACGCCCTGGTGGGGCGCTTCGGCGATCCGCGCGAGGCGCACCTCGCCTGGAAGCCGCAGACCACGGTGGAGGTCGGCGAGAAGCACGCCGAGACCCTGCTCAAGCTGCTCGACGCGCTCGACGACAACGACGACGTGCAGCAGGTCGCGGCCAACTTCGAGATCGCCGACGAGATCATGGCCCGGCTGACCGCCTGAGGTGGGCTCGGCGTGGCGAGTGGGATTTGAGAGCGGGAACGAAAGGGGACCATGCGCGTCATCGGATTGGATCCGGGCCTGCGGCGCACCGGCTGGGGCGTCATCGAGGCCGAGGGCAACCGGCTCCGCCACCTGGCCAACGGCGTCGTGACCTCGGACTCGGCGCGGTCGCTGGCCGAGCGCCTGGTCCAGTTGCACGAGGGGCTGTTGGCGGTGCTGGCCGAGCATGCGCCCGAGGAGGCCGCGGTGGAGACCAGCCTGGCCAACAGGAACCCGGCCTCGACGCTGAAGCTCGGCATGGCGCGCGGGATCGCGTTGCTGACCCCGGCGCTGAGCGGCCTGCCGGTTGCGGAGTATCTGCCGATGATCGTCAAGAAGGCCGTGGTCGGCACCGGACACGCCAAGAAGGAGCAGGTCGTCGTGATGGTCGGACACCTGTTGCCCGGCTGCGCGATCGACAGCACCGATGCCGCCGATGCGCTGGCGGTCGCCATCTGCCACGCCCACAGCGCGGCCAGCAACCGCCGCTGGGCAGAGGCGGCGGCGGGGGCCGCGGCCCAGGATCAGGCCCGCCGAGCGGCACCGGCCCAGAACGGTGAAGGGAGGGCGGCCATGATCGCCAAGCCGACATGATCGCCAAGCTGCCATGATCGCCAAGCTGACTGGACTGGTGGATTCCTCGGGCGCCGGCTGGGCGGTGGTCGACGTCTCCGGGGTCGGCTACCTGGTCCACTGCTCGGGCCGCGGGCTGGCCGCCCTCCCCGCTCAGGGCGAGCCGGTCAGCCTGTTCATCGAGACCCACGTGCGCGAGGACCACATCCATCTCTATGGCTTCCCGGAGGCCGCCGAGCGGGACTGGTTCCGCCTGCTGTCCACGGTCCAGGGCGTCGGCGCG
>JACZVL010000114.1 GCA_022572685.1 Pseudomonadota bacterium
GCACGCCGCGCGCGGCGTGCTGGGAACCTGCGACGCGGTGCTGTCGGGCTACCTGGGGGCGCCGGAGGCCGGCCTCGCGGTGCTCGACGCGGTGGCGCGGGTCAAGGCGGCCAACCCCAAGGCGCTTTACGCCTGCGATCCGGTCATGGGGGACGGCGCCAGTGGGGGCGGTGGCGGCCTCTACGTCGACGCCGCCCTGCCCGGGTTCTTCCGCGACCGCGCCCTGGCGCTGGCCGATATCGTCACCCCCAACGTGTTCGAGCTGGAGGTTTTGAGCGGCGCCACGGTGACGACCCTGGACCAGGCCGTGGCGGCGGCGCGCGGGCTGACGGAACGGGGCCCGGGCGTGGTGCTGGTCACCGGCCTGCGCCACGACGCGACCCGCGCCGGCGAGATCGAGGTGTTGGCGGTGACCGGCGCGGACGCTTGGCGCCTATGCACGCCGCTCCTGCCCTGCGACCCGCAGCCCAACGGCGCCGGCGACCTCCTGTCCGCGCTGTTCCTCGGCCATTATCTGCGGCGCGGCCACGCCGGCCAGGCCCTGGAAGCCGCCGCGGCGGCGACCTTCGCGGTGCTGGACGCGACCCGGACCGCCGGCACCCGCGAGCTGCGACTGATCGCCGCCCAGGACGAGATCGTGGCGCCCAGGCGCAAATTTCCGGCGCGGCGGATCGGGTAGATCCGGCCGAGCGTTACGCGCGTGGCGCCATCGCCTCGCTCCATCGATCGCGGGCTCTCCCCAGGCACCGGCGCCCGGGGAAACCGACGTCCGTTCCGGCGACGGGAAGCACTACGACCGGGGGCGTTTCGATCGCGAAGTCCGACATTCCATCCTCCGTCGTCCCGAATGCTGCCTGGTGTCCCAAGGACCGAGGCTACATCAAGATCAATCGCAATCAATATAACCGACTTTCAAAATTTTTGTTGAAATGTCCCACTGACCGCCATATGGTCGCTCTATATCGACATATTGGTCAACCACTTTAGGGCCGAGTTGGTGCTGGCGAAGCTGGAGTCATCGGGGCGGGAAGACGCCATTGCGCGGGTGAGGGCCCTGATTGCGGCGGGGGACTACGCTCCGGGCGATCGCCTGCCGCCGGAGCGTGAGTTGATCGATCATTTGGGAATGAGCCGCACCACCCTTCGCAGGGCCCTGGAGGCCCTTGAGCGGGACGGCGCAATCTGGCGTCATGTCGGCAAGGGCACATTCGTGGCGGAGCATGGCGACGCAGGCGCAACGGGAAGCATCGCCGAGCTGGGCCGGCAACTGACTCCCGTGCGGATAATGAGGGCCCGGCTGTGTGTCGAGCCGGCGATTGCGCGCGAAGCCGCCATGAATGCCTCGGGAGAGGCGATCATCCGTGTGAAACTGGCCAAGGATCGTGCCGCGGTCGCGTCTAACTGGGCCGACTATGAGACGCAAGACGATCTCTTTCACCGGTCCATCGTTGAGGCGTCGGACAATATCCTGCTTCTGGCGCTCTTCGATCAGCTCAATCAGGTTCGAAGAGCCGTGGCCTGGGGGAGCGTCGTGCGCATCTCCGAGCGCCCACCGCGGGAGCATACCAGTTTCGTCGAGCATGATAGGATTGCCGCGGCCATCGAGGCGCGCGACCCCGCCGCCGCGCAGCAGGCCATGCACCAGCATATCCGTTCGGTGTCGGCGCGCCTCTTCGAGGAGGTGTGATGTCGCGAAAAATTCAAGAAGGCGTCGGAAGACCGGTCAACCGGTTCCGAAGTGCACAAACCCAGGTTTCACGTTTTTTTTGAGGGAGGAGAAACATGAAGAAGCTACTACGGAATATCACGGCGCTTCTCGCCACTGTCTTGTTTATTGGTGGGATGTCGGCTTCCAGCGCCCAGGCGGACAAAATCCGGATCGCGCTGGCCGAAACGCCATCGGACGAGGTTGCGGCCTTCTTTGTGGCACTGGACCGTGCCAAGGCAATGGGGCTTGACTATGAGTGGACCGCCTTCTCGGACGAGGAACTCGCTATTCAGGCGATTCTGAGCGGTCAGATGGATATCGGGTTCGGCACCCCCTACGCAGCAATGCAGAGAGCCAAGGCTCCGATCCGTATCATCTTTCAGCTATCCAAGCTGAAATTCTTCCCGATCACGTCGAAAAAGTATAGCAAGCTCGAAGACCTCGATGGAGAGCCGATCCTGCTCCACTCTCGTGGCGGCGGTACCGATTCGATCGCCAACGTGATCGAGGACAGGGTCGGGATCAAATTCGGCAAACGGTCGTATGTTCCCGGATCCGCCAACCGGATCGTCGCCCTGATCGCAGGACAGACCGACGCAACGATCGTCGATCTTTCGAACAAGAACAAACTGGTCAAACAGGAGGGCGATAAGTTCAACGTACTGCCGATGTTCGAGGTCGATGCCAGCGACGAGGCCCTGTTTGCCAACCTCGACTGGATCAAGGCCAATGAAAAAGACGTGAACATCTTCGTCGCGGCGCTTCTTAGCGTTTATCGCGATATGGCCAAGGATCCGACGATCATCCGCAGGGAGACCGATCCGGACGGCCCCATCGGCCAGCTTCCGAAAGAAATCCTCGACAGCCTCGATGGTTTCTACACGGACGCGGTCGAAGGCGGGCTATACGATCCGAATGGTGGCGGCCGCAAGGCGGCCAAAGCGGACTTGGAGTGGTATTCCGCCGCCGGCCAACTTACCGGCGATCCGGCGATGCTGAAAATCGAAGATTTTTGGTATTTCGAGCCCTTGGACGCCGCACAGTAAGTCGTAAGTCGAACACGGCAGTTGCCGACCCGCAAAAGGTTGGGTCGGTGACTGCCGCCTTTTTCACCAAAGTAGAAACAATGATCTATGCGCAACCGTCCTCTATTCCTGAAGCTCCTGTCTGCCGTGATCGTGTTTGGCGCTTGGGAAATAGCGGGCCGCATACCGGTTAGCTACGCCTTTCCAACCTTTCTGGAATCCATGTCGGCGTTGGCGACGCTCACTTTGGAAGGCACCATATTCACCGCTTATGCCGAGACGTTGAAACCGCTCGTGGTCGGCATCATCATTTCCGCGGTTCTGGGCATCGGTATCGGGCTTTGGACCGGTTTGAGCGCCAAGTTCGACTGGCTTTTTTCGCCGATCTTCGTGGTGATGCAGGCGGCTCCCTTGGCCGCGCTGATTCCGCTTCTTATCATGGTCTATGGCATTGGCCTGACGTCCAAGGTCCTTGTTGTCTGCATCATGGCCATGCCCGTCATCGTTCTGAACACAAGCGGTGCGGTCCGGAACACCCCCGACACACTCAAAGAGATGGGGCGTGCCTTTCTTGGGACCGAGCGTGACCTCCTGTTGAAAATCGTCATTCCGGCGGCATCGCCGATCATTTTTGCGGGACTGCGGCTGGGCGTTTCAGCCGGATTCATTGGGGCCATTCTGTCAGAGCTGAAAATCACGCCCACGGGCGTCGGCGACATCATCACCTACAGCCGCTCGATCGCGGACTACCCAAGCATGTATGCCGCCATCTTCTCGATCATCGTGCTGGCCGTTCTCTTTCTGAACTTGCTGGAGAGAGTCGAACGCCATCTATTCAAAGGAAACATCCGTGGCTATGTCTCAGACTAGGGTCGCGCCCATGCGAGACGACGAGCATGACGTGGAATATGCTGTATCGGTCCGCGATGTCTCGAAGAACTACGGCGATGTCGAGGCCCTGAAGGATTTGTCGCTGGACTTTCCGCGCGGCCAGCTCACGTCCATCCTGGGTCCTTCGGGATGTGGCAAAACCACGCTGCTGAAGATCATTGCCGGTCTCCTGTCGCCGACTTCCGGTGAGGTCGAAGTAAACGGCAAGACCGTGACGGGACCGGGTCCCGACCGCGCCTTCGTCTTTCAGGATTTCGCGCTGTTGCCTTGGGCAAGTGTCATCCGCAATGTCGCTTTTGGTCTGGAGCTGCGCGGCGTCGCCAAGTCGGAGCGGGAAAGCATCGCGCAAAAGTATATTAAGAATGTGGGGCTGAGCGGATTCGAAAACAGTTTCCCGCACGAATTGTCGGGCGGTATGCGTCAGAGGGTGGGCCTGGCCCGAGCGCTGTCGGTCGATGCGCAGGTCCTCTTGATGGACGAGCCGTTTTCGGCGGTCGATGAGCAAACCCGGCGCAAGTTTCAGGAAGACCTGCTCTCGCTTGTTCAGCAGGAGAGCAAGACGTTCATATTCGTGACCCATTCGATCGAAGAAGCCGTCTTTGTTTCGGACCAGATCGCGATCCTGCTTCCGCGGCCCTCTCGCGTGTCCGAGATCATCAAGCCGACTGGAATCCGAAACAAGGGCACGGACAACATTCGCCGCGATCCGGAATACCTCGATATCGTAGACAGGATTTGGGCCTCGCTGCGCAGCTATGTGGAGTGAGCGTTGAGATGAAGGTTCTTGGCTATCGGCTTCCGGGCATGTCGTCGCTGCTCCTATGGGGACTTCTCTGGGAGATTGTCGGGCGCCTGGATGTAACCTTTTTTATCCCTCCTCTGTCCGAAGTTTTTCAAACGCTGTTTTCGATCATCGGCACCCCGGCCTTCGTGAAAGCCATCTCGGAAACCGCATATGCATTCGTTGTCGGTGTAACCTCGGCGATCGTGATTGGCGTCCCGGTGGGCATCCTGATGGGCAAGAGTCGCCTACTGGACGAGCTTCTTCTGCCCTGGGTCAATATTTTCTTAAGCGCCCCTTTGACGGCGCTGGTGCCGGTCTTGATGGTCCTGTTCGGTTTCGGCATGAAATCGATCATCATCATCACGACCCTTTTTGCGGTATGGATCATAATTCTGAACTCTCGCGCGGGCGTCATGCAGATCAACCGTTCTCTCGTTGAGATGGCGCATTGTTTCGGTGCCTCGCCGATGGACGCCTTCACAAAGATCTACTTCTGGGCGGCTCTGCCTGAAATCCTGGGCGGCGTCCGAATTGGCGTCATCCGGGGGGTGAAGGGTGTCATAATTGGCCAGCTTCTGATCTCGATCGTCGGCTTCGGGGCGCTTTTCGAACTTTATTCGGCAAACTTTCTGATGGGGCACTTTTGGGCGGTCTTGATCGTGCTTTTCGCTCTCGCCTTCACGATATCCGAGTTCCTTGCTTATCTAGAACGTCGAGTGGGCTATTACGCGTCCAAGCGCTAGGCCGTGGGCGACGCGCGGTCGGTTGGGACTATTGGGAAACGGCGGCAAGGAGAGCCAAATTGGACTTTATCTTTCCCCTCCAGCAGGTTTCATTGCCGATCGTCGGCACCGAGAAACGGTTTCCGGTGCGCCGCATCTATTGCGTCGGCCGCAACTATTTGGACCACATCCGAGAGACCGCCGGCGCCGACGAGCGCGAGCCGCCGTTTTTCTTTCAGAAGCCGACCGATGCGATCCTCGAGAACGGTGGCGAGTTTCCCTATCCCCCGCTGTCCGAGAAGACCCACCACGAGATCGAGTTGGTGGTCGCCATCGGCACGGGCGGCAAGGAGATCGCGGCGGAGATCGCGCTCGATCACGTTTTCGGCTATACCGTCGGCATCGATATGACGCGGCGCGACCTGCAAGGCGTGGCCAAGGAAATGCGCCGCCCCTGGGAGGCCGGAAAGTCCTTCGATCGCGCGGCGCCCTGTTCGGCGATCGTTCCCGCCGCCGATATCGGTCATCCGCGAGGCGGTCGAATCTGGCTGGCCGTCAATGGCGAACTTCGTCAGGACGGCGATCTGGCGCAGCAGATCTGGGGCGTGGCGGAATCGATCGCCCACCTGACGACGCTGTTCGAGCTGGCGCCGGGCGATCTGATCATGACCGGGACGCCTGCCGGGGTCGGGTCCGTCAATCGGGGCGACAAAGTCACCGGCGGCATCGCCGGCATCGCCGATATCGAGATCACCGTCGCCTAAAGCAGCCGTCCCGGCCGCGCCGCTCAGTGCAGGTAGTCGGCGACCAGGTGCTCGGCGATCTGGACCGCGTTGAGCGCCGCGCCCTTGCGCAGGTTGTCGGCGACCACCCACAGCGACAGGCCGTGCTCCACGGTCGGGTCGGTCCGCACCCGGCTGACGAAGACCGGGTCCTCGCCGGCGCACTCGACGGGCGTCACGTAGCTCTCCTCGGCCGGGCGGTAGATCAGGGCGATCCCGGGCGCATCACGCAGCACCTCGCGCGCCTCCTCCTCGGAGATCGGGGTCTCGAACTCGACGTTGATCGCCTCGGCGTGGCCGATGAACACCGGCACCCGCACGCAGGTGGCGTGGACCTTGATCGCCGGGTCGAGGATCTTCTTGGTCTCGACCATCATCTTCCATTCCTCCTTGGTCGAGCCGTCCTCCATGAAGGCGTCGATGTGGGGAATGGCGTTGAAGGCGATTTGCTTGGGGAAGATATCGGGCCGGGCCGGATGGTTCATGAACACGCCGCGGGTCTGGTTGAACAGCTCGTCCATGGCGTCCTTGCCCGCGC
This sequence comes from Pseudomonadota bacterium, assembly GCA_022572685.1. Classification (GTDB taxonomy): domain Bacteria; phylum Pseudomonadota; class Alphaproteobacteria; order Kiloniellales; family J153; genus JACZVL01. The sequence continues at coordinate 6,451 of JACZVL010000114.1, forward strand.
CGGAGACCGCCTGGTAGGTCGCCACCACGACCCGCTTGATCCGCGCCAGATCGTGCAGCGGCTTGAGCGCCACCACCAACTGGATGGTCGAGCAGTTCGGGTTGGCGATGATGTGGCGGCGCTGGTAGCCGGCGATCGCGTCCGGGTTGACCTCGGGCACCACCAGCGGCACGTCCGGGTCCATGCGGAAATGGGAGGTGTTGTCGATCACCACCGCGCCCGCCTTGGCCGCGCGCGGCGTATGCTCGGCCGAGACCTTGGCGCCGGGCGAGGACAGCACGATATCGCGGCCCTTGAAGTCGAAGCGCGCGAGGTCCTGGACCTCGAGTTCCTGGTCCTCGCCGAAGGACACGCGCGCGCCGACCGAGCGCTCGGAGGCCAGCGCGACCACGTCGTCGGCCGGGAATTCGCGCTCCGACAGCGTGGTCAGAATCTCCCGCCCGACCGCGCCGGTCGCGCCGACCACCGCCACTTTGTAACCCATGGGATAGGACCTTTTGCCTGGTAGGGGTGCAAGTTTACTCGGTTCCAGTTAAGGGTCTTCGTGCCCTATTGCAAGGGACCTGAGCCCAGACCGGCCCCTTCACCCCGACAAATGAAAAGGCCGCCCCCCGGGGGAGCGGCCTTTTCGCCTGTGTCGCAGGCGTGTCCGAGCTCAGTTGCTGCTGGTCTCGGGAACGGGCGTATACGGCGTTTGCTCGCCGGTCGAGCCGATCGAGGCGGTCTGGGTTTCCAACGACACGGACTGCGTCGTATAGGAGCCACAACCACCAGCGGCGAAGGCCGACCCGGCGGAAATCGCGATGACGCCCAGCGCCACGGCGAACACGGCTAAGGTTTTATGCACTGGACCACCTCCTTTCGCTGTTGAAACTAGCGCAAACCATAGACTGCTTCGCGGAACCAGGTCAATCAAGGTTTCGCGATCGACTGCACACCCTCGATATCCCCGCGCCTCACGCCGCCAGCTTGTCGAGTTCGGCGAGCAGCGCATCGCCCATGGCCGAGGTCGACAGCGTCTCGCTGCCGGGCGCGGCGATATCGGCGGTGCGCTTGCCGGCATCGAGCACGTTCTTGACCGCGGTCTCGACCAGATCGGCGTCCTGGCCCAAGTCGAAGGAATAGCGCAGCATCATGGCGAAGCTGAGCAGGGTGGCCAGCGGATTGGCCTTGCCCTGGCCGGCGATGTCGGGCGCGGTGCCGTGCACCGGCTCGTACATCGCCCGTCGGCGCCCGGTCTCGTCCGCGTCGCCGAGCGAGGCCGAGGGCAGCATGCCGAGCGAGCCGGTCAGCATGCCGGCCTCGTCCGAGAGCATGTCGCCGAACATATTGTCGGTGACGATGACGTCGAACTGCTTGGGATCGCGCACCAGCTGCATGGCGCAGTTGTCGGCGTAGATGTGGGTCAGCTCGACATCGGCGTATTCGGCCTGGTGCAGCTTGGTCACCTCCTGGCGCCACAGCACGCCGGACTCCATGACGTTGGCCTTCTCCGCCGAGCACAGCTTGTTCGAGCGCTTGCGCGCCAGCTCGAAGGCGGCGCGCGCGACGCGCTGGATCTCGGTGCTGGTGTAGACGTGGGTGTTGACGCCGCGCCGGGTGCCGTCGGGCAGCTCCTCGATGCCGCGCGGGGTGCCGAAGTAGAGCCCGCCGGTGAGTTCGCGCACGATCAGGATGTCGAGGCCGGAGATCACCTCGGGCTTGAGCGTCGAGGCCTCGACCAGCGCGTCGAAGCAGATCGCGGGCCTCAGGTTGGCATAGAGGTCCATCTCCTTGCGCAGGCGCAGCAGGCCGCGCTCGGGCTTCTGGTCGAACGGCAACTCGTCCCACTTGGGGCCGCCGACCGCGCCCAGCAGCACCGCGTCCACGGTCATCGCTTTATCCATGGTGGCATCGGTCAGCGGCGTGCCGTGGGCGTCGATGGCGGCGCCGCCGACCAGGTCCTCGTCGATGTCGAAGCTGACCGCCTGGCGACGGTCGAACCAGTCGACCACCCGGCGCACCTCGGACATGACCTCCGGCCCGATGCCGTCGCCCGGCAGAATCAAGAGTGTCTTGTTGGCGGGCATGGCGGTTCCGTCTCCCTCGGGTTGACGTTTTCTTGGTATCAGCCGGCCAGCCAGGGCTGTCGGTGTTTCTGCTTGGCCTCGTAGTCGTCGATCCGGGGCGCCTTGTCCAGGGTCAGCCCGATGTCGTCCAGGCCGTTGAGCAGGCAGTGCTTGCGGAAGGCGTCGATCTCGAAGTGGATGGTGCCGCCGTCCGGGCCGGTGATCTCCTGTTTCTCCAGATCGATGCTGACCACCGCGTTGGCGCCGCGGCTCGCGTCGTCCATCAGCAGCTCGACCTGCTCCTTGGGCAACTGGATCGGCAGGATGCCGTTCTTGAAGCAGTTGTTGTAGAAGATGTCGCCGAAGCTGGGCGCGATCACGCAGCGGATGCCCGCGTCCAGGAGCGCCCAGGGCGCGTGCTCGCGCGAGGAGCCGCAGCCGAAGTTCTCGCCCGTAACCAGGATCTTGGTGTCCTTGTAGGCCGGCTGGTCGAGCACGAAGCCGGACTTGGGCTGGCCCGCCTCGTCGAAGCGCAGCTCGTAGAACAGGCCCTCGGCGAGCCCGCTGCGCTTGATGGTGCGCAGGAACTGCTTGGGGATGATCTTGTCGGTGTCGACGTTGATCATCGGCAACGGCGCCGCGGTCCCGGTCAGCTTGGTGAACTTTTCCATGGGTGCCTCCCCTACCCCAGCTCGCGCACGTCGGTGATGTGGCCGGCGATGGCGGCGGCGGCGGCCATCGCCGGGCTCATCAGGTGGGTGCGTCCGCCGCGCCCCTGGCGGCCCTCGAAGTTGCGGTTCGAGGTCGCCGCGCAGCGCTCGCCGGGCTGGAGCTTGTCGGCGTTCATGGCCAGGCACATGGAGCAGCCCGGGTTGCGCCAGTCGAAGCCGGCCGCGATCAGAATCCGGTCCAGGCCCTCCGCCTCGGCCTGTTCCTTGACCAGGCCCGAGCCCGGCACCACCAGGGCGTGGACGTGATCGGCGACCTTGCGGCCCTTGGCGATCGCGGCGACCGCGCGGAGGTCCTCGATGCGGCCGTTGGTGCAGGAGCCGATGAAGGCGGTGTCGATGCGCAAGCCGGTCATCGGCGTGCCGGCGGTGAGATTCATGTACTCGAGCGCCCGGATCATGGACTGGCGCTTGGCGTCGTCGGGCGCGCTGTCGGGATCGGGCACCGCCCCGGTCACCGGCACCACGTCCTCGGGGCTGGTGCCCCAGGTCACCTGCGGCGCGATCTCGCCGGCGCGAATCGTGACCTCGCGGTCGTAGCGCGCGCCGGGGTCGGACGGCAGGGTCCGCCAGTCGGCGAGCGCGGCCTCCCAGGCGCCGGCCTTGGGCACCATGGGCCGGCCCTTGAGATATTCGAAAGTAGTCTCGTCGGGGGCGATCAGCCCGGCCCGGGCGCCGGCTTCGATGGTCATGTTGGAGACCGTCATGCGGCCTTCCATGGAGAGCGCGCGGATCGCCTCGCCGGCGTACTCGATGACGTGGCCGGTGCCCCCCGCGGTGCCGATCCGGCCGATGATCGTCAGGATCACGTCCTTGGCGGTGATCCCCAGCGGCAAGGCGCCATCCACCGCGATGCGCATGTTCCGGGCCGGCTTCTGCAACAGCGTTTGCGTGGCGAGCACGTGCTCGACCTCCGAGGTGCCGATGCCGAAGGCCAGCGCCCCGAAGGCGCCGTGGGTCGCGGTGTGGGAATCGCCGCACACGATGGTCGCACCCGGCAGGGTGAAGCCCTGTTCCGGCCCGACCACGTGGACGATGCCGTTGCGCGCGTCGGGGACGTCGAACAGCGGCACGCCGAAGGCCGCGCAGTTCTCGCGCAGGGTGTCGATCTGCAGCCGCGAGTCCTCGGCCAGCCCGGTCTCCTTGGGGTCGGTGGCGATGTTGTGGTCGATCACCGCCAGCGTGAGGGCCGGCCGCCGCACCTTGCGCCCGGCCAGGCGCAAGCCCTCGAAGGCCTGGGGGCTGGTCACCTCGTGAACCAGGTGGCGGTCGATGTAGATCAGGCAGGTGCCGTCGTCCTGGCGGTCGACCAGGTGGCGGTCCCAGATCTTGTCGAACAGGGTGCGCGGCTCGCTCATGACGCTGCTTCCTCGTTACGCCGATACCTCAACCCACCAACCCACGGGACCGCGCGGCCCTTGTCCCGGGCCGTCTCACCTCGCGGGCTCACCTCGTGGGCGCGGGAGAATAGCGCGCCGCCACAGCGGGCGCAAAGGGCGGAGAGGTTCGCGTTCCCCGGCCGGGGAACGCGCGCCGGGTGGGTTAACCCTTGGCCTCGGCCTTCTTTTTCTTCTTCTTCTTCTTCTTCTTGCCGCCGGGATCGCCGCTTGCGGCCTGGGCTTCCTTGGCCGCGGCGCGCGCCGCGATCGCGACCACCCGCTCGGCCGCGGTCGCCTTGCCGGCGGCGCCGGTGGTCTTCTCCGGAATCCGCGCCGACTTGCCGCGCCGGCCGCGCAGGTAATAGAGCTTGGCCCGGCGCACGTCGCCGCGGCGCACCAGCTCGATCGAGTCGA
>JACZVL010000005.1 GCA_022572685.1 Pseudomonadota bacterium
GCGGCGCGCTGGCCGAGGTCGAGGCCCAGGCGAAATTCCTCGATCCCGCGGGGCTCGACCCGGCGGCGCGCGCCGAGATCGACGACGAGCTCGCCTGGGCGCGGGCCTTCGGGCGTGACAGCGCCGGGCGCGCGCAGCCGGTGACCCTGGTGCTGACCGACACCCACCCGGGCAACTTCCTGATCGAGGCGGCGGAGGGCGGCGCGGCAGGGGGCGGGGCGGCGCAGGGCGGCGTGGCGCGCGCGGTGATCGTCGATCTGGAGAAGGCGCTCTACGGCTCGCCGGCCACCGATCTGGCCCACGCCACGCTGTACTCCTCGACCACCTGGGACCCGGACACCTGGGCCACCCTCGACCTGGAACAACTCGCCGCCTTCTACCGCCGCTATCTGGAGCTGATCGGCGAGGAGCTCGCGCAAGACCTCGCCCCCTGGCTGGTGCCGCTGCGCCGGATCACCCTGCTGCGGGCGGTGACCTGGTGCGCCAAGTGGCGGGTGCTGCACGCCCGCGCCCGGCGCGCGGACCCGGAGCGGGCCGAGAGCACCGAGGACTGGTCCGCGGAAAATACCGATCCCGCCACCATCGCCCACGTCGCGGAGCGCGTCGACGACTACCTGGCGCCCGAGACTCTCAAAGCCATGCGCGGCGAATGGCTGGGCCGGCCCGGGCTGCAGGACCTGATTTGAGCGCGACTCCGAGTCGCGCCCCGATTTGCGCCGGATTCGGGGCCCTATACCCGATTCGTTCCGCATTAAGTTGGCCGATTATTCTTTATTTGTTCTTGGTTTGTTGCTACGATGTTTGGATGGTCGATCTGCTTCCCGACCGCCCACGCAAGGGTCGCGGCGCCATCGGCAACCCGAGCGGGCGCTACGAGTCCCAAACCCGGCAGCTGATCGATGACGGCTGGGCCGAGGGAGGCTGGGCCGAGGGCTGGACCGGGCAGGCGGGCCGGGGCGCCGGGACCGCGCCGGCGCTCGCGACCGAGGTCGGGATCGACGCCAGCCGGACGGTGATCGCCAGGAACGCCTCCCCCGACGTGCCCTTCGACCGTTCGATCAATCCCTACCGCGGCTGCGAGCACGGCTGCGTCTACTGTTTCGCGCGGCCCGGCCACGCCTATCTCGGCCTCTCCCCCGGGCTCGACTTCGAGACCCGCATCTTTGCCAAGCCCGAGGCCGCCAAGCGCCTGAGCGCGGAACTCGCCAAGCCGTCCTACGTACCCGCGGTGATCGCGATCGGCACCAACACCGACCCCTACCAGCCGGTGGAAAAGCGCCTGGGGATCACCCGCTCGATCCTGGAGGTGCTGTGGGCGGCGCGCCACCCGGTCGCCATCGTCACCAAGTCGAACCTGGTCTTACGCGATCTCGACATCCTGGCGCCCATGGCCGAGGCCAAACTCGCCCGCGTGCTGGTCTCGGTCACCACGCTCGATCCCAGCCTCGCCCGCAAGATGGAGCCGCGCGCCGCCCGGCCCGGCTTGCGCCTCGAGACCATCCGCCGCCTGGCGGATTCGGGCGTGCCGACCGGCACCCTCGCCGCGCCCATGATCCCAGGCCTCAACGACGACGAGCTGGAAGCCATCCTCGAGGCCGCGGCGCGGGCCGGGGCGACCAGCGCCGGCTACATCCTGCTGCGCCTGCCGCTGGAGGTCAAAGCGCTGTTCATCGAATGGCTGGAGGTGCACTTCCCGGACCGCAAGAAGCGGGTGCTGGCGCTGCTGCGCGCGTGTCGCCGCGGCAAGCTCTACGACCCCGCCTTCGGCACCCGCATGACCGGCGAGGGCGTCACCGCCCAGCTCCTCGCCCGCCGCTTCGAGCTCGCCTGCAAGCGCCTGGGGCTGGCCGGCAACGAGTGGGACCTCGACACCAGCCAGTTCGAAAAACCAAGACCGCACGGCGAGCAACTGGCGCTGTTTTGAAGCGCCCCCAACAAAATCCCTCGCCCCGACTCCGGCGCCCGCGTTAAGGCTGGCGCTGACCCTTGGCTGTTGCTGGACTTGCGGGCCATGCACGACGCCGCGAACGACCTGACCGGTCTGGCCATCATCGCCCTGGCGGCGCTGGCCTGCGGCATGGCCATGCAGCGCCTGCGCCAGCCGCCGGTGCTCGGCTACATCCTGGCCGGCGCCGCCGAGCCGCCGTTCATGGCCGGGCGCGGGCAACCGCAATCCATCGCCTTTGTTCAAGCTGTCACGCGTCGAACCAGTATCCGTCGGGATCGCCCGGATAGACGCCGAGGTATCTCCCGTGGGCCTGATAGCCCATCAAGCGGCGGACATGATCCGGATAACTGTCGGCGATCTCCCGGGGCACTGTCAGGTATTGGTTTTCCTCCTGACGCAACCAGCCGAGGCTGTAGGTTGTGATCAAACCCGTGCGAGCCGCATTTGTGGTGTTGGCGCCGCCGCCGTGTATGGTCGAGCCAAGATAGAACAACACCGAACCCCGTGACATCACGGCCTGCTCGACATCATTCTCCTCGACACTGTCGATGTCCCGAAGATCATGACTGCCGGGCACGATTCGGGTCGCCCCATTCTCGACCGTAAAATCGTGCAGGGCCCACATGGCGGAAATTTGGAATTCCACGTCGGGAAGGCGCAAGGGATAGAAACCGTCATCGCGGTGCAGAACCTGAACTTTTTCGCCGGGATGAATTTCGATCGCCGTCGTAGAGCCAATTCGGTAGTTGCTGCAATGGCGCTTCAAGACGGCATCCGCGACCTCCATGACGCGGGGGTGTGCGATCAGATCCGCCGAGGCCCGGGACAATCCCAAGATGCCGCCCAATCTCAGCGTCGTGTAGCCATTGAAGTCATTCTGGAACTTATGGCCTTGCTCGTCGAACGGACCACGCAAGTTCTCCAGAATGCGATCGATCACATCATCGGATACCTGATCGGCAACGATAACGCCGCCGTTCTGCATGAGCGCGGCAACCACGTCGTTGGAATCGGATTCTCTGTCCAAAGTCTGAACCATCTTATGCCCTCAAGTGGTGAGCAGGAGACGCGAGGAAACCGCATCTCCGGGATACCTAGCGAGGCCCGCAATCCGGCCATATAACTCGAAATGCAGAAGCTTGTGTAGACCTGAACTCGGCAGGGGTTACTCCCGGCGCTTCGCGGTTCACCCGTCCCGGGCGCATTCTCGACAGATTTTCGAGCCGAGGCACTACTAACAAATCCCTCGCCCCGACTCCGGCGCCCGCGCTAAGGCTGGCGCTCGCCCTTGGCTGTTGCTGGACTTGCGGGCCATGCACGACGCCGCGAACGACCTGACCGGTCTGGCCATCATCGCGCTGGCGGCGCTGGCCTGCGGCATGGTCATGCAGCGCCTGCGCCAGCCCCCCGTGCTGGGCTACATCCTGGCCGGCGCGATCCTGGGCCCGGCCGGCCTCGGCGTCACCGAGAACCGCGAATTCATCCAGCTGCTGGCCGAGCTCGGCGTGCTCATGCTGCTGTTCCTGATCGGCATGGAACTGTCGTTGCGCGCGGCACGCGAGGTCTGGCGCCTGGCCCTCGCCGTCACCACCTTGCAGATCGCGGTCGGGCTCGCGGCCATGGCGGCGCTCGGCGCGGCGCTCGGCTGGCCGCTGCCGCTCACCCTCCTGCTCGGCTTCGTGGTCGCGATCTCCTCCACCGCGGTCGCCATCAAGATGCTCGAAGAACTCGGCGAGCTGCGCAGCCGCACCGGCCAGATCACCATCGCCATCCTGGTGGTCCAGGACCTCGCGGTGGTGCCGATGATGCTGATCGTCAGCTCCTTCGGGGACCAAAACACGTCCGTGGTCGAGGTCTCGATCAAGGTCGCGCTCTCGGTCGGCTTCCTGGCGCTGTTGGTGTTCTACCTGTTGCGCCGCGAGCGCCTGCGCCTGCCGTTCGCGCGCATGGTCGGGCGCAATCCGGACCTGATCCCGCTCGCGGGTCTCGCGTTCTGCTTCGGGGCGGCGGCGATCTCGGGCCTGCTCGGCCTGTCGCCCGCCTACGGCGCCTTCCTGGCCGGGCTGGTGATCGGCAACTCGACCAGCCGCCGGATCATGATCCACCACACCGGGCCGATCCAGGCGGTTCTCTTGATGGTGTTCTTCCTGTCGATCGGCCTGCTGCTCGACTTCGCCTACATCTGGAACAACCTGGGCACCGTGGTCCTGATCGTGCTTTTCGTCGCGGTGCTCAAGACCGGGCTCAACGTGGTGTTCATCCGGGTCATGGGCCAGCCCTGGCCGCGCGCCTTCCTGTCCGGCGCGCTGCTGGCCCAGTTGGGCGAGTTCTCCTTCGTGCTCGCGGCCCTCGGCCTGAGCGCCGGCGCCATCGACGACGCCTCCCACCGCCTGATCGTCGCGGTCACGGTGCTGTCGCTGCTGGCCAGCCCGTTCTGGCTCGAGACCGCGCGCCGCCTGCACGGGGTGGCGCTGCTCGGCATCACCTCCGGCCGCGAGACCCTGCGCCTGACCTTCGGGCCCGAGGCCCGGGCGCTGGCCCGCTCCTCGGCGCGCGCGGAAAATCTGGCGGGCCGTGCCGTGCGGTGGATCGGCGCCCGCTTGCGCCGCCGCGCGCCAAAGGACCCGGAAACCTAATGCCGGACTTCGCGCTGGAAACCGCGATTCGCGCGCGTCTCGGTGAACGAGTCCTGGTGATCGGCCTCGACGAGGCCGGGCGCGGACCCTGGGCCGGACCGGTGGTGGCGGCGGCGGCCTGGCTCGATCCGCAGCGCTGCCCGGCCGAGTTGCGCCGCGGCCTGGACGACAGCAAGCGCCTGAGCCCGGCCCGGCGCGCCGAGCTGCTCGAAATGCTCGAAGACAGCGCAGCCCGCGGGACCGTGGCGCTCGGCCTGGGCGCGGCCGGGGTCGCGGAGATCGACGAAATCAACATCCTCCAGGCGACCTTGCGCGCCATGGCGCGGGCGGCGGCCGATCTTACGGCCGGTCTGGCGGCCCGGGGCGGCCGGGCCCCGGACGCGGCGCTGGTCGACGGCAACCGGCTGCCGGAGTTGCCCTGCCCGGCCGAGGCGGTGGTCGGCGGGGATGGCTTGAGCCTGTCGATCGCCGCCGCCTCGATTCTGGCCAAGGTGACCCGGGACCGGCGCATGGCGGCGCTCGCAAAGGCCCATCCCGGCTACGGCTGGGAGCGCAACCAGGGCTACGGCACCGCCGAGCACCGCGCCGCGCTCGCGCGCCTGGGCGTCACCCCCGAGCACCGGCGCTCGTTCCGCCCCGTGCGTGAGGCTCTTAACGCTCGTTAACCTATTGACTCAAAAAGACTCTTGACCCGGAGTCCCGTCTGACTCACCATGCCCTTGGTTGAAGCAGGTTCCACTGGCGTGGAACCGCACCGGCCCGCAACCCCACCCGGCCGCCCATATGATACTGTCGTGGGGTGGCCGGGTGGGGGTGCGGGCCGGAACCGAGACTCAAAGTCAGACAAGCGAGGTCGCGGGGGCCCCGGGGTGGAAGTCAACGTCATCAAGGTCGGCGATTGCGTCGAGCTCATGTCCGAGCTGCCCGAGGGCAGCGTCGACATGATCTTCGCCGATCCGCCGTACAATCTGCAGCTCGAGCACGAGTTGCTGCGGCCCAACCAGACCCGGGTCGCGGGCGTCGACGACGACTGGGACAAGTTCGACGGATTTGCGGCCTACGACGACTTCACCCGCGCCTGGCTGGGCGCGGCGCGGCGGGTGCTGCGCGCGGACGGCTCGCTCTGGGTGATCGGCAGCTACCACAACATCTTCCGGGTCGGCGCCATCCTCCAGGACCTCGAGTACTGGATTCTCAACGACGTGATCTGGCGCAAGACCAACCCGATGCCCAACTTCCGCGGCCGGCGCTTCACCAACGCCCACGAGACCCTGATCTGGGCGGCCAAGGCCAGGCGCGCGCGCTACACCTTCAACTACGACGCCATGAAGTCGCTCAACGACGATTTGCAGATGCGCAGCGACTGGCTGATCCCGATCTGCGGCGGCGGCGAGCGGCTCAAGGACGCCGACGGCCACAAGGCCCATCCGGCCCAGAAGCCCGAGGCGCTGTTGCACCGCGCGATCCTGGCCGCGACCAAGCCGGGGCAGGTGGTGCTCGACCCCTTCCTGGGCAGCGGCACCACCGCCGCGGTCGCCAAGAAGCTGGGCCGCGGCTACATCGGCTTCGAGCGCGACCCGGGCTACGCCGAGATCGCGCGCGCACGCCTCGGCCGGGTGCGCCGCGTCGACGACCTCTCGCTGGTCGACACCCCGTCCAAGCGCGAACGGCCGCGGGTGCCCTTCGGCACCCTGGTCGAGCGCGGGATGCTGGAGCCGGGCACGGTGCTGTACAGCCCGAACCGGCGCTGGAGCGCGCGGGTGCGCGCCGACGGCACCCTGATCAGCGCCGACTTCAAGGGCTCGATCCACCAGGTCGGCGCCCACGTCCAGGGCGCCCCGGCCTGCAACGGCTGGCAGTTCTGGTGCTTCGACGTGGAAGGCAAGCTGGTGCCCATCGACCTGCTGCGCGAGAAAATCCGCGCCGAGATGAACTGAGAGTCCAGCCCGAATTAGGTGTTTGATTTGAAACGGGGAATCCCGTGTCAACAGCACCACTATGTCACTCCCGCGAAAGCGGGAGTCCAGACGCTTCCCATGGATTCCCGCTTTCGCGGGAATGACATGAGACAATCGTAAATTGTCGTAAATTGGGGTCCGGGCCGCGCGAGCGGCAGGCGCTCCTAGACCGCGGCGCGGCGCTTGCCGGCCTGGGGGCCGACGTCCTCGCAGAACGCGAAGGCGCGCTTGCCCTGGCGCTTGACCTCGGCCATGGCCAGCTCCGCGTTGGCGGCGAGTTCGTCCGCGGTCACGCCGTCGCCGGGCAGCAGGGCGATGCCGATGCTGGCGCCCAGCGAGATCTCGTCGCCGGCCAGGTAGATCGGCCGGCACAGCGCCGCCAGGATGCGCTGGGCCGCCTCGCGGGCGCCCTTGGCGCCTTCGAGCACCGGCAGGATGACGCCGAAGCGGTCGTGGTCCAGGCGCGCCACGGTGTCGCTCTCGCGCAGGCAGTCCGTGATCCGCTTGGCGGCCGCCTGGAGCAGCAAATCGCCGGCCTCCTGGCCGAAGGAATCGTTGATCTCGCGGAAGCCGTCCAGGTCGACGATCTGGACCCCGATCTGTCCGCCCTTGCGGCGCGCGACCGAGACCGCGCGCTCGAGGCGGTCGTGGAACAGGGTCTGGTTGGGCAGTTCGGTGAGCGCGTCGTGGAAGGCGAGATAGGACTGGCGCGCCTCGTTCTGGGCGCGCTCGCCCGGATCGGCGAACACCGCGACGAAGCCAGTGGTGGCGCCGGTGGTGGCGCCATCCTCGGCGCTGAGCGCATCGACGGTCAGGAATTCGGGATGGCTCTCGCCGCCCTTGCGCCGGTGCCACAGCTCGCCCTGCCAGTGTCCCCGGGTCAGCAGCGCGTTCCACATGGCCTCGGTCGCATTGTTCGCCTGCTGGGCCGCCTGCTGGCCGGTGGCGGCGAGGTCCTGCAGGCTGTGGCCCAGGACCTCCTCGAGCCGCCAGCCGGTGACCCGGCAGTAGGCCGCGTTGACCGAGACGATGGCGCCCTCCGCGTCGGTCACCACGACCGCGTGGGACATGCTGTCGTACGCCTGGAGGGGGGCCTGGAGACGAAGAGTCGGGTCTTGGGTCATGGCTGGAGTCCGCTGCGCTCGCCTGCCGAAGGGGGCCGGACGCGATTCCGCCCGGCGCTACGAAGCCACGACTTAATCGAATTGCGGTGAACATCGCCTTAACGCCAGGCCCCGAAACCGGAACATTTCCGGCAACCGGGCCCCCAAAGGGCTGGGGTCAGGTCTTGCATTGCCACATTCCAAAGGGTTGGGGTCAGGTCTTGCATTGCCACATTCCGAAGGGCTGGAGTCAGGTCTGGCGTTGCCACATTCGACCCGCGGCACCTGGCGTGCCCTCCGAACGGCGGCAAGGAACCTCGGTCCTGGGGAAATGTGGCAATGCAAGACCTGACCCCAGCCCTGGACCCCAGCCCTGCTGCGCCGCCGGTGCGCCGGGGTTCAGCCGGCGGCGAGGGCGTGGCGGGCGACCTTGCGCATCAGCGTCGGCAGGGCGGCCGCGTCCAGCTCCTCGGGCCGGAACCAGCGCCCCATGGCGCCGGGCACCGCGTCCCCCGCGTCCCCTGGGGCAGCCCCCAGGGCGGGCGCGGTCCAGACCTCGAGTTCGAGCCGGAAATGGGTGAAGCCGTGGCGCACCACCCCGGGCAGCGGCCGCCAGGGCGCCGACCCGGGCGCCAATGTGGACGCCACCGGGGCCGCCACCGGGGCGACCACCGGGGCCATCACCGGGGCCACCACCGGGGCGGCCTTCCGGGCGGCCGGCCTCTTCGGCGTGGCGGGCGGTGTGACCGGCGCGATCCCGGCCGAAGGCATGAAGTCGCCGGCCAGCGCGAAGGACGGCTTGCGCGGCGGCGGCGCCGGGATCTTGTCCGGGCCCGTGGAGGCCAGCTTGGCGAAGCCGCGGTCGAGCAGCTTGGCGATGTGGCGGTCGCGCGAGCGCGGCGTCTTGCCGCCGAACACCACCGCGATCAGGCGCCGCCCGTTGCGGCTCACCGAGGCGGCGAGATTGAAGCCCGAGGCCCGGATGTAACCGGTCTTGATCCCGTCGGCGCCGGCGTACTTGCGCAGCAGGCGGTTGTGGTTGCGGTACCGCTTGCCCTTGTAGACGAACTCCTTGGTCGCGAAGAGCCGGTAATACTTTGGAAAATCCCGGATCAGCGCACGCGCCAAGGTCGCCATGTCGCGCGCCGTGCTGAGCTGGCGCCGGTTGGGCAGGCCCGAGGCGTTGCGGAATTGGGTCCGCTTCATGCCGAGCGCCTTGGCCTTCCGGGTCATCATGCGGGCGAACCTGGTTTCCTTCTCACCCAGTGCCTCGGCCACGACCACCGCGGCGTCGTTCGCCGACTTGGTGATCAGCGCCAGGATCGCGTTCTTGACGGTGATCGTCTCGCCCCGCTTCAGCCCCAGCTTGGCCGCCGGCATGCCGGCCGCCCGGCGCGAGACCTTGAGCTTCTTGTCGAGGGTGATGTCGCCGCGCTCCAAGGCCTCGAAGGCCAGGTAGAGGGTCATCATCTTGGCCAGCGAGGCCGGGTAGTTGCGCGTGTCGGCGTTGGATTCGTGGAGCACCCGGCCGGTGTCGTAGTCGATCACGATCGAGGCGTAGCGCGCCTGGGCTGCGGTCGCGACCGACAGCGCGAGTGCGAAAATCAACACCCCCGCAGCCGCGCGCAGCATTGGAAAGCGGCCGGATATCTGGTTAAGTTCGGACGTCAGACTCCGAAGCAAAGGTGGTACCCTCCGACACTCGGCTAGTAAGCTCATGATTCGACGACGATTCTAAGAATTCGTTTCAGGTCTGTCCAGGGTAATGGTTGGCCTCTTGCAAAATGGTTAAAATTCGATCTTTCGCCTTCCCGAATCGCAGGCCGAATCGCAGGGCTGAAGCCGGGTTTGACCCCGCGGCCAAGGCGGCGCCCGGCTCTCGGCTTGGCCCTGCTGGCTTTGGGGGTGCTCGCCGGTTGCGCCTACCAAGGGGCGATCGACCAGCCGGTCACCATCAAGGCGACCTGGTTCAGCTACTTGAACGGCGACGATATCCGCGCCGCCTGCACCGACGGCGCGCCGTCGTGGTACCGCCTGGTCTACAACGGCAATTACGAGGAGCAACTGCGCAGCTACGAGGTCGTCGCCGACGGCACCGGCGGGGCCTACTACTCGGCCCGGGTGCAGACCGGCTCCGGGTTGGACTTGACCAGGTTCTCGTTCGGCAACCTGCAGGCCATGGCCGGCTGGACCAAGGTCCAGGCCCGGCTGATTCCGGCGGATTATGCCGCGCTCGAGCGCGCGCTGGAGGCGAGCGGCGCCTTCGGTCCGGCGCCGGTGGGTCTGCGCCTGGCCTCCGAGCAGTTCTATTGGGTCGCCAGCCTGTGCCGGGACGGCCGGTTCTACTTCAACGCCTGGCTTTACCCCTCGGCGCGCGCCGCCGGGATCCGCTTTCCCCAGGCCCTGCTGGGCCACGACGGGACCGGGATCGCGGTCAACCCGCCGCGCGTGGTGGCCGGGATCGAGCGGATCAGGCGCACGATCAAGGGCCAGGGCGGGCCGCGGCACTTCGACCTCGAGGTCGGCGAAAATGGTTTCAAGGGCCACCGGACCCTCTTTTGAGCCGCTATTATCAGCGCTCCCTTGGGGGCCGATTTTGTTAACGATTGGTCAAATATCATGACCTGGGTGGTCGACGCGCGGTCCCGCCCCCATATTATCCGTCGTTAGGGACTTTTCCGTGGGCCACCAAAACCGATATCATGGCTAGAGTCGCGGCCGGCAAGAGATGAGCAGATACCCATCCACCATGAGTGACGGAGACAAGAAGGGAAACCACATCCCGTCGACGGACGTGATCGTCAAGACCCGGCCCAAGACGAAGACCCCGTCGATGTACAAGGTTTTGATGTTGAACGACGACTACACGCCGATGGAGTTCGTCGTTCACGTCCTGGAGAAGTTTTTCGGCATGAACCGTTCGGAGGCCACGCGCGTCATGCTGCACGTTCACCAGCGCGGTGTGGGCATGTGCGGCGTCTTCACTTACGAAGTGGCTGAATCCAAGGTCAGTTCCGTGGTAGACTACGCAAGACGGAATGAGCATCCCTTGCAATGCACCCTAGAAAAGGAATAGCTGACGAATGCTCTCGGCCAATCTCGAGCAGACTCTCCACCGGGCCCTGGCCTACGCCAACGAGCGGCGCCACGAATACGCGACGCTGGAGCACTTGCTGCTGGCCTTGACCGAGGATCCCGACGCCATCGCGGTGCTCAGGGCCTGCGGGGTCGACCTCGACCGCCTGCGCGGCGAAATTCAGGACTACATCGACAACGAGCTGTCCAATCTGATTACCGCGCAACTCGGCGACGCGAAGCCGACCGCCGGCTTCCAGCGCGTGCTGCAGCGCGCCGCGATCCACGTGCAGTCGTCGGGCCGCGAGGAGGTGACCGGCGCCAACGTCCTGGTCGCCATGTTCTCGGAGCGCGAGAGCCACGCGGTCTACTTCCTCCAGGAACAGGAGATGAGCCGCCTGGATGCGCTCAATTACATCAGCCACGGCATCGCCAAGGTGCTCGGCCAGGAGGAGGACCGCACGGTCCACGGCGCCGAGGAGGAAGCCGAGACCGAAAAGGTCGTGCGCAAGGGGCGCGAGGCGCTCGATGCCTACTGCGTCGACCTCAACCAGAAGGCGCGGGACGGCCGGATCGACCCGCTGATCGGCCGCATCGACGAAATCGAGCGGACCATCCAGGTGCTGTGCCGGCGGACCAAGAACAACCCGCTCTACGTCGGCGACGCGGGCGTCGGCAAGACCGCGATCGCCGAAGGCCTGGCCCGGCGCATCGTCCACAACGAGGTCCCGGAGGTGCTGAGCGAGGCGACCATCTTCGGCCTCGACATGGGGGCGCTGTTGGCCGGCACGCGCTACCGGGGCGACTTCGAGGAGCGGCTCAAGGCGGTCATAACGGAGATCGAGGAGCTCGATGGCGCGATCCTGTTCATCGACGAGATCCACACGGTGATCGGCGCCGGCGCCACCTCGGGCGGCGCCATGGACGCCTCCAACCTGCTCAAGCCGGCGCTGCAGGGCGGCCGCCTGCGCTGCATCGGCTCGACCACCTACAAGGAGTACCGCAACTACTTCGAGAAGGACCGGGCGCTGGTCAGGCGGTTCCAGAAGATCGACATCAACGAGCCCTCGATCGAGGACGCGGTCAAGATCCTGCGCGGCCTGAAGCCCTACTACGAGGAACACCACAAGGTCCGCTACACCAGCGAGGCGATCCGTGCCGCGGTCGAGCTCGCGTCGCGCTACATCGGCGACCGCAAGCTGCCGGACAGCGCCATCGACGTGATCGACGAGGCCGGCGCCTCGCAGATGCTGGTCCCTGTATCCAAGCGCCGCAAGATCATCGGCGTCAAGGAGGTCGAGGTGGTGGTCGCGAAGATCGCCCGCATCCCGCCCAAGAGCGTGTCCAAGGACGACCGCACCGCGCTCAAGAACCTGGAGCGGGACCTCAAGACCATGGTGTTCGGCCAGGAAAAGGCGATCGCCGCGCTTTCGGCCGCGATCAAGCTGGCCCGCGCGGGCCTGCGCGAGCCGGAGAAACCGATCGGCAGCTACCTGTTCTCCGGCCCGACCGGGGTCGGCAAGACCGAGGTGGCGCGCCAGCTCGCCCGCTCGATGGGCGTCGAGCTGGTCCGCTTCGACATGTCCGAGTACATGGAGCGGCATTCGGTTTCGCGCCTGATCGGCGCGCCGCCGGGCTACGTCGGCTTCGACCAGGGCGGCCTCTTGACCGACGCCATCGATCAGCACCCGCACGCGGTCATGCTGCTGGACGAGATCGAGAAGGCGCATCCGGATATCTTCAACATCCTGTTGCAGATCATGGACTACGGCAAGCTGACCGACCACAACGGCAAGGCGGTCGACTTCCGCAACGTGATCCTGATCATGACCACCAACGCCGGCGCCGCCGACATGGCCAAGCCGGCGATGGGGTTCGAGCGCGAGACGCGCGTCGGCGAGGACGAGGAGGCGGTCAACCGCATGTTCACGCCGGAGTTCCGCAACCGGCTGGACGCGATCATCGGCTTCAACGCGCTCTCGCCGGAGGTCATGACCCACATCGTCGACAAGTTCGTCATGGAGCTGGAGACCCAGCTCGCCGACCGCAACGTGGTCATCGAGTTGACCGACGCCGCGCGCGAGTGGCTGGCCAAGGAGGGCTACGATCCGGTGTTCGGCGCCCGCCCGCTGGCCCGGGTCATCCAGAACCGGCTCAAGAAGGCGCTCGCCGAGGAACTGCTGTTCGGCAAGCTCGCCAAGGGCGGCGTGGTGCGCGTCGATTTCGAGGACGGTGAGCCGACCTTCGCGTACCAAAGCGCCGAGCGCACGAAGAAACGCGGCAAGGGCCGCAAATCCTCCAAGGACACCCCCGAGTTGGTGAAGTAACCCCGCGGGAGCCAAGCGGCCCGGCCGGGGACAAGACGATGCCCGCGCGCTGCCTGGACGGTTTCCGCGTCCTCGACCTCTCGCAATACCTGCCCGGGCCCTACGCCGGGCAGATCCTGGCCGACCTCGGCGCCGAGGTGGTCAAGGTCGAGCCGCCCGCGGGCGACCCCATGCGCGCCGTCCCGCCGCTCGACGGCGACGGCGTCTCCGCCTTCTACAAGCTGGTCAACGCCGGCAAGACCGTGGTCCGCCTCGACCTCAAGGACGCGGCCGGCAAGGCGGCCTTCGTGCGGCTGGTGGAAAAGGCGGACGCGCTGGTCGAATCCTATCGGCCGGGGGCGTTCGACAGGTTGGGACTGGGCGCCGCGGCGCTGCGCGAGATCAACCCCGGGCTCGTGCACTGCGCGCTCTCCGGCTTCGGCCAGACCGGCCCGGCGGCGCTGAAAGCCGGGCACGACATCAACTACATGGCGCTCGCCGGCGGGCTCGCCACCTCGGGCTCGTCCGACCGGCCGGTGAGCGCGCATCCGCCGACCGCCGATTTCGCCGGCGGCATGCAGGCGGCCCTCACCGTGGTCGCCGCGCTCCTGCGCCGGGAGCGGACCGGGGCGGGGGCCAGCATCGACACCAGCATCGCCGAGACCGTGCTCGGCTGGCAGGCGCTGGTGCTGACCGCCGCGCTGCGCCCGGGCCACGAGCCCCGGCGCGGCGCCGAGCGCCTCAACGGCGGCGCCGCCTGTTACCAGGTTTACGCGACCGCGGATGGGCGCTTCGTCACCCTGGGCGCGCTCGAGGCCAAGTTCTGGGCCAACTTCTGCCGCGCGCTGGACCGCGAGGACTGGATCGCGCGGCAGTGGGAAGCCCTGCCCCAGACCGCCCTGATCGCGGCGGTCGCCGAGGCGATCGCCGCACGGCCCTTGGCCGCGTGGCAGGCGCTGCTCGCCGGCGTGGATTGCTGCTACCAGGCGGTGCTGGAGCCCGCCGAGGTGCTCGAAGACCCGCAAATCCGCGCCCGCGGCCTGCTGCGCGCCACTCCCGGGCCCGAGCCCCGGGTCGAGGTGGCGTTTCCGGCGCTGTTCGACGGCGCCCCGCCCGTGCCCCGCGCCCCGCTCGAGGAACGCGCCGCCGAGGACCTGCTCGCCGCCTGGGACGGTGTCTAGGTATGACGCGGCCGTGCGGCGTGGTTCTGGCGCTGTTGCTGATGGCCTCCACCGAGGTTCTGGCGGCATCGGCCCAGGCAACGGCGGACTGCCCGGGCGATCCCGGCATCGACTACGACATCGAGCTCAAGATCGATATCCCCGAACCGCGGCTGCACCACGATCTCGGCATCGCCGAGCTCAACCGCGAGGCGCCGCACGGCCCGGGCCAGCGGGTCCTGGGCCGGGCCGATACCGGGCTCGAGTTCGGCTGGGCGGTGCGCTTCGAGTGGCGGCCGCGGGGCGCGGGCTATTGTTTCTGGGTGCGGCGCACGGAGCTGGCGATCCGCCACCCCTCGCCGGACATCTACGTTGCCCGCGAGTATCGCCGCGGCAGCTGTGCCTACCGGGCGATCCTGGCCCACGAGCGGCAGCACATGAGCACGTCGCAGAAGCAGATCGACCGCTTCCTGCCCCGGCTGCGCTGGGTGCTGACCTCGCTGCGCATTCCGACCGGGGCGCGGCCGATTTTCGTGACCTCGGCCGAGGCGGCCAAATCCGAGGTCCGGGCGTTGATGAAGGAATTGGCCGAACCGCTGTTCCGGGAGATCGGCCAGGCGCTGCGCGCGGCGCAGGCGAAGCTCGATTCCCCGGCGAGCTACCGGCGCCTGCGCAAGAAATGCAAGAGGTGGTGACGGCGGGGCGCACCGCCTCGCCGACCCGAGACCCGAGCTAGCGGAAAACGCGTTAGTTTTCGTCGATCCGACGCGCCAAGGCGACGACTTTCTGTTCCAGCTCCGCCGGCGAGAACGGCTTGACGACGTAGCCGCTGACGCCGCTCTTCTTGGCGGCCATGACCGAGTCGATGGTGCCGCGGGCGGTGACCATGAGGAACGGCATCTCGGGCATGGTCATGCGCACCTGCTTGAGCAGGTCGAGTCCGCTCATGCGCGGCATGTTCCAGTCGCAGATGATCAGGTTGATCAGGTCACCGCCGCCGTCCAGGAACGTCTGGGCCTCGCGGCCGTCCCTTGCGGTGAAGGCCTGGCCGACACCCATGTCCTTGAGCACGGCCTGAATCAGCTTGAGGGTGCGCGGGTTGTCCTCGACGATGAGGATGTGAAGTTTCTGAAGGTCCAGTTCCATGGCGATTGTCCGTGGTTTCCAGGGGCGTTGCTAGGTTCGAATCAGGCGGCGCTGGTTTGCAGCGGCGCCGTGTCGAGAATCTCGCGCACGTTACGGGCGAGGTCTTTCGGGTCGAAAGGCTTGATCAGAAGGCCGCTGTTAGCGACCTGGTCGATCTCCGCCATGATGCCGGTATCGGCTTCGCCCGCAATGTAGAGGACACGAAGGTCCGGCGTTTCGGCGGTCATCATGGCGGCCAGCGCGCCGCCGCCGAGCCCGGGCAAACTGACGCCGACCACCAACAGGTCGATGGCGGAGCTCTGTTGTTGAAATATCTCGGCGGCCTTCATGCCGTCGTTGGTCGCCAGGACCGTGTAGCCCAGGGTCTCCAGGGTGATGCGCGCGCGCCGCCGCGCCGCCGCCTCTTCCTCGACCAGCAGCACGGTCTCGCAGCCGATCAGCGCGTCCTTGCCCTCGGCCAATTCGCGCAGGCCGGTCATGTCCTCGTCCAAATGGGGCAGGTAGATCGTGAACACGGTGCCTCGGCCGATCTCGCTGTCGACGGTGATCACGCCGCCCGACTGCTGGACCATGCCGTAGACCATGGCCAGGCCGAGTCCGGTTCCCTCGCCCTCTTCCTTGGTCGTGAAGAAGGGCTCGAAGATCTGCGCGATCACGTCGTCGCCGATGCCGGTACCGGTATCGGTGACCGAGATCGCGACGTAGCGTCCCGGGTCGGCTTGTTCGAAGCCGGCGATCGCGGTTTCGTCGAGATCGGCGAGATCGCTGCCGATCGACAGTCTGCCGCCATCGGGCATGGCGTCCCGGGCATTGATCGCCAGGTTGAGCAGGGCCTGCGCGAGCCGCCCCGGATCGGCCCTGACGCAGATCTCCTTCTCCGGTATTTCGATATCCAGGGAGATCGGGCCGCCCACCAGGGGGCCGATCAGAACCGCGGTATCCTCCAGAACCTTGGCGACGCTGACGACCTTGGCCTCCAGGATCTGCTTGCGGCTGAAGGAAAGTAGCTGACTGGTCAGACTGGCGGCCTGATCGGCGGCGCTGATGATGTCCTGCGACCACTCGCGCACGACCTCCGGATTGTCGGCCTGGCGATGGACCAGGTGGGCGAAGCCGCCGATCGCGGTCAGCAGGTTGTTGAACTCGTGGGCGACTCCGCCGACCAGGCGGCCGATCGCTTCCATCTTCTGGGCCTGGCGGAACTCCTCCTCGATCCGCTTGCGGTCGGTGATGTCGGCGAAGGTGGCGGTGAAGCCGCCGCCGGGAAGCGGATTCATGCGCCGTTCGAGTACCGTGCCGTTGGGGCGGGAATGTTCGTCGATATGGGGCCTGTCTTGCATCAAGGCTTTCATGCGGCGATCGACCAGTTCATCGACATCGCCGGAGCCAAACTCACCCCGTGTGGCAAGGTAATGGGCGATCTGCCGGTAGGGCATGCCGGTCGCAATCGTTTCCGGTGGCAGTTCGAACAGCTCCTGAAATCGGGAATTGAAGGCGGCTACCTGGCCGTCGGCGTCCACCAGGATGATGCCCTCGGAAATGTTGTCGAAGGTCGTGCGCAGCAAGTGGGTCTTTTGAATCACCTCGCGTTCGGCCTCGAGTTGGGCGGTCACGTCGGTGCCGGTGCCCCGATAGCCGTCGAACTCACCCACGGCGTTGAAGATCGGAATGCCGCTGATGCGCACTTGGCGGGTCTCGATGTTCGGCCCGCGAATGTCGAAGTAAAAGTCGCGAAAAGGCTCCCGCGCGGAGATCGTCTCGTGGTGCTGCCACCACTTGGGATCGTTGTCGTCGGCCCAGGGCAGTTCCTTTCGGGTCTTGCCGAGAAGGTCCTCGGCGTTGAGGCCGGTGACCTTCTCCATCTTGCCCGAAAAATAGGTGTAACGCCCATGCTTGTCGGTTTCCCAGATCCAGTCGCTGGCGATATCCGCGATGTCGCGGAACCGCTGCTCGCTCGACTTGAGGGCGTTTTCGGCCCGCTTGCGTTCGCTGATGTCGACGATGAAGCCGACGAAGTTGATCCGGTCGCCAAGCCGCATCTCGCCCAGGGATATCTCCACCGGAAAGACGGAGCCGTCGGCATGGCGCGCGATCAGCTCGCGGGTCCTGCCGATCACCATGGCGGCCGCGGGGTTGGTGCGATGGGCCAGATGATGCTGGTGAACCACGGCGATTTCCTCGGGCATCAGCATGGTCACGTCATTCGACACCGCATCCGCCGCGCTGTAACCGAACAGGCGCTCCGCCGCCGGATTGAAGGACACGATCGTGCCTTGGCCGTCGATGGTGACGATGCTCACGACCGAGTTGTTGAGGACCGCGCCGAGCCGTTCCGCGACGTCCTGGGCCGTCGCTTCGGCCGCTTCCGCGGTGGCGAGCAGTTTGGTCGTGGCCTTGGTCTCGCGGAACAGTAGCGCGACCAGCATGGCGCCGCTCAAGATAACCCCGAGCAGGAGGATCAGGAGCAGCCAATAGGTTTGCGCGGTCGCCACGCGGAAATCGGCGGCGCGGCCCTGCTCGGAGAGATTGGTCCGTTGCGCCAGGCTCTGCAAGAGATAGGCGTGCGGCGCCAGGCGCTCCCGGATCGCCGCGATCGCGGGGCCGTCGCCGGCGCCCAGGGGGGCCCGCAACCGCGGCTCGATCTCCCTGAGCGTCTCTCCGAGCGCGGCGATGGTCTCCGCCGCTCCCTCGACCGTCAGGAGCCGCGCGCCGACCTCGCCGCCCTCGTAGACGTCGAGTCGGCTCCACAGCACATCCAGACGCAGCAGCGCCTGGTCCCGCGTGGCGCGGCCTGGCTCCGCGGCGTAGCGGTCGAGGGCGCCGGCGAACCGCCAGTACTCGACCACGGTCTGCGACGCCGACCAGTAGAGCAGTTCCTTGATGTCGCCGGGGTTGTCCCGGCTTTCTTGCAGGAGCTTGCCGAAGCCGAGCAGCAGGGTGACCGCGAATACGAGAATCGTAATCAGCGGCAGAACATACCGTCGGCCTCGGATCGAAAGGCTCATTGAACGTCGAGGTTGACCAGCTGCCAGAGCCACTTGGCATCGATGTTTTGGTTCCGCAACTCGGGATGCTCGTCGCGTGGATAGACGATCCACAGCGGTCCCTTGTCGCGCGGCGTCAGGTCGACGCCGTCCATCCTGAAGGCGAACAGCACGTCGTAGGATTCGAAGTCGGAGAACGGGATCTCGATGGCGTAGTCGTTGAGCGCCCGCGCCGAGACCTGGTCGCCGGTGGCGCCCACGGCCTTCAGCAGGTCGCGCGCCAGCACGCCCTCGAACCTCGTGACCCCATCGGTCCAGGAGGTCGAGGTGTTGACCTTGGTGACGCCGAGCCGCTCGAGCATGGCGCGGTCGAAGCGCGCGACGCCGTCGCCGTTGGTGTTCTCGATGGCGCCGGAAATGGTCAGAATCACCCGGCCGCTGGGTTGGGGCAGGGGCTCGCCGGCCAAGGTCGGCGCGGTGAGCGCGATGGCAAGAAGAAAGACCGTGAGCAGGCCGCCGCGAACCATCCGCGCGACCGAAAACTGAAGGGCAACGAAGTTCCTGAACATTGGCGAATACTCCGTAAACGGGTTGAGTCACCCCCGGCCCTGGCCCCGAAACGACAAGCAAGGATTGGCGCCGCCCCCCCCAAAGGGCGCGCAGGCCGCCATCATTGGCCAGCATGGTTTCGGATTGGTTAATTCCCTAGAGCCGCCGTGGGTATGCGGCGGTCAGTCCCGGTCCTGGCGGAACGGCCCGAAGGTGGCCAGGCCGGCGATCTCGCCGGCGATCCCGCGCCGCTCGTGGGCCAGGTAGTTTTCGACCGCCTCGCGGAATCCCGGATCGGCGATCCAGTGGGCGCTGTAGGTTTCCACCGGCATGTAGCCGCGCTGGATCTTGTGCTCGCCCTGGGCCCCGGCCTCGACCCGGGCCAGCCCATGCTCGATCGCGAACTCGATGGCCTGGTAGTAGCAGGCCTCGAAGTGCAGGAAGCGATAATCGCCGAGCGCGCCCCAGTTGCGGCCGTAGAGCGCGTCCTCGCCGAGCAGGTTGAGCGCGGCGGCGATCATCTCGCCCCGGTCCTCGGCGACCACCAGGACCACGCGCTCGGTCAGCGTCTCGCCCAGTCGGTGAAAGAAGTCACGGGTCAGATAGGGGCTGCCCCATTTCCGGTCCGCGGTCGCCAGGTAGAAGCGGTGGAAGGCGTCCCAGTGGCGCGGCTCGATCGCCTCGCCGCGCAGGGCGCGCAGGGTGATGCCGCTTTCGGCCACCTTGCGCCGTTCCTTGCGGATCATCTTGCGCTTGCGCGAGGTGAGCCCGTCGAGGAAGGCGTCGAAGCTGTCGTAGCCCCGGTTGTGCCAGTGGAACTGCCGGCCGGTGCGCCGCAGGAACCCGGCGTCGCCGAGTTGCCGCCACTCCGCTTGCTCGCAAAAGGTGACGTGCAGCGAGGACACCTGATGGCGCCGCGCGACCTCGGTCAGGCCGGCGATCAGGGTCGCGGAGACCGCTTCGGCCTCGGCGCCGGGCCGGACCAGCAGGCGCGGCCCGGTCACCGGGGTGAAGGGGACGCAGGCCTGAAGCTTGGGGTAGTAGCTGCCCCCGGCGCGCTCGTAGGCGTCGGCCCAGCCCCAGTCGAAGACGTATTCGCCGTAGGAATGGCTCTTGAGATAGAGCGGCGCCGCCCCCAGCAACCCGCCATCACGATCGGGGACCACCAGGTGCCGCGGCTGCCAGCCCTGGTCGGGAACCGCCGAGCCGCTCCGCTCCAGGGCGCTCAGGAAGGCGTGGCTGACGAAGGGGTTTTGGGCGCCCGCGCAGGCGTCCCAGGCCTCGGCGCTGACCTCGTCGATGGCGCCCAGCAGGGTGGCGGTTACCGGTTCGGCGCCGTCAGGCATGTCTCGGGCCCGGGCATGGTGTCGCTCCGCAGGGGGTAGGGACGGCACCGACTATAGCGAGTCGCGGCGCCTGGCGGGAGGGGTGGGCAGGCGTTCCGGCCACACGACAGGGTCCGGCGCCGATCGGTCGGCGCGCCGGCGCAAGAACCCGGGCTACAGCTACCACTCCCCACCTCAACGGCCCCGCCCTGCGCGGGAATCATCGCGGTCCGGCGGTGCCGGAAGCCTTTGCTACCAAGACCTTGGAGCCTGACCCTTCCCCGGTCGCGCTCCTTGGAAACTGCCTGGGCAACCTGCCTGGCTAGCAGGTCAGGCGGCGATGCCTTCGCGCCAGGCGCTGGAACTCTTGCAGGTCCGGCAGATTCGCTCGCCGGGCCAGCTACTCAGGAATTCCTCACGACACTTGAGGCACTTGCGCTCTTTCGTATCGTATTTGCGGTCGGGTTCGGGTTTCGAATTTTTCTCGGAACTGCTCATGGCGCGGATATATAGCAGCAGTCACGGCGAAATGCGACACTTTTGTTGCACCGCAAAAGGACATTTTTGTGGGCCAATTCAATAGGGAACGAGTGAAACCGGTGGGCCCGGGCCAATTCGACGCACCCGCCGACGCGGCCTCGGGCGGCGGCCCGCTTGGATGTGGTGGGCCGGCCGCGCCCATTGCGGGGCAGCCGCAGGGTGATCTCGGTGCCTTGGCCGAGCCGGCTCTCGATCTCGATCTCGCCGCCCAGGAGCTCGGTGAAGCGCTTGGCCAGGGGCAGGTCAGGTTGACCTCGGCGGCTTCGGCCTGGTCTAGGGCTTTGCGGTGTTCCGCTGTGACATCGGGGCCCGGGGCCGGAACGCGGCCGCCTCACTCCGGCTGCAGGTACCAGGCGTATTCGCGGGCGTCGATGTGGTTCTCGAAGGTGTCGAGCTCGGCGGTCTTGCAGGCGGCGTAGAGGCCCGGGTAATCGGCGCCGAAATAATCCGCCAGCACCTCGGACTCGAGCAGGCGCGCGAGCGCCGGCCGCGGCCGGAACGGCAGGTCCGGGTCGGGGGCGAAGCCGGCGTTGCCCTCGAACGCCGGCGGCGGCGCGATTCTCTCGGTCAGCCCGTGGTGGACGCCGGCGAGCAGGGTCGCGAGCGCGAGATAGGGGTTGGCGTCGGCGCCCGCGACCCGGTGCTCGATGCGCCGCGCCGCGCCCCGGCCGAGCGGGATGCGGAGCGCCGTCGAGCGGTTCTCGAAGCCCCAGCAGCGCCGGATCGGCACGAACAGGTTGGGCTGGAAGCGCCGGAACGAGTTCACGTTGGGGGCCAGGAAGGCCATGGCTTCGGGCAGGGTCGCGAGCACGCCGCCGACCGCGTGCTCGAGCGCGGCGCTGGCCGGCGCCTGGCCGCCGTCGAAAACGTTGCGGCCCTGCCCGTCGAGCAGGCTGAGGTGCATGTGCAGGCCGCTGCCGGTCTGGTCCAGGTAGGGCTTGGCCATGAAGCTCGCGCGCAGGCCATGGCGCTGCGCCACCGCCTTGAGCGCGCGTTTGAACAGCACGCAGTGGTCGACCGCGAGCAGCGGGTCGTCGACGTGCCGCAGGTTGATCTCGTACTGCCCGGGCGCGTATTCCGCGGTCGTGGCGCCGATCGGGATGTCCTGGGCGGCGCAGGCCTTGGTGACCTCGTCGAGCAGGGCGTCGAAGGCCGCGACTTCGGCCATGCCGTAAACCTGGGTGCCGGTTTCGCGCACGCCGGTGAGCGGCGAGATCGGCGGCCGCGGCGCGCCAGCCTCGGTGCGCTCCGGATCGATCAGGTAGAACTCGAGCTCCATCGCCACCACCGGGGTGAGGTCGAGCTCGGCGAAGCGCGCGGCCACCCGGGCCAGGATGTTGCGCGGCTCGTAGGGGTAGGGGGCGGCGTCTTCGATGACCAGGGTGGTCATGAGTTGGCAAGTCGGCCGCGCCGCCCAGGGCACCGGCTTGAGCGAGCCCGGCACCACCCGCACGGCGGCGTCGGGGTCGCCGTCGGAGAAGCCGATGCCGCCGGGGTCGTGGCTCGCGCCCATGGTGTCGAGCAGATAGACCGAGGCCGGCATGGCGACCTCGCCGCCGTAGAGCTTGGCCAGAAAGTCGATCGGGTAGCGCTTGCCGCGCAGGATGCCCGAAAGGTCGGCGAAGATCGCATCGACCGATTCGACCTTGGGATGGGCCTTCAGGAAGTCCCGCGCCTCTTTGGGCAATTTGGCGAGCGGTTTGGTCATCGCCGCCATAAACCCCCTAGTTGGTTAACAAAACGACCTCAGGCGATCTCGGCGATGGCGTCGATTTCGACCGCGACGCCGAGCGGCAGGGCGCCGGCGGAGACCGCGGCGCGGGTGTGCTTGCCGGCGTCCCCGAACACCGCGACCATGAGATCGGAGGCGCCGTTGATCACTTTGGGCTGATCGGCGAACTCGGGCGTCGAGTTGACGAAGCCGCCCAGCTTCACGATGCGCCGCACCCGGTCGAGATCGCCGCCGCAGGCGGCCTTGAGCTGGGCGATGATGTTGATGGCGCAGATGCGCGCCGCCTCCTGGCCCTCCTCGACCGAGAACTCGGCTCCGACCTTGCCCTGGAACTTGAACGCGCCGTCGACCAGCGGCACCTGGCCGGAGATGAAGACCAGGTCGCCGCTGCGCACGTAGCCCACGTAGTTGGCGACCGGCGCGGCGGCCTCCGGGACCTCGATGCCTAAGTCCGCCAAGCGCGCGTCAACCTCTCCTGCCATGTCGTGACTCCCTATAGACTCGTTGATTCCATTCGATAATTGCGCGCGAGCATAACCCCGGACACGGGGCCGGGCAAGCAGCGCGGCCCCTGGTGTCGCTGACGCGTCGCGTTGTCTGGTTTATGTCGCGTAGGTGTCGACCGCTGTTGCGGCGGCTTCAGGCTTGACTCCGTACCGTGCTACGGCGTTTAGGCTGCGCCTTCGATATTGATCCGAAACAGGAGGCGCGGTGATGAGACCTGTCCTGAAGACCAAGAAGCTAGTCGCGATTCTGTTTCTGGCCCTGGTTACGGCATCTCCGGTCTGGGGGCAGATGACGGAAAACACCATGATGCCCATGGCGGGCATGATGTCCGGCGAGGCCCCGGTTGTCCCGCCTGTCACGGGTTACAGTGAAGGGCAAGAAATCCTGTTCCTTCACACCGAGGCTTCAGACTCCGAAATCGCCAAATTGCTCACGGACATGATGGGGTCACCGGTCCTCGTGGTTCCGGCGCTCGCCAAGGTACCGAAGGAAACCTTGGCCCGGGTCTACGTCTTCACCAACGGCCCGAAACCGGCCGGACCCATGGGGCCGCTGGGGTTCCAGCCAGACGTCTTCGAGAGCCCACCGGGCTTTCCCGGCTACAGCCCGCTACGGACCGTGGTTTTCGTCACCTGGAACGATCAGGCGTCCGCCAGAATTCTGAAGTCTGGCGCAGAGGTTCGAGAGAGCCTGCGAAATGGCGATCTGGCAATGGAGCAGCCGGGCGTGGTCGTAAACATGCCGATGTTGACCTGGCCGGGAGGGCGGCGCTAACGCGATCCCCCGAGCCGAGGCGCGGTGCGGGCCGGTGACGCCATTTACCCATAAATTATAAGGGGGATTTTAAAGCCTCCCTGATATGTAGGGAGATCAACGGCTTACAAGGCCGATCTTCCACTTACTCCGCAGCCTCGCCACCGCCGGGGCGATTTTATTAAGCAAACCTTTAAACAGAATATCGACGAATTTTTGCTACAAATTTGTCACACACCCACCACGACACGTCGCGACTTCGCACGACCTCTCGGCCCCGCCCCCCGCGCGGGGCCGATTTTTTTCAAGGCCGGTTTTCCGCCGTCTCCCGGAGGACCCCTAGCGAAGGTCCTTGAAATCGCCCCCGTTCACCGCAGAGCGGGCCTGGGGGCGATTCCAGCCCCCGGAAGCAGCTTCTCGAGACCGACTTTCCGCCCTTCATCCCCGATCATCATGGCCCCGCCTGGTCCGCCATGGATCGCCATTTCTGGATGCGGTTGTTGCCGTAGTCGGCGGCGAACACCGTGCCATCCCCGGCCACGGCCACCGCGGTGACGTAGGAAAACTGCCCGGGGCCGGTCCCTTTCTCGCCGAAGGCCGAGAGAAAGGCGCCGTCGGAGGTGAACCTCTGGATTCGGTGGTTATAGAAGTCGGCGACAAAAACCGTCCCCTTGCCGTCAACCGCCAGGCTCGTGACCGTGGCGAACCAGCCATTGAACGGGCCGAAGATGTTGATGCCAAAAGGACCGCCCCACTTGCCCAGGAAACCGCCGTCGGGCGCGAACCGCTGCACTCTGTCATTGTAGCCATCGGCGACCAGAAGAACGCCCCCCGGACCCAGGACCACGTCCGTGGGGTAATTGAACTCACCGGCCCAGATACCGGCCTCGCCCGTGGTTCCCCACTGGCGCAGGAAGCTGCCGTCGGCGCGCAGCTGCTGAATTCTCTGATTGTAGAAGTCGGCCACGAAGAGATCGCCATTGGGCGCGATGGCGATACCCCCCGGGGCATTGAACTGACCGGGGCCGCTGCCGGCACTTCCGATGATCCTGCGCGGGGTTCCATCGAGGCCGAAGACCTGGATGCGGTCGTTCCAGTATTCGGCGACGTAGAGTTCTCCGTTGGCGATCCTGAGATTCATCGGCCGGCCCAACGCGCCGGGACTCTCGCCGGGCTCACCGAACTGGCGCTTGAAGGTGCCGTCGAAGTCGAAGACCTGGATACGGCCGTTTCGGGAATCGGCGACGAACACCTCGCCGCCGGCGACGGCGATGCCGGTCGGGTCGTCGAACTGCCCCGGGCCACCGCCTTTCTCGCCCCATGCCATCACGAATTCGAATCCTGGCTCCTTGGACCAGGGCACGAAGGCCAACCAACCGCCAACCAGCAAAACCGCCAGAAAGAGCAAAACGCCACCGAAGACCTTGAGAAGCTTACGTCGCATGGCCATTCCATCATTGGCTAGAAGGTGTATTTGATCTCGAACTTGAACCGATAAGCGGATTCCGGCTGAGCCCCGTCAAGGCCGTGGGCGATGGGAATCTGCACACCGGTTCGAAGCGCGACGTTCCGGTAGGTCGCGAATATCCCCGGCGACAGGAACAGCTCCCAGCCGCCGGTGTCGGCGACGGCGGCGCCGTTCAGTCGGTCGCGCCCGGCGTTTTCCCAATTGAGCTCGAGGAACACCACCGTGTCGGGTTCGAGATAGCCGGTGAGCGCGGGACGGACGCCGCCGACGATGTCGAGGAACTGCCTGTCGCCTTTTTCCAGACCGCCGGCGCCTTCGGTGTTAAGCCGGTAGCGCGCCGCCAGATTGTAGTACCAGCGCCGGCTCTCGTGGCCGTAGAGCAGCCCGCCGACGAAATCGGTGGAGCCGCTGCCGAGCCGGGGGGTGCGGCCGTCGTCGCCGGTCGGAAGCTTGACCTGGCCCAGGACCGCCGCCGCACGCTGAACGCCCGGGGTATCGAGCCTGAGGAAGCGATAGCGGCTGCGCAGCACGATATCGCCCAAGCCGGAGGAGCCGTCGTCATTCAAGTCCTTGGTGACGAACGGCAATTCCAGCTCCGCCGTCCAGTCGGCGGTCAGGCCGTATTCGAACTCGAGCTCGACTTCCTGCCCGGTCTCCCGGTCGCCGGCGCCGCGCGCCCGGTCCCGGGTGTACCCGATCGTCACTTCGAGGCCGCCCCCGTAGACGACGTGCGGGCCGGGTGTGAAAATCGGGTTGTGGGCCGCGCCGGGGTTCGCCATGGCAACCATGCCGGCGGCCAGAAGCGCGGCGAACCGAACCGATCGAGTTGAAAGGGGGCGTCTTCGACTCATTCGATCTACTCTTTGTTCGGCGCCTCGAACTTGCGCAGGGTGAATCCGGCCTCATCGACGGCTTGCTTGGCGGCGGCCTCGTCGAGGGTCGCCCCGTCGGCCAGGGTCACCAAGACGACGCCGCCATCGATATCGATGTCGATCTTCTCGACGCCGTCCAGGCCGCCGACCTTCTTTTCGACGCCGTAGGCGCAGAACGGGCAGGCCAACCCGTCAACGTAGAGCTTGTAGACATGGCTATCGGCGAGAACGGCCGTCGCGGCCAACCACATCATCACCAGAACCAATCCCGTTGGTTTTAGAAATTTCGTCATCTCGCGCTCTCCTGGTGGTCGGCCTTCGCGGGTACGCGGGTCTCTCCGGTGGCGGCGACCAAGGATTCCATGATCGAACACTTGCGTAGCGCGCCCCGGCCCGGACAAGCCGCGATCAATTCATCGAGGGCCGACCGGATTCGCCCGAGCTGCGCCATTTTCTGGTCAACCTCTTCCAGCTTTGCCGCCGCCCGTTCGCGCACCTCGGAGCAGTCGGCGGACGGATCGGCCCGCAGCGACAGAAGCTCCTCGATTTCCCGCAACGAAAATCCGATCTCCTGGGCTTGGCGGACGAACCTGATCCTCCGCACGGTCTCGATGGGATAGCTCCGGTATCCACCATGCCGTGGTTTCAGGGGTTGTTCGATCAGACCCTTGCGCTCGTAGAAACGAATGGTTTCAACGCCGACCCCGGCGTTTTTAGCGGCCCTGCCAATGGTCAATTCGGTCATCGTGTTCGATTCCATGATCACATTCTGCACTACGTACCTTAGTACGGAGTCAAGGCGGATTGCTGACAAAATCGAATTTTTTTGTCGCCGGGGAGCGGCCGTCACATCGGGCTCGGTCCAGGGGGTCGACTCGGGGTCGACCCCGATTGGAATGCTAGTGCGTTGGAGGGGACTGCGGCCCGCCTTGGGTTCAGCCCTCGCGCGCGATCGTCTGCACCACCTCGAAGCCCTCGAATTGGGGTGGCCCCTGGTAGATGTCCTTGCGGGCGCCGGCCCGGGCGTGGGCCTTGCGGAACGCCTCCGAGTGGGTCCAGTCCTCGAACTGCCGGTGGCTCTGCCAGAGCGTGTGGGAGACGTAGAGCCTGTGGTCCGCCGCCTCGGGTCCGCGCAGCAGGTGGAACTCGACGAAGCCGGGGACCGCCCGGAGATGGCTATCGCGCGCGGCCCAGATGCGCTCGAATTCGGCCTCCTCGCCCTTGAGGATTCGGAAGCGGTTCATGGCGATGAACAAGGTCGTGTCTCCTTGGTTTAGGGCCACAGCCAGTCGACCGTGCCCAGCAGCACAGCATAGCGCCCGGTCTTGCCGATGGCGACGAGAAGCAGGAACGGCAGGAAGCGCGTCTTGAGCACCCCGGCGGCCAGGGTGATCGGGTCGCCGATGACCGGCACCCAGGCGAGCAGCAGCGACCAGATGCCGTAGCGGTTGAACCAGGCGCTGGCGCGGTCCAGCTCCCGGGCCTTGACCGGGAACCATTTGCGGTCCCGCCACTGCAGGCAGAATCGCCCCAGGCCCCAGTTGGCGACCGCGCCCAGCGTGTTGCCCAGGCTGGCCGCGGCCAACAGCGCGGCCGCCGGAAAGGCCCCGGAGACCTGCATGCCGACCAGCAGGGCCTCGGAGGAGAACGGCACGATGGTGGCGGCCAGAAACGCGGTCAGGAACAGCCCGAGGTAGGATTCGATCGCGCGCGCTCCCTGGGTATTACCACCAGGACCAGAACTCGACCCTGAAAAACCGGACGAACCGCCGGGAAACGATCTCGATCAGGCGCCGGTCGCCGACGTAGATCTTGCCGTAGCCGGTCATCTCCGGCTTGAGGGCGAGATCGCCGTTTTCGACCTCGGTATTGACCCGGACCACCTTGCGCTTGAGGCCCTCCTCTTCCGCCATGGCGGTGGCGGCGATGGCGGTCACCACGCCGGTGAAGCTGCGGCCGGGATAGGCGCGCGCCTTCAGGGTCACTTCCTGGCCCAGGCGGACCTCGCCGATGTCCTTCTCCGAGATCAGGATCTCGCCGATGGCGGTGCGGTACTCGTGAATCTCGAGGATCAGGTCGCCCCGCTCGACCAGCTCACCGATCTTCTCTTGCGGCTTGGCGGTGGTGACGATGCCGTCGATCGGGCTGTGGATGACCAGCAGTTCGAGCTGCCTGGCGACGTAGCCGCGTTCGGCCTCGAGCCGCGCAAGCTCCGCCGCCATGGCCTCGATATCCTCGGGGCGGGAGCCGGCGAGCAGCACGTCGAGCTTGGCCTTCGCTTCCATGATCTCCTGCTCGGCCACCGCCTGGTCCTGGCGCACTTCGGCCAGCTCGTCGGCCATGGCGACCCGGAGGTCGGCCTGGGCCTCGTCCAGCTCCTTGCCCCGCACGGAGGCCCGCTCCTGGCTCTGGGAGAAATCCTTTTGCGAGATCAGCCTCTTGTCGATCAGCGGCCGCAGGCGCTTCAACTCCAGGCGGGCGAAGCGCAACTGTTCCTGCGCCTTCTCGACGCCGCTGTGGGCGCGGGCGATCTTCTGCCGGTTGATGGCGCGGTATTCGGCGTAGCGGTTGCGCGCGTGTTCGAGCCGGGTCTTGGCGGTCTCCATCTCCTGGCGCGTGACCGCGATCTCCTGGGCGATGGGTCCGGCCTTGAGGCCCCTGAGATCGGCCTGGGCCTGGCGGACCTGGGCCTCGATCTTGGCCAGCTCCGCGCGTTTCTCCAGGCCCGCCAGGCGGGCGATGATCTGGCCCGCTTCGACCGCGTCCCCCTCGGCGACCGCGATCTCCTCGATCAGGCCCTCGACCTGGGCCCGCACGTCGGCGTTGTGGGCCGGCAGGATGTTGAACTCGCCCGACACCGGCATGTCGATGCGCACGACGATCAGCGCCAGCACGAAGCCGCCGAGGGCCAGCGAATAGACCACCCGGCGCGAGACGGCTCCGGCGGTATTCTGTGCCAATCCGGCACCCGGGCCGCGCGTGAACAGGCGTTTGAACGGGCCGCGGGACACCAGGAACAGCAGGCCCATGAAGATCAGGAACCCGGCGCCGTCGTAGTTCTCGATCAAGAAGCCGCCGATGCGCGAGGCGATCCAGAACAGCATCAAAATCGAGAAGAAAAACGCCAGCACGCCGTAGGTCAGATAGATGCGCCGCTCGCGGGGGCTGACCTCCAGCCTGGGCGCCCGGCGCCAGGACCACAGCGCCTTCACGCGCGACCCCAGGTAGCCGAAGGCGCGGGCGCGCAGGTTCGGGATCTCCAGCCAGTCGCTCAGCATGTAATAGCCGTCGAGCTTGATCAGCGGCACGAAGTTGAACAGCACCCGGATACCCGAGGTCCCGATGACCACCAGCGCGATGTAATTGAACAACGTCTCCGGCGCGCTCACGCGCCAGACCAGGACCGACAGCGCCCACAGGAAAAACTCGAAATAGCTGCCCGCGAAGGTGACCCAGAGGCGCCTGGACTTCTCCGGGAACAGCCAGGCGTCGCTCACGTTGCAGTACAGCCCCGGGTTGAAGAACAGCAGCAGGACGCCGATCTCGTGAACCTTGCCGCCGAAGTGCTTGCAGGTCAGGCCGTGGGCGAACTCATGCAGCACCGTGGTCAGCAGGATCACGAACCAGGCGACCACCAGGGTCTCGATGGTGAAGATGTCGCCTATGTCGCGGGCCAGCTCGGCGCCGTTGGCGAGCACCACGCCGAGCGCCAGCAGGATGCTGGCGGCGGACAGGGCGACGAAGGCGGGGGTGAAGCAGAAGCGCAGCCGTCCGACCATGCGGTCCAGGAGCGCGTCGGGATCGATGACCTTGTAGCGCAGGTACAGCAGGCTGCCGCGCAGGCGGCGCCGCTGGGGACCGGCGCCAGCCGCCGTGGCGCGCCGGGAGCCGTCCTCGGCCGCGTCCTCGGGCGGCTCGATCAGCCCGCGTTGCCGCAGGCTCTCGACGAAGGCGGCCAGGGTGTCGGGGTCCAGCTCCTCGCCGAACTCGGTCTTGGCCGCGGCGCCGATCTCCTCGGATGTGGTCGTGCCGTCGAGCCGCTCGATGATGAACCACTCGGCCGCGCCGAAGCGGAAGAACCGCTCGCTCGCCAGGTCCTTGACCACGTGGATGACCTCGCCATCGGCCTCCTGGCGGCTGATGCTCAGATCGCGGCGGAATATGGGACCCGATGCGCTCACCCGATACCCTTTCCGGTGGCGGAAAACCCGTGACGGCGCGTCGAACGGCCGCCCCAAGCTATGGGAAAAATATCAATTCGATGGGGTAATGGCGGGCCGCGCGGCGGGCGAGGGGGGAGATCGCTTCACCGAAGCGACCTCGCCATCCCTACAAGCGAAATAAGTCAGCAGGATTATGGCGCGCCGTGGGAAACGCCAGCATTTGAGAAGTTAGCCGAATGATTGGCGTTAGAAGCCTTGTTTGGCAGATCAGTTCTGTCATCGGAGCCCGCAGCGTCGTCGGAGTTACTGATGGTCAAATCCAAACCCACGATACTTGGTGCAATCCGCTCTTCCAAGTCCTCGATTTTCAGGATCATCTTCTTCATGTTATGACATCTCCCCTAAATAGTTCGGCTCCGCGCCAGCACGACCTCCTGCCCACCAATCCACGGAACCGTTGCTCCATTGGTACACGACTTTAATCCGCTGTGGTAACCTTATTCGCGTCACAAAGACGTGAAAAATGAAGGTGTTACCCGCTATGGTTAACGGAAGTTCCGGATTCCGCCTTGGAAGCTTCGAGCCGGGCCTAGCGCGCGAAGCCGGCGAACTGGGTCATGTGCGCGGCGCCGAAGCCGGCCAGGGCGTCCCGGACCTCGGCGCTGGGGTCGCCGTAGACCGTCAGGCGCGACGGGTCGGCGCAGGCCAGGAAACGCTCGGCGAACTTCGCGCCGAAGTTCCCGAGATGGACCATGGTCGCCGCCGAATCCGCGTAGCGTTCGTAAATATGGAAGGTCTTGCCGTCGTCGCCGGTGAACCACTCGTAGTGGCTGGTGCCGGGCTCGTCGGCCTGGGTCGCCTCCGACATCTCCCGGGCCAGCGCCTTGAAGGCGTCGAGCTGGCCGTCCTTGACGCTGAGTTCCAGAACCCAGCTAACCGCATCGCTCATCTCTTGCACCCCTGTCGTTGTGGAACCTGTTGATAGCACGCCGCAGGGGGCTCTGGCATCAGGTCTTGTGCAGCGACACCCGGCGGCCGGCCCAGTCGGGGAGTTCCGGGGCCCGGGCCTCGGCGAGCGCCGCCTGGACCGCCTCGGGCAGGGCGGCGCCGCGCCCGGCGCGGGTGTCGTAGTGCAGCCCGAGGCATTCGAAGGTGGCGCAGACGGCGCCCTCGACACGCATCACGTGGGCGATGTGGATGCGCTTGGCGTCCGAGCCCAGGACCAGGCTTTCGACCTCCATCAGCGCCGGCGCGCGCACTTGCCTGAGGTAGCGGATGTGGCTCTCGAGCGTGTACAGCGCGCCGCCGCCGCGCTCGAAGTACGCGACCCCGATGCCGAAATGCTCCTGCAGCGCCCAGGAGGCGTTGCTGAAGGGGACCAGATAATAGGCCTCGTTGAGGTGCCCGTAGGGGTCGAGCCAGGCGTCGAGTACCGGTTCGGCGTGAAGCTTGAGCACGGTCCCTCGGTACTACGAGCAGCCGTTGGTCGCGCCGCAGGTCGTGCACTTCAGGCAGGTGCCGTTGCGCACCATGGTGAAGTTGCCGCACTCGCCGCAGGAATCGCCCACGTAGCCTTTTACCCGTGCCTCGCGCAGGCGCTCCAGGCGCGGGACCACCCGCTCGGCGACCCCGCCTTGGACGCCCCCACCTTGGATTACGGCGGCCTGGACCGCGACGGCTCCGGCGGCGCCGATGTCGCCGGCGATTCCTGGGCTGGCGCCCGAGGTGGCCGTGGTGCTGGCGGCCGTGGCCGGCGCCCGCCCGGCGCCGCCCTCCAGGACCCGGAAGCGGTTGCGCACGTAGCCGGTCGAGGCGACCAGGCGCAGGTTCTCGGCCGCGGTGGCGCGCTGCACCACCGGCAGGTCGCCCTCGTTCGCGCCCTTGCCGAGCGAGTCGGGCAGCATGTCGCTCGGTTCGGCGTGGGCCAGGTCGTTGCGCCCCAGGTAGGAGATCGCGAGCTCGCGGAAGATGTAGTCGAGCACCGAGGTCGCCATCTTGATGGCTTCGTTGCCCTCGACCATGCCCGCGGGTTCGAAGCGCGTGAATGTGAAAGCCTCGACGTATTCCTCCAGCGGCACGCCGTACTGCATGCCGATCGAGATCGCGATGGCGAAGTTGTTCATCAGGCTGCGGAAGGCGGCGCCTTCCTTGTGCATGTCGATGAAGATCTCGCCGAGCCCGCCGTCCACGTACTCGCCGGTGCGCAGGTACACCTTGTGCCCGCCGACGATGGCCTTCTGGGTGTAGCCCTTGCGCCGCTGCGGCAGGCGCCGGCGCTCGACGTTGACGCGTTCCACGATCCGCTCCACGACCCGTTCGGCGACGATCTCGGCGCGCTGGGCGGCGGGCGCGGCGGCGATGCGCTCGACCACGCTCTCGTCCTCCTCCTCCGCCTCCTCGTCGCTCTCGAGCAGGCCCGCGCTGAGCGGCTGGGACAGCTTGGAGCCGTCGCGGTAGAGCGCGTTGGCCTTGAGGCCGAGCCGCCAGGACAGCATGTAGGCGTCCTTGCAGTCCTCGACGTCGGCATCGCTGGGCATGTTGATGGTCTTGGAGATCGCGCCCGAGACGAAGGGCTGGGCCGCGGCCATCATGCGGATGTGGCTCTCCACCGAGAGGCAGCGCTGGCCGCTCCGGCCGCAAGGGTTGGCGCAGTCGAAGACGGCCAGGTGCTCGGCCTTCAGGTGCGGCGCGCCCTCCAGCATCATGGCGCCGCAGCAATAGGTGTTGGCGGCTTCGATCTCCGCCTTGGTGAAGCCGAGCCCGCTCAGCATGTCGAAGGCGACGTGGTTGAGCCGCGCCTCGTCGAAGCCCAGCACCTTGGTGCAGAAGTCCGCGCCGAGGGTCCACTGGTTGAAGGCGAACTTGATGTCGAAGGCGCTGGGCAAGCTCGCCTCCAGCGCCTGCAGCGTGGCCTTGTTGAAGCCTTTCTCCTCGAGCCGCGCGTGGCAGATGCCGGGCGCGTCCTCGAGGGTGCCGTGGCCGACCGCGTAGCGGATGATGTCCTCGATCTGGGTCTCGGAATAGCCCAGCGTGCGCAGCGCCTCGGGCACCGTGCGGTTGATGATCTTGAAGTAGCCGCCGCCGGCCAGCTTCTTGAACTTGACGATCGCGAACTCCGGCTCGATGCCGGTGGTGTCGCAGTCCATGACCAGCCCGATGGTGCCGGTGGGCGCGATCACGCTGACCTGGGCGTTGCGGTAGCCGTGCGCCGCGCCGAGTTCCAGCGCCCGGTCCCAGGCCATCTTGGCGGCCTTGATCAGCACCCGCTCGGGGCAGGCCTCGGCGTCGAGCGGCACCGGCTTGACCGAGAGCCCCTCGTAGCCGGCCTCTTCGCCATAGGCCGCGTAGCGGTGGTTGCGGATCACCCGGGTCATGGCCTCGGCGTTCTCGGCATAGCCCGGGAAGGCGCCGAGCTCGGCGGCCATCTCGGCCGAGGTCGCGTAGGCGACGCCGGTCAGGATCGCGGTCAGCGCGCCGCAATAGGCGCGCGCTTCCTCGGAGTCGTAGGACAGGCCGTGCGCCATCAGCAGCCCGCCGATGTTGGCGTAGCCCAGGCCGAGGGTGCGGAAATCGTAGGAGCGCTGGGCGATCTCGCGCGACGGGAACTGGGCCATCAGCACCGAGATCTCGAGCACGATGGTCCACAGGCGCACCGCGTGCTCGTAGGCCGCGACGTCGAAGCGGCCGTCCTCGTGGCGGAACGCCATCAGGTTGAGCGACGCCAGGTTGCACGCCGTGTCGTCGAGGAACATGTACTCGGAGCAGGGATTGGAGGCGTTGATCCGGCCCGCGTTGGGGCAGGTGTGCCACTCGTTGATGGTGGTGTCGTACTGCATGCCCGGATCGGCGCAGGACCAGGCCGCGACCGCGATCTGCTCCCACAAATCGCGCGCCGGAAGGGTCTTGGCGACCTTGCCGTCGGTGCGCTGGATCAGGTCCCAGTCGCCGTCGGTCAGCACCGCCTCGATGAAGCCGTTGGTCACCCGCACCG
Organism: Pseudomonadota bacterium; assembly: GCA_022572685.1. Taxonomy (GTDB): domain Bacteria; phylum Pseudomonadota; class Alphaproteobacteria; order Kiloniellales; family J153; genus JACZVL01. The sequence continues at coordinate 34,217 of JACZVL010000005.1, forward strand.
AGTTGTTGGAGTTCTGGCCCGAGACCGTGAGATAGGCCTCCGAATCCCAGTCGGTGTCGTAGGTCCGGAACTCGATCGAGGTGAAGCCCTGGCGCGCCAGCCGGATCGCGCGCTGGACGTAGTTCTCCGGGATATCGGCGCGGCGCGCGGCCCTGATCGCCTGCTTGAGCAGGGCGTTGCGTTTCGGGTCGAAGGCGGCGTCGGCGGCGGCGTCGGCGTCGTCTTTGGATTTATTCGGCGAATCGTTTGCGGTGTCGTTCGCGGCCGGGTCTTTTTTGCACGCCTGCATGACCGCGTTCAGGTGCCGGTTGCACGCCTTGGAGCCGGCGACCAGGGCCGCCACCTTCTGCTCCTCGGTGACCTTCCAGTTGATGTAAGCCTCGATGTCCGGGTGGTCGATGTCGACGCTGACCATCTTGGCCGCGCGCCGGGTGGTGCCGCCGGACTTGATGGCGCCGGCCGCGCGGTCGCCGATCTTGAGGAACGACATCAGGCCCGACGACTTGCCGCCGCCCGACAGCGCCTCGTTCTCGCCGCGCAGGCGCGAGAAGTTGGTGCCGGTGCCCGAGCCGTACTTGAACAGCCGCGCCTCGCGCATCCACAAATCCATGATGCCGCCGTCGTTGACCAAGTCGTCGCTGACCGACTGGATGAAGCAGGCATGGGGCTGGGGCTGCTCGTAGGCCGAGGTCGAGCGCACCAGCCTGCCGGTCTCGAAGTCGACGTAGTGGTGGCCCTGGCTCGGCCCGTCGATGCCGTAGGCCCAGTGCAGGCCGGTGTTGAACCACTGCGGCGAGTTGGGCGCCGCCATCTGGCGCGCCAGCATGTAGCGCAGCTCGTCGTAGAAGGCGCGCGCGTCCTCCTCGGTGTCGAAGTAGCCGCCCTTCCAGCCCCAGTAGGTCCAGGTCCCGGCCAGGCGGTCGAAGACCTGCCTGGCACTGGTCTCGCCGCCTTCCGAATCCACCGGCTGGTCGGCACCGGAATTGGAGTCGGAGCCAGGGTCGGAGTCGGCGGGGACCGAACGCCACAGCCAGGACGGCACCGCGTTCTCCTCGACCCGCCTCGACTTGGCGGGCACCCCACGCTTGCGGAAATACTTCTGCGCCAGGACGTCGCAGGCGACCTGGCTCCAGCCGGTCGGCACCTCGATATCCTGGGCCTGAAACACCACCGAGCCGTCCGGATTCCGAATCTCGCTCGAGGTCGTGCGAAACTCGATGTTCTGGTAGGCGTCCTTCTTCGCATCCGTGAAACGGCGTTCGACCCGCATGACCCTGCTGTTCCCTCTGTCTTAGGTGTTGATTTTGTTGCCCCGCGCCCCCCAAAAACTCCGCCGGAACGTCTCTCGACGCCTGTCCGGATAGATCTTGTGGGGGGAAACGATCTAACCACAAGATGTGGCGCATGTCACCAGAGAAACGATTAATGAATCGTTAAAGCGCCAGATTTGGGGAGGAAACGGGGGATATCCTGGGGGCGCCGCGGGCGCGCGCTCCCGATCAGTCTCGCGGCCGGGCCAGGCTGGCCAGCATGAGGGCGCCGATCACCAGGGCGACTCCGGCCATCTGCACCGGCATCAGGCGCTCGCCGAGCAGGATCGCCGCGGCGGCGATGGCGACCAGGGGCTCCAGGTTGAAGATCAGCGAGGTGGGTACCGCGCCGGCGGCGTGGAGCGCCACGAACATCGACAGCATGGCGCCCGCGTAAAGGACGCTGAGACCGCCCATGCCGAGCCAGCCGGAACTCGTCTCGGGCAGGACGAAGCCGCCGAGGATCGGCAGAAACAAGGGAATGATGCAGGCGCCGAACAGGTTGGAATAGAGCGTGACGCCGAGGGCGTGATAGGCGCGCAGCACCTTGGGCGAGATCATGAACACCGTGGCCGCCGAGACCGCGGCCAGCAGCGCGAGCGCGACCCCGCGCCAGTCGAGCACCTCGAGCGAGGGGCCGAGCGCCAGCGCCAGGCCGGCGAAAGCGAGCCCGAACGCCCCGAACCGCCCCCAGCCGAGGCGTTGGCCGTGGAGCATCGACGCGGCCGCGATCACCATCAGCGGGTAGGTGTAGAACACCACGGTGGCGACGGAGACCGGAATGAACAGGATCGAGGTCATGTAGCCGAAGGTGACCCCGAGGTTGCCGAGCGCGACCCGGAGCAGCCCGCCGTAGAGCGCGCGCGGCGGGCGCAAGCCGCGGCCCAGCGCCAACAGGGTCGTGGACATGACCGCGACCGCGACCAGGTAGCGGATTTCCATGGCCGCGCCGGCGCTGGCGCCGCCGTTGTAGGCGACCCGCGTGAGCGTGATCACGATGCCGAACGAGGACGCGGCCACCGCCGCCAGGATCAGCCCGGTGGCCAGCGAGGGACCGGCGCCGGCCACAGGCTCACGCACGCTCGGCAAGGGGCAGGTTGACCAGCAGGTTCTGGGGCTTGAGGCGCAGGCTCCCGTCCGGGGTCATGGCCATGGCCAGGTAGACCGGGCGCCCGGCGATGTCGGCGGCCATCACGCTGGGGTCGGCGAACTCGAGCCGGAACAGGGCGAGCAGGCGGGCCAGGCGCGCCTCGCCGACCTCGACTCCGTTGTAGAGGTCGTTGAGCAGGGCGCTGCCCTCGGCGTCCAGGCCGACGTGCCAGACCCATTTCTCGTCGGCGATGGTCTGGACCGGCTGGATCGAGACCGAAAGGTCGAGGAAGTGCCCGACCCAGGCCTCCAGGACCCGGCACAGGGCGTCCAGCCCGGCGCCGGCGAAGTTCAGGTTGAGCACGGTGTCGTAGCGCTGGTCGCGGGTCCAGTAGAGCGCCGCGTTGGTCTCGTCGAGCACGTCGAGCTGGACCGTGCGCAGCGGCGCCTGGGCCTCCACGATCAGGCGGCCGAGGGAGCCGAAGCCGCCGCTGGTGGCGTGCATCTCCACGGTCTCGGCGTCGGCCGCCATGACGTGGCCGTCGTTGATCGTGACCTTCTGCTCGCGGAACAAAAGCTCGCCGGCGCGCGCCCGCAGGCCGTCCTCGCAATCCTCGAGCACGGCGCGCAGGATGACGTGCGCCAGCTGGTCGATGAACAGCGGCGGCACCGGGATCGCGTCGCCGCCTGGGGCGTCGCCTTCGTCCGCCGGCAGGAACAGTCGCAGATAGCACTCCTCCAGAGTGCTGGCCGCGGCCAGGCGGTCGCGAAAGGCGAGCACGACCCGGTAGTTGTCGCGCGCGTCGGAATCGGCGAGCCCGGCCAGGCGCGCCTCCGAGACCGCCTCGCGGGGATTGGCGAGCAGCGCCGCGTGGAGCGCCCGCTCGGCGGCGCAGGACTCCTCGACCGGGCGCAGCTCCGGGCGCAGGAAGTAGGCGCGCAGGAAATCATCCCCCACGGCGAGGTGTCCCTGGGGCCCCGGTTCCAGCAGGCGATAGCCCGAGTCGGTCCAAAAATCCGGCATGGCCGCTTCTATATGGACTGAGCGGCGGTGAGGTGCAATATTCCCCCGCGCCCGCGACAAAAATTGAGGATTCGATGGCAGGCACCTCGCTCGGCACGCGGCTCTACACCTGGCTCAAAGGCGAGGCGGTCGGCAGCGACAGCTTCGGCAACCGCTATTTCCGGGAGAAGGGCGGTGGCAAGGTGCACCCCGACTCGATTCGCAAGGAGCGGCGCTGGGTCCTCTACAACGGCGAGGTCGAGGCCAGCCGGGTGCCGCCGGACTGGCACGGCTGGCTGCACCACACCGTGGCCGAGCCGCCGCCCCCCGGGGGCCCGGCCCGGCGGCCCTGGGAGAAGGCGCACCTGCCGAACCTGACCGGCACCGGGGCGGCCTATCTGCCGCCCGGCCATACCCTGTCCGGCGGCAAGCGCGCGCGCGGCACCGGCGACTACGAGCCCTGGACGCCGGAATAACGCCCCGAGCGGGCGGAACGCGCGGGAAAGCACGAGGGAGACCGTAATGCAACGGAACGTGATCGAGACCGTGATGGGCGGGGTGGTGCTCATCGTTGCCGCCATGTTCGTCGGCATCGCCTTCCGAAGCGGCACCGTGACCACGCCGGCCGGCTACCAGGTCACCGCCGAGTTCGACGACGCCTCGGGCATGGGGCCGGGCAGCGAGGTGCGCATGTCGGGCGTCAAGATCGGCACGGTGTACAGCCAGGAACTGGACCCGGAAACCTATTTCGCCGTGGTCACCCTGAACATCTCCGATGCGATCAGGCTGCCGCGCGACACCTCGGCCCGGATCATCTCCGATGGCCTCCTGGGCAGCAACTTCATCGCACTCGAGCCCGGCGGCGACGAGGAGATGATTCCGCCCGGTGGCGAGATCACCTTCACCCAGGGCTCGATCAACGTGGTCGACCTGCTCGGCCGCTTCATCTTCAGCGCCGCCGCGGTCGGCGGCGACAAAAAGGCGGATTGACGGCGGACGCGATCAAGACCGGGCTGGCCCGACCCGTGACCCTCGAGAAGCATCGCCGCGCGGCTCCAGTTCCCCGGTCCCGGGCCGCCGCCCTGATTGGACTGGGTCTGGCGCTGGGCGCCGGCCCGGCCGCGGGCCAGGAAGCGGGCCAGGAGGCCGGGCGCCTGGGCGCCATCCTGCAGGGCCTGGACAAGACCACGGCGCGGGTCTCGACCATCGAGGCGCCGCTCGATCGGCCGGCGCGCTTCGGCACCCTCCAGATCGTCGCCCGCGCCTGCCACAAGAAGCCGCCGACCGAAACCCCGGAGAGCGCGGCGTTCCTGGAGATCGTCGATATCCGTCCGGATTCGCCCGCGATCCCGGTGTTTACCGGCTGGATGTTCGCCTCCTCCCCGTCGGTCTCGGCGATGGAGCACCCGGTCTATGACGTCTGGGTTATCGACTGCCGCGCGATCGCACCGCCCGAGGTGGATATCGAGGCGGCGCCCGAGGCCGGGGCGGCCGGGGAGGCCACGACCCCCGATCTCGGCGAACCGCAGGTACAGTGACGCCGGGCCGGAATCTGCCCTAGGAAACGCCTGTATTTCCTAGGAAACGCCTGCATTTCGGACGGTTAACGAATTCAAGAAGTCTCCGGCCTACTCTGCCCCAGGGCAGCCCGGCGGAGTGGGTCCGAATCGGCGGTTCGGGCGCCCGTTGCGCTGGGTCCAAGCCGAGGGATGGTCATGACTGCAGGGTGGGACAGCGCGGAGAATACCGACCGGCCGGGCCCGGCGGAAGGCCAGCCGAGCCATTCGCGCACCCTCGCGCGCCTGGTGAAGGGCAAGAACATCAACCCGGAGACCCTGCTCGCGACCGACTACCTCAATCACTTCAACGAAATCGTCATGCTGATCGACATGGTGCCGACGATGCTGGAGTGTTTCGAGGACGCCAAGGCCTGGGCTCCCAAGAGCTACGAGCAGCACTTCCAGGACAGCGTGTTCGCCGACAAGGCCCTCGCGATCCTGGCCTACCAAAACGCGCCGACGCAGTACCGCGAGCCCTTCGACGACACCGTGGCCGCGATGAACGTCCTGGTCGCCCAGGGCCTGACCGCCATCGAGGCGTCGATCGCGACCGGCGAGCCGGGCCGCATCGAACTGGCCGTGAGCGAGGTCTCGCGCAAACTGCAGTCCCGCATCGACAGGTGCTCGGCCATCATCAACGGCCACACCGCCAAGCTCGACCAGTCCGGCGTCGACGCGCTGTTCGATTGACGGGGACGGCGCGCCAAACCGCGGCGGTCCTTA